>JAJRWK010000294.1 GCA_024276795.1 archaeon | reverse complement strand
TTCATCGAGGGCGTCTTTTGTAACAGTGCTCCATCCAGCTGTCTCACCGTTATCGACCATAAATGGTATGCTGAAACTGAAAGGAACTAAGGCACTAATGCCTGATGATGTTGTGAGGGTTACGAACCCAGAGTGTAATCCCGGAGCAAGTCCTGTTGGATCAACTGTTACATCTGCTTGAGTTCCACTTGCGATGGACACTGTTACTCCCGAAACACTGGTTGTCTTGGAATATAGTCTGACAGACATGGAAATCGCAATTCCTTCGTAGTCCACGGAGATTGTTTCGTTTTCGTCCGGTGTTGCCGGGTCATCCCAGAGGAAGTCTCGTACACCGATAAATAGGTTATTCATTTCGGCATCTGTAAGGTTAGAAAGCGATACCCAGAGTGTTTGAGAATAAACATCAGAGAGAGTCCTTGAGACGACTTCCCACTCTGGTCCGTATTCAGGGATGCCGTCATTATCAGCATCACGCCAAATCATCAAGTATGTCCAATAGTTTGCTTCTGGAACGGCTTCGCCGTTTGTATTGAATATGAATTGAACCATGTCAGAGGCTTTGAAATGGCCAAACGCAGTGCTATCCATAATTGCTGAAATGTTATAGAACGTCCATCGGGCTGATGTGTTGCTTAATGTATAGTCGTGTTGGTAATCTAGGCCAAATGTATATGCACCAACACTTTGAAGTGCGCTTCCGTCATTGGGGTCGATCATTACTGACTGTGTTACTTGCGAAGTAACTGTTCCAAAGAATAGATTTGTGTCATCCATGTTAGCGCTGGTGTATGTAGACAGACTATTAGTTAGGTTGAAGCCCCAAAAGTCTGTGCCCAAACCTCCTTCTTCATTTGTGTTGGTGAAGAAGAATTCTAAGGCCGTCTTTATGCGATCCATTTCAATTTGGTGGGATGCCGTATTGTACACTCTCATAGCGGGGTCAAAAGTCCCTGTTGCATTGTAGCGACCAAAAACGTATTGGAGTGCTTTGGAAACGTTAACTCTTCCGACTCCCTGGGAGAACGGATCATAGCCCAAATCGGAAGCAGTTGACATGAGGATAGTCTTTGCCACATCGGGTCTTAAGGACCCGCTAGTTCCGGTAACTTTTGCCCATGCAGAATAAAGTAATGCGAGACTTCCGGAAGTCATGGGTGCTGCCTGGCTAGTTCCGCCAAATACTCTAAATGAGTAGAAACCATCACCTACTTCGGTAACACTATAACCAAAGTCGTAAGCACCAGTATTCATGATATCAATCTTTGGATAAAGATCAGCATTTGGCCCTTTGGAACTGAACCAGCCGACTTGGTCATGGTGGCCTTGGAATGTGCTGTAGGGCTGGATCTTTGAGAATGCTAGATAGTTTTGAGCAGAAGATGCTCCTACGCCAATCGCAACGTCTGCCATTGGAGGTCCACCAGTCCCATATCCCGGCCCACTGTTACCATATGAGATAACAAATAGTAACCCCGGATAGCTTGGACCAATCCCACCTGGTAGAGAAAGCACTTGAAGGGCAAGAGAAATTATGTCGTTTCCGGGCCAAAAGCCACCAAGCGTTGGTGAGGTGTAGCCCCATGAGTTTGAAGAGATGTTTGCCATGTGGTCTCCAGTCCAGACGTATTCAATGAAGTCTCCGTTAAACTGAGGGTTGTATCCTGCGGACCATAACCATGATTCCAAGAACCCACTTGCAAAGAATCCTCCTAACCCTAATATCCGTGCGTTAGGTGCGATGCCAACGAGCGTCATGTTTACGTTGGGGTCAGAAGCGTTTCCGTATTCTTCTGCCCAGTCATATACCGGAAATGTTAGTTGGTTTCCTGCGATCTGAGCCGCAACGCTGGTTCCATGACCTTGCTCATCAAATAACTGAGCAAACGCGTCTCCGTCGGGATCAATTAAGCGGAGAACAGGGTCGTTATTGCCTGTGCTTGGTCCCCAGCCAGTAATGTTGTATGTGTCGATTGTATTGCTGAGAGATCCGAGGGAAATATCGTTGTACCCATCTCCATTAATGTCTGCTGCAAGTGTAAAGTTCAACACTGCTTCCTCGGGGGTCATACCAGGAAATACGCCATGTCTTTTAGCGTAGGGGTTCGTGTTTGGATCAAAGTCAAAAGGAGCATTCTTGTATTCAGAGAATGTTGCCGTACCCAAGATACCGTATTCTGTCATCAATAAGGCTGTCTTGTAGTCGATATACAAGGTGTCATATCCTGGCTGAGAATCCATGTAGTCAGCAATAATGAAGGGTGCTGCTACCCAATATGGTCCTTGAGGGATGAATGAAACCCCAAATTTGACTGTTGTTCCTACTTGAAGCTCTTCAGGGGCATGGAACTTGTCGGGAAGGGTTAGTGTTGCAATGCCAAAATCAGACAACTGCTGTAGTGTAAGAATAAAAGGTCCAAATGGGGCTGCCATTACAGCTACTGAGTCCTCAGCGCCTTTCGTAATGATTGAATGGGTGCTCGTAATCTTGTATGTTTTGCTTGTGATTGACATGAAATAGCCGGCTGTTGAATAACTCATTGGTAGGTTATTCTCATCAAGTGCCATCTTCCCTACAAGTCCAGGAGTTCCAAAGTCAATTCCCGTGTCTGTTGGTGCAATGACAACTCCTGTTCCATCTGCTAGATCAATAGCTTTGTCTGCTCCGATTAATCGTCGAGTAATTGGTCCCAAGCCATCAGAAGTGCCCACACCATCAAGGGAAAGGCTGTCTTCAGGTGTTCCTAATTGGTCTAGTGTTGCCTTGTAATCTATGTCCGCACTGACCAACGCTACGTCTCCGCGCTCAAACAAGATCGTAGCATCACGTCGATTCTGGATCGTGGCGTGCACCCACCAGAATCCTTCTAGCATCTGGTATGCGGTAACAACATTGACTAATCCGCCAAGGCTTGGATCTGAGTTGATTGTTAGAAACATGATGTGTATGCCAAGATTGTCTTGTCTTATCTCTGCAGGGAGTTCTCCAGTATTCACCCACTTTGACAACAGGTAGTCTCTCTGTTGTTCTAGGGTGGGAGCTTCTCCCGGTGTCAGAGGTGCCGTAAATGTTGATGGGACCGCCGTGGTCACCGGCGTTGGTTCAACGGTTTCAATAGTTGTTACCGTTGAACTTGAATTCACCGGGGATACCCACGGTAAGGCCCCGAGAAAAGCGGCAATAATTAAAAATGTAAATAATGCTCTTTTATTTGTGATCCTACTTTTCATGGGACTCACCTTGTTCTCGCGATCGTATCGCCGCAAGAACTTGTTGGTATGTAAAAGGCTTGGATTGAAATATTTTACGGGTGACAGTAAAAAAAGGAGAAAATCCATTGATTCTTCATTTTTCAAAGCTTACGGCATCTGAAAATTAAACAAGTATATATAAGAATAAGTCGTTTTTAGAGGGAAACTTGAGAAAAATAACAAGAATGGCTAACTAATTGTTGTTTTCTTGGAATAAAATGTGAAACTCATCCAAGCATGTTTTTTATTTCAGCAATTCGTGCCTCAAGAACACGAATGATTTTTGAATTATCAACGTGCTCCAGTTTTCCCCCACAATGCTCACAGATGAAATCATTCTCAAAAGCAATATTGAAGGTTACTCTTTGGCATTGCTCATTGCCACAATGGAAAAACATGTTCTCTTTTTCATATTGGAGCCGAGATTCTAATTTTTCTAACACTAACTCTCTCTTTTGTCTTAAAATCCTCTTTATCCTATCGGGATGAATCTTCCAGTAGTAGATGAAATAACCTGTTTCCTTATCTTTCTCCCTTCTTACGGAGACAAGCTGTGTGTCATATAATTTGTAAAGTGCTTTTCTAACTTGATTTAATTTTACCCCCAGCTGTGCTTCGATTTCTTCATCCGTGGTTTCTCCATGTGCGTTAAGTAACGCTATGGTTACCTCTTTAACATCCTCTCCCGCGATATCCTCGACCATAGCTAGTAGAGTTTCCCTCTGTTCGTCGGGGAGTTCTGTCGGCTCTTCACTAATTGATTCACTCTTATCTGACGTCGTTGACATCACATCACCATTTTTCTATCCCAAAATTGAACATGAGAAATAGACACTAAGAACAACTTTTGTCCATTATAATTATTCAATTCATCGTATAAAGTAGTTGTGTTTTGCACCGAAACGATGTGAAAAAACAGCGAAAGACCGAGCTTGGTGGGAATCGTTTTCCTTCCCTCTCCCGCAAAATCTTAACTGGTTAGGCCCTGTATCCGCCCTCTGTTCTTGTAATCAAGTAGCATTTGTCTCCGTCTGCGATACCTGCCATCTTTAATGTTTCACTATCATCTAACTGTCTTCCTCTAAAGACAACTATGACTGTTGAAGCAGGGATACGTTTTATTCTTGCAACTTCTGCTTTTAGCTTACCCACGGTGTCTTGTGGGTTCATTTCGACTTCAATGGGCGGGCCTCCTCCTATGGCTGAAACCACTCTCACCAACATGTTCAATTTCCTCCAAAAATAATCAGCATTCGATGTGATAAAAAGATGTTCATTAGCAGTGAGCGAACAAATTAGATGTGGGGAAAAGCAGATTGTGCGGTTCGTTGTGAAAGTGTTTCATGCTTTTTGAGTTCCTAATCCCAAAAAGGCCTGGTTCTTGCGTATTCTGTTTCAGCTTCTATCAGCTTCATAATGAAATGTTCTTCTGAATCATTAATGGTTGTCCGTAGTACTCTACTGGCAGTTTCTGGGCCAACTCCTCTTGCTGCTAATGCAATTGCCGCACGATGTCCTACTTGTTGAAGAAGATTTGCTGATTGTAGTGCACGTTTGAGCATTCTTTTTTCTCCTCGATCCAATTCTTCTCTTCTGAGGTTTTTTCGAATAACCGAGACTACTTCTTTTTCAGCCTCATGAACTGCTGCAACAATGCTACTATTGCATTTTGGGCATCGAACTGGAGGGTGGATCATGGCTACGGTTTTCGTGGCATTAAAGTTTCCGCAATACATGCAGACTAGTCGCAGTCTCACATTTAATAATCTCTTTTTCACGATCTTGACGATTTCTTTGGTTGGTTTTTGGGGTTTGATAAAATCTTCATAAAGTCCGCGCTTAAGCCCCTCATTAGCTAGGAGGGTTGGCTCGTTGATCTTGGAGAAAATTGTCAAGATTTCCACATTATTTTCTTGGAGCTGGCTTAGCCACCGGTGGATCGTGTCAAGGTCATAATATCCGTGTTCTATTTCGTGGTATGCCTCTTCTCCAATTACTGTAGTCTTGTATTTTTCAGCTAAGAAATGCAATTTTCTCTTATTTATCTCTGCTTTTTTCTCGATTAATCCCATACGTTGCGCAACAGCTTTCAGCGCTACAAGAAACAAATCACTTTGAAGAGTAGCTACACGCAGAAGCAGTGGTGCATGTTCTGGCTTGATCTGCTTGAGAGTGTCGAAGATTTCTTTTCCCGATATTCTTTGCGCTGATTCAATAATCACTCTGTAAGCGTCTGTTGCAATAGATACTGCTTGTTTATATTTTGCCATCAGAACAGACGCTAGTAATCTTCCAAGGGTTTCGTTTCCTTTGCTTCCTAAATATGAATGCAAAATGATGACTTGACCAATTTTTTCAATTATTAGTCTGTCTTCTCTTGGATAGTGTGTTGCAAAACCACTTCTCGCTTTTTTGAAGAATTCCTCGATCTGCTCTCTTGCTTCATCAGATAAGGACAAATCTTGATATCTTGGAGAACGGTCTCCTGAAAGCAAGTCGTAGGTAATATTGGCCATGTCTTGAGCAACTTCGTATGGAATCGGGATGAGCTCACCAACCCAAGAGGGGATCACTGATTGAACCGTTGGAGGTGCTGCAACGAGATTCACACGATCATCAGTGATTTCTACAACTTTCCACAGGCTTCCTTTTACAACAATGATGTCTCCCACATCAATTTTAGACTCAACAAACTTGTCATCCAATAAGGCGATTAGTCGCTTTTCAGTCGCTTCCCATGCTTCGTACTTTCTTGTGTCTACTATCATAGAGATTGCGTCAAAATAGAACTCTCTGGTTCTTGAACTTCTTCTTATCTCAAATCCGTCTGTTCGCAGAACTCTCAAATCATCCAATAGTTCTGCTACCTCTAGCAATTTATCCATTGTTAGATTTCTGAACACATAGGTTCTGCGAATTATTTGTAGCGTTTCTAAAACACTTATATGGCCATATTCTTGAACCAAACCTACTAGTTGGTGAGCTAAAACATCCAGTGGACGTTCCCACGGACTTATTTTTTCAGAATCCCCCTCTATTGCTTTTTTGGCAATAATTGCTGATTCTAGAGCATCCTCTTCTGAGACACTTATGATATATCCAATACTTTGTCGACCCAACTGGTGTCTCGATCTCCCAACACGTTGGAGTAGTGGAGACACTTGTCTTGGGGACATGAATTGAATTACTGCGTCTACATGTCCGATGTCAATTCCTAGTTCTAAAGAAGAAGTACAAATAATGCAATTCACTGTTTTCGATTTAAACGATGTCTCTGCCGATATTCGGTGTTCCTTTGCCAGAGACCCATGATGAACAGTGAACGTGAAACCAGGATCTAAGAGTAGTAATCGATTTCCGAGGATCTCTGCAAATTGCCTAGTGTTGGTAAATACTAGCACACTGTCATGTTTTTTCACTGTCTCAATTAAGACCCGAAGTCTAGCTGCTGCTTCCAATGAGCAGTTTGCTTTGTTGGCTATTTCCTCATCTTCCTCTCTTGGTTTGGGGAACATAACTTGGATCTTCGGAGGTAGTTCTTGGGTCGTGTTGAGCACGCTGTAGTCTCGATCTATTCCGACAAGAAACTCACCAATTTCTGAAGGGTTGCTAACTGTTGCTGATAGCCCGATTCTTAAGAATTCGTGTTGTGTGATTTTTCTTAGCCTTTCAAGTCCGACCACGAGCTGGCTACCTCTTTTTGATTCGGCCAATTCATGGATCTCATCAATAATCACGTAGTTGACCGTGCGTAAGTGTTCTCTGAATTTTGGAGAAACTAGAGCGATTTGTAGCGTTTCTGGAGTCGTGATCAGAATTTCAGGAGGATTCTTTAGCTGTTTTCTTCTCTCATGTTGGCTAGTATCACCATGTCTTATTCCGACGTTCAATTTGAGTTTTTCACACAACGAAAAGAGTCTTCCAAACATGTCTCTGTTAAGAGCGCGTAATGGGGTAATATAAAGCACCAAAATCCCTTTTTTTCCCCCTTTTCTTTGACTCTTTGAAAGAATCTCATTGAGGATTGGGATCATTGCGGCTTCGGTTTTTCCGCTTCCTGTTTCACTTACGAGGACGAAGTGTTTTTTCTCCTCCCTAAAATGCTCAAGGGTTGCTCTTTGAGCATGAGTCGGCTCAATAATCCCTATCGCTGTTAATGCTTCTCTTAATGTGGGATGGAGCTGTTCAAATGGATTTGTCATTGCTTCACCGAAGCGCGGTTATTTTCGATAAAAATCTATGAGATGAGGCTCAAAAGACTGCAGATTCAATAATGTGACTTTCCCCGGTGTTGGAACAATATTCAATTGTCTTTGATATTCTGTTTGGGCCTGCATTGTTCCACTATTCACAATAGCAATTCCTCTATATTTCCCAACATCATTGATATGAACATGTCCTCCGTGAAAAATATCTGGTAGCTCGTCAATTACTAAATGGTCTTCTTTTTCTGGAGCTATTGGAGTGTGTTCTCCGTAGAGTGGTGACAAGTGTCTTGCTCTCAACATTTCTCTCATTATTGTTCCGGGTTTTTCAAATGTGTGTCCTGGTAAATGATTTACGAGATCCATCAATGGTGTACAATGATAAAGAAGTACTCTTACACCATGAAGTGCAACCATGCTTGGATTAGATGTCAAAACTACGTTAGGCAATGAATGTAGGTGCTTAGCGAATGTGTCGGGGATGATCGGCTGAGGTTCCGCTCTCCTAACCATGTCATGATTACCAGGAATAATGATTGCAGTTACATCCTCGGGGAGGTAGTCTAGATAGTGAGCAAATAGATCGTATTGGTCATTAATATCATCCACCAAGAGATCATATTGTTGGTTGGGATAAATTCCGATCCCATCTACAACGTCTCCTGCAAACAGAACGTATTTTGTTGAAAGGCCCATTTTTCGCTCGCTTTGTTTGTCCGCTTTTCCTCTCAGAAAATTGATAAAATTGAGAAATGTCTTCTCGAGAAATTCCTGCGACCCTACATGGATGTCTGAGAGGAATGCAACATTTACTGGCAGGGGAGCAACTCTCTTATTGATTTTGTGAGGAACATCCGGCCAAATGACTTTCTTAGCTATGAAAAAATCTTTTCCTCGTTTCCCTATGAATCCTAAGACTGTGTCAAGGAGGATCCCTTGAGAATCTTCTATTAATTCTCTGTTGCCCTTGGGCAGAAGGACAGGCATTGAACTTGTTTCATCTTCAATTTCAAGAAGCACATGGCCATTCTTGGTTGTTCTTTTCTCTGTTATCATTCCTATGACCACTGCATCCTCCTCTGGGAGTATCGTCGCAATTTTCCTTGCATTAGCTAAATCACCGTGTTGTCGCAGTATTCTACTGAGTTTCTGGAATCTGCTCTTGAAGTATTCTACAAAATCATCAACAGTCCCTCTAAACTTCTCGGCATTCTCAATATTCCGAATTATTTGCACTTGAGGAGCGAAATCTCGTAAGGGTGGTTCGATATCTGCCTTATTTATTGGTTGCAATTGATGTAGGGGAGCGAACTTCTTTGTTGAAGGAATATGGCTAGGGGTTGATCTTGTTGGTTCTTTCTTTCGTTCTTCTTTTCGAATACTTACTTTTTTCCAACCTTCGATAGTTACCAATTCCTCTTTTGTCAGTTTTTCATTTGCTAAGAGGGAAATTGCCGTCTGTGCTATCGTAATTGGGTCTCGTTGTTTGAGTAAGAAGTTACTGATTTCAGGAGTAAGTAAGATATCGTGGTTTGCTAATAGCCTTACGATGCGAGTGAGTGCTGATCTGCGACTTGTAACAGTCATAAGAATCAGCTTAAAATTCACTGAGAAATCGATAGAATCCCATGCCTATACTCGTGCTTGATAGGTTTCTTGGGATCAAATTTCCCAGCGTGAGAGATAACAATGTCCTCATTTTTACCTTCTTCTGTCTTTACCTCGATATGTATGTTTTCTTCAGTTAGCCAGATGTTAATATTATCCGCATCATCGGTTAGGATTTCAACGATCAATTCGTATCTTTTTTCGTCCTCTGGCAGTTCTATCCATTCATGATAAACTTGCGACTTTTGTTCTGGAGACTTATCCGATTCCTGTGAGGAATTTATTACGTTGGGATGGAGTGGTTTGATTACTTTGTTACCTTCTTCGTCAACAGACAACTGAAAGCTCATGGCAAACCCGGGTAGCGTTCCCATTTGCTCAAGCATTTTCTCAAGTTCTTCCGGGTCTAGGTTCATCTGGCGCATCATTTGCTCAAGCATTTCCTGAAAGTTCAAAGCGTTGAAGTTGCTATTCTTGAATAGATTTTGAAGGAATGCCTGGAGTTGCTTAAGAATTTCGTCAAAGGGATTGGGTGCGTCAGAGTTAGGGTCGCTGGAACTCATCTATCTAATGTTAGATCAACTGCTATTACAAGGATAACGATTGGGCGAATTTTTTCAAATAATTTCTCGGGAAAAGGAGGATTTTCCTATCTAAGTATCACGGAGTAGTTTGACGATCGCTTGGGGAATGTGTTGATAGGTCTGAACTTGAATATATCGTCCTCTCCCGAGTCTGGTTAGGTCTTTACAGACTCGTTCTCCCCATTCATGTTTGGAAGGCAAGCCTAAGACATGCAGAACTGGGATTTGTTGCACGTATTTTCTGGGGTCTCCTCCCCGGTTGAATGCCCCATCTGTTACCAAGATCGCAAACTTTTGTCTTGTTTTCATCTTTTTCAATTCAGTCCCCGCAACTTGTAGTGCTTCTGAGATGTTAGTATATCCAGCGGATTCACTGTCAAGAATTCGATCGATTACTTCCTCTGCAGTGAGCTTTTCTTCAACATGCTTGATAACATACGGTTTGGTGTTAAACAGTATCACGCTGTAATCATCATGAGCTAATTGGTATGCTAAAACTGCAACTGCCAGGGCAGCAGTAACAAAGCGCTTACCGTATAGGGATCCTGAAGTATCAAATATTAATACCCCGTTCTTTGATTTCTCCCTTCTTTCGATAGCAATGATGTCTTCGTAGGTTAAGTATCCTTTTTCGAGATAGTTTTCTATTGTGATATCAAGGTCGAATTCTTCACTTTCTGGTGTTGCAGGTACTCTAACCATTGTTGAGCCTCTTAGCCCTTTTCCAACAATCCCTCTTGAGACTTTGAGGATTGTTTGACGAGCCAATCTTTTGAATATTGGTCTTGCTTGCTCACTGAGGTTTCCACGCAACATGAAAAAGAGTTCTGGGGCTGATGTGTCTCCTGTGCTTGCCCTTCTTCCTATCATTTTGAGGCCTTCTCGGGATGAGAGCGCTTCTGCAACCGCGAATTGGTTGGAAACAGCCAGCCCCTTTACTGCTGGCATGTTGTCCATGTCTAAAGCGAGTTCTGTCATTCGCTTGATCTGGTGATAATTCATTCCTTTCGATAGATCTGTATAGATCTTTGAATTTCGACGGCCGCGAATTATCTCTGCTTTCAACTGAGTTTCTTTATCCATTCGGCCTCTGGAGCTTATGCGTGGTCTAGGTTCATCGAGTGATCCAAAGTCACCCTCCCCTAGGGAAAACCCTCATCCTCCATGGCTTGAATAATTATTTCCTTAATTACATCTTCGACTCGCTTTTCTACACCATCTTCTAGCTCTACTTTTGTAGCGAGAGACATGGTCCCTGCGGAAACCCATGCCTCGGGGTTATTCTTATCCATAAATTGCATGATTGAAGCATAGTCCAATGCTCCTCTTATTGAAGAGCCTCTTCGTAATTCAGGCCAATCTCTTGTCATCCTTGTTACTCTAACTACTAACGAGATAACATCCTCATCTGTTACCCCTGTTTTTACGGCAACAATGCTTCTTTCTTCTTCCTCACTTTGGTATTCCAACCTTACCCATGCGAAACGGTCTCTTAAAGCTTCACTCAACGGTGTTGTTGCAACAAATTCTTGAGGATTCATCGCAGCAATAATGTAGAAACCTTCTTTCGCCTTTACTACTCCGAGTTTTGGGATTGAAACCATTCCTTCATCCATTGCGACGAGTAAAACGTTCTGGGTGCCCTCTGGCATACGGTTGATCTCGTTGAGGAATAGGATAGAGCCATTCATCATAGCGACTGTTAACGGACCTGGGACAAAAGATTCCCACGTATAGCCTTTGTCAATCACCATGGGGGGATCAAAATGCCCAACAAGTCGGGCACTTGAATATCGTTCGTCTCCATCAACTCTCTCCAAATTCTGACTAAAATATTGAGCGATTGCGTGAGCCAGCGTGGTTTTACCAACACCTACGTCTCCTTCAAGCAGAATGTGTTTACCTGCTAATTTAGCAGCAATGCACATACGCAATTCTGCTTCACGTCCAACGATATTATATCGTTCTTGGATTTCTTTGATGATTGTCTCAATAGGGGGATAATTTTCTGCCTTCATGTTTACCATTACACCCACAAATCATGGTTCAGTAAACGATACTTATGATTACAATGTAAGAAAAGATTGTAGGTACAATAAAAAGCACACTGTGTTGACATAAAAAAGAGCCTTTTCTAATTTTGAATCATATTTAGGAAATTATTCTTAGAAAAAAATTGCTTTATCACTTGACAAAAAAGAGGAAAAAACCAGGAGTTGATCCCGGCTGGGATTAGGAGATGTCTGATTGCCCAAATGCGTGGGTCTAGCTCTTCTTCTTGGTCACTTCTAGACAGACACCGACCGCAACAGTCTGGCCCATGTCACGGACTGCGAATCGGCCCAGATGGGGG
>JAJRWK010000004.1 GCA_024276795.1 archaeon | reverse complement strand
CTCTGCGAAGTTTGTCGTAAGTGATCTTATTCCCGGTTACGATTCTTGAGGAAAGACAAGGCATCGAAGGTTTGTTCCAGTTTAGAAGCCCAGCTTCGTAAGCAATAAAGCGTATCTCGTTCTTAGTGATTCGCGCTTCAATGAACGGACTTAGAACTCCTGCAGAATGCATAGCTTGTATTCCTGGACGATCATCTCCTAGATCGGAATAATTAGAGCCGTCTACAACTAGGTTGAATTCTCTCTCCTCCATTATTTTCAGCAATATTGATGAGAGATCCTTCTTGCAATAAAAACATCGATTCTTGGGATTTGCAGAAAAATCGGGATTAGTTAGCTCGTCATAATAAGTAATCAAAAGCTCTGCACCGATTTGATTTGCAATTGCTTTTGCTAGATCTTTTTCTCCCTCTGCAAGCGTAGGTGAGTCAACTAAAACCAAAAGGCACTGTTTTGAGAACTTGGACGCTAAATGTCCCATCGCTGAAGAATCCACTCCTCCTGAGAAAGAGACTATGACTTTCCTTCCTTGAAGTAATTTTTTGATGATTTTTAGTTTTTGCTGGAGAATCGCTATGTTAACTTTGGGGGGTGGGATAGGAAGCGGATTGAAAAACATCTTCTTCAGAGTGTGAGAAGAAACAGGGTGTTTAGATACTTATTGTTTCTTGCGTCCTCTCTTCAAAAAATCAGAGGGTCGTACTAGATGGTCTTCCTCATCATCTAGATCTCCAAAGAGCTCTTGCTCTAGCTCCTCTGGGGGCTTGGTCTCGAGATCTTTCAGCTCTTTTTTAGATTCCTCTTGCCTCGTGGCAGCATCTGGAATCATTTGGGCTTCTTCTTTTGAGGGCGTTCTTGAATAAGACACTCCTGGAGAGTCAGGATTAACTTCTGACCATTCGTTCTGAATGCTCCATCCAAAAGCCGATTCGTAGACAGAATATGTTTCCAGAGCTTGTATAGGTGCGGGTGCTTCAGCTATGACAACCGTTGCTTCTTTTTGTGTGGCAGGAGAAACGGGTGCAGGGGACTCTGTGGCGAGCTCTGCTTTTGATTGCTCAGTTGCTTCGGAGGTTATTTTGCTCTCAATAGGAATGCCAAATTCTGCCATCTCCTTGTCGAAACTGTCTCTCCAATCTTTTTGAGGTTCATCGCTTGATGGAGGTAAAGGGATGTCTTCAGTTATCATTCCTTGTGAAGGAGTTGGAGGTTCGGGGGCAGGAGGACTCGGTTTTGCACTCATCACTTCTGCAGGAGTAGGCGGAGCGCTAGCGGAGGTGGCAGTAGCTGGTGTGGTGTCAATTTGGAATTCTTCATGGGCAACAAGCGGTTTTTCCTCACCAGGCTTTACTTCAACAAATTGAGACACAACCGTTTCTACTGGAGGAGTAGGTGCTTTTTCTTCGGGCTCGTGAACCCATGAGAGATGAAAGTGAAAGTGGGTTTCTCCTTTTTGCTTGTCTTCATTGAAAATTGTTTCCAGAATGAATTGGGGTGCAACGTCGACTACTATTTTCGTGTTCCCTATCCATGCTTCAAGTTCTCCTTTGCTTTCAAGAGAATCTGCCATCCCTCTTAGAATATCTATCAAATCTTTCTTGGTCAGTGTTTCTGTGTAATCCCACTTCATAAGTAGCCCTCTGCTATGTGTACTTGATTTCGTGTTTGTTTCTGAACTACATGCGCCACCCAGACGTATGCAAGCTTTCTATCGAGTAATTCAATGTTACAGTCTATTAATCTTTTCAACAACATTGGAAATTTGCCTATCTCCTCTGAAACGCTCACAATTTAGTTCATTCGGCGATTTTTTCGGCAATCAATTGTTCAGCCCTTTCTTCTTTCGAGATTCTAAATGGTCAGCGATTCAAGGAAAAGAGATTAATTCCGTGTATTCAATTAGCAACTTGGTAGGTATGACACGGTTGATTCGAAACATGGTTGCAGACATCGGTAGGCTAACCCGGTTCAGCGAACCAGTTGCTCACAGAATTTGTTTTCTAAGGGGGGCGAGAAATGGGATTTTGAGTATTCTGGCCTTGCGAACAGCTCCTACAAAACTAAGGCTTCTTGTGAACACTGCAAACTGCTCTCCAAAAGACCTAGCGAAAGAATTGCAGAGCAAAGAAATAAAAGCAAGCGTTAGTAGCGAGTTCAAAGATATTGTTGAGGTTTTAATCCCTCCCAGAATAAAAATCACCAACGAGGGGCCGGTCATCAATGAAGAATTGCCGGGTGCCGAAAAGCTCTCAGAAGATTATGTTCAAAAAAATGGGGTTAAGACGGTAACTGTTAGAAGAAATGCAGCAATCGATGCTGCGATGGGGAAAGATATTGTTTCCACAGATATTGTTGAAGCTTCAGATATGAATCCAGGTGACGAAGTAGTCATCATAGATAAGTACAAGACAATCGTTGCTTCTGGTGTTGCCAACATGTCTGAGGAAGAGGCTAAGAGGTCTCCAGGAAGAGTGGCAATCAAAGTAACTTATCCACTATACGATGTGCCTGATTTCTCGGGATTGAAATCCTATAGGAGAGGAGACTTTTCTATTTTTACTCTTCCCAGAATCTTGGGATTTCGCAATGTATTGCTACATTCGTTGGGGGATTCTCCTAGAATCCTTGTAATTTCACAAGATAATGGTGAAATAGCAGGACATCTCTATCATGCATTCAAAGGAAAAGCAAGGATCACAATCTTAGCCAGAAATGAAGGACATATTGCTTCCATCCAGAATACCTTCAACAGATTAGGAGTAGGCGAAGAAATCCAAATCATCCGAGAAGAACTCGAGCGAATGGCTAAGAGAAGAGGACGAAAAGGGGAAAAATTCAACATGGCTTACTACGAGCCCGCTTGTTCAAGAACGGGACAACGCCCTAGTTTCTTCAGCGAAATCGAGGAAAAAACCATCATTTCAATGCATCGTGCACAATTTCAAGGAATACGAAGCATTGCTCTGCTAGGAGAGACCGGTTCACCGATCATTTATGTTACACATTCGATCGACCCGACAGAGAATCAAGAAGTTGTCAGCCTAGCGCTCAAGCAGGGAATTTTTGAGCTGTCAAAGGAAAAGAAATACTTGAAATTAGTAGAAAACTATCCTTCTGAGATAGACATTCTTCCAGAAATCCCCACAGCAACACTGGCTGACGTTGCTAAGATAAATCAGATTATAAGCACACCAAGTCATAAGAGTGGGTTCATAGAGATAGATCCTATCCGAGACGACGCAGATGCAGGATTTGTTGCCACCATGATCCTAAAACCTGGCCGAAGAGGGCGCAGAAGAAGCAAATAGGAATACAAGATTCACAAAAAACATCTAATTGTTAGTATTATTTCTCCTCAGTAGACTCTCTCACTTGTCCATTGTTCAACGTTTAATAATGATTAAAGGCCTAGAATAAATATGAAAATCCTCGCTAGTACGCTCAGAGCTCATTTGTCGCAATTTGCAGTGGGCGATGTTCGTGTTCAAAGCGAGGATGATTCGGACATTATGATTTTTGCGCGTATGAACCCTGTAATATTCAAGCCATCAAGAATCGCGATCAATGTTTCAAAACTCAAGAACAAATACGTCAAGATTCAAATCGACGTAATAGCAGAAACACCAATCAATGAGAATTTCCAATTTCAGATAGATATCAAGAATTTGAAGGTTTTAACAGATCCAAAGATTAGAAACTTACTTGAAAAGCAACCGCTCTTTAATGAGAGAATAACAGATATCATTAATTCTAGCGAGGTATTAGGAGAAATCACATTGTACACTCCCCCGATAAGCACTGAACCTTTCATTCGAGTGGTATCCCTAATTAAAGAAACGAAAGCTTCTCGACTCACGGATCCTATCCTAAATATGCTCAACGCCTCAATTGATGTGTTACAGACCGTCCTAGCTGCCCAAGAAAAACTAAGTGATGAGGAAATTGCGAAATTCTGCTGGAGATGTGGCTCCCCACAAGAAGGAACTGGCTTTTATTGTAACGTGTGTGGTGTAAAATTATAAAGAATAAATGAGGAGGCTATCAAAATGAGTGTGGTTCTTGGGATTATTTTTTTGACGGTTTCCTTTTTGTTTCTGATTTTCTACCAAATCTACGGAGACGATATTGGCATAGATGACGAGCCTTTTCTCGCCTTCATTGCGGTCTTGTTTTTCGTTTCTGGAGCACTCATGCTCTTGGGAATTGAAACGTGGCTGTCCTTTCTCTGGGGAATATTAACTGTAGCAGGCCTTCTTATTCTTTGGTGGCTTGTTGTTACTCCAATAGCGGTTATTACAATTTCAGATTACAGAGGATTAGGTGGAGTAGTCAAGAAGGAGATCACTTTGGATACCCCGGGAGAAATAAGAGTTACACGAAGAGACGCAAAAATTGCAACTTTAATCGCCGAGATCGATAGTTCACAGACTCGAAAGAAAAGAATACCCAAGGGTTCAGGAGTGTATATTGCTGACTTTGATGGAGTTGTTGCGAAAGTAGTTCCCTACTTACCCCTAGGCGCTATTAGAAGATCAGCAAGCAAACGTAGAATACCCTTTGACATTGTCGATAATGTTAGAAAGCGTTTACATCTTCGAAAAATCGACAAAAAGGCAATAGGAATTTGCAGAATCTGTCTTTTGCCCGTTTTTAAGAATGAAAAGTGGAAAGAGATTCCATGTTGCAACTCAATAGCTCACATGGATCACTTAAAGCAATGGCTAGAAATCAAAGGGTTTTGTCCCTATTGCAAGAAAAGACTATCATGGTCGGGTAAACACATCATTGTGAGCATGATTTAGACGAAAATTCTCAGACAAATTGATACTGAAAAATTATTCGGATAATTGAGAAAAAGCTATTTAACCGAAAAGTCTTAAAATACTCTTGATAAGATAGGCATGCAGACCCTTGGCAGAGTGGTTCAAGGGCAGTGAATTTTGGAACTTGGTGATGCGTTTGGCCGTCACGGAGATTAAGGACGCTAGAGCAAAATTATCTGAATTACGGGAAAAACGGCGACATTTGATCAATGAAGTTAGGAACCTTGAGGCTAGTCTTCAGCATCTTCGAAAGGAGAGAGATGAGAAGAATAAGAAGGTTCGCGAATTGTTCGCCAAAGCTCGTGAACAGCGGGAAAAACGCGACAAAATCAATGAAGAAGTCGCGTTGAACAAACAAATGAGAGACATTCTCAGGAAACAGGCAGACGAGCTTTATGACAAACTGCAAAAGCTTGAAGAGGAAATGCATTCCAAAGGCGGAGGCCGTATTCCCAAAGGAGTCACTCGGCGGATTAGGGAGTTAGAAGAAAAAATCGAGACTACCCCGAATCTTACGAAAGAGGAGGAAAAAAGACTTATTGAACAAATTGAAAAGCTGAGTGAAGACTTAGAAAAACTGGAATTTTTGAAAGAAAAACAAACTGAAGTTCGTCAGATCAGAAACAAACTGAAGGACTTAAGAATTGAGACCCGAGCGCACGACGCGGCGGTCAAGACACTTGCCCAGCAGTCTCAAGAACATCATGAAGAATTTATCAAAGCGGTTGTGGAGGCCAAACAGTTACGTCAAGAAGCAGATTCAATTCATCACAAAATCCTTGAGCTAAACGAGAAAATAAAAGCGCTCAGACAAGAAATTGGTGCTGTTTCCAAGGAAGCAGATTTATTTAGCAAAAAACTTGGCGAAGAAACTCTTGCAGACAAGAGAAAACGTGAAACCGAGGCAAGGAAAAAACGAGAGACACATGAACAAGAAATCGCCAAAAAACTTCTTGAGAAATATCAAGCTGGTGAAAAGCTTTCCCTTGAAGAACTCCGAATTCTTTACGATAAGGGGCTCGTAAAATAAATTAACAAATAGTATTGTCCTTTTAGTACAGTCTTCTTTTCGCCGTCACCATATATTTTTATGTAGCAGAGGCATTGCCACAGAATGTAGGTAGATGCCTTGTGGATGTTGCAGATTTGCCCTATTTTCCATTTGTTGATAGCCATATTCACGTAATGCCTGCAAAGATGTTGCCTAAGTCTTTCATTAATGCTATTAAAGAAGAGACTAATGGGCTAATTGATCTTGAAAAGGGAGAAGATCCCAATGTTTTCCTTGAATTTCTTGATCGAAACCAAGTAAGAAAGGCATGGCTCATCAATTATGTTTCAAGCATTCATCGAGTGGGATTCGAAATCAATGAATGGACAGCCAATTACGCCTCAGCAGACCCCCAGCGCTTAATACCGTTCGGTTCGATCGATTTCATCAACACCAAAGATCCCGAATCTGACCTTGAAAGAATGCGAGACTTAGGAATTAAGGGGGTAAAATTCCATGGTCCACACATCTGGCTCGATCCAGCCGCGCATTTTTTAGGAACACCAGGAGGAGAAGCACTTCAAATCACATACGAAAAACTAGAACAATGGCGAATGCCGCTAATGGTTCATACCGGAACAAGTATTATTCCTGGTGCCAGAAATCGATTTGGAAACCCACTTTCCATCGAGGACATAGCACTTGATTTTCCTCGACTCAACATCATAATTGCTCATGCTGGAAGGCCTTTATGGGGAAAAGAAGCATCCTTCGTTCTAAGGCGTTTCCCGAACACTTACCTAGATGTTAGTAGTATCCCACCCAAAAAATTCCAAGAATTTGTGCCAGGATTTCAAAAGTTTCAAGATCGAATGATCTATGGAAGTGATTTTCCCGGCTTTGGAACAAAACCTCCTCTTGTAAACGCACTGTGGTACGCTAGGTCTGATCTATTCACAGAAAAAGCTAAACACAATATGTTTGGAAAGAACGCTGAAAAACTAATTTCATAAACTCGCTGAGAATCCTCCTCCTTCGCGAGCAAATGATTAAAAGAAAAAACTTCAACTGATCTTGTGCAAAAGGTTGAGCCAAAGAATATCAAAGTCCTTGTTACAGGGGCATCTAAAGGCATCGGACTAGCAATATGTAGTTATCTGAAAGAGAAAGGATACGATGTAATTGGAACCAGCAGAAATCCCGAGAAAGCAGTGTCGGAGAATCCAGAAATTTGTTTTCCACTCTATTCCTTAGATCTCTTTGAAAAGGCATCTATCACGGAACTAGTTAAAGTAGTGATTGAAAAGCATGATAAAATCAATGTTTTGGTCAACAATGCGGGTAATGCCATTGTTGGGCCTCTTGAAAACATGAGCGTTGAGGATCTGAAAAAACAGTTCGAGGTGAACTTTTTTGCGGCACATCGATTAATCACTGATTTCATTCCAATTCTTAGGGAACAGAGTCTCGCAAGAATAATCAACGTTGGATCTTTTGGCGGAAGAGTAGCTCTTCCGTTTCAAGTACCTTACAGTGCTTCAAAGGCAGCTCTCGCCATCTACACCGATGGACTGGGAATGGAGATGAAAGATAGCAATATTCGCGTCTCATTAATAGAGCCGGGCGATGTTAGAACGAAATTTCATGAAGGGCGCGTCTTTACGCCAGGTTATTATGAAGATACTCGCGCTCAAAAAGCGGTCGAAAAAATGCATCAAGATGAGGAAAAAGGATTCGATCCAACAAAAGTAGCAAAACAGGTCGAAAGAATAATCAAGGCAAAGAATCCCAAGCCTAGATATCTTGTCGATTGGAAAATTAGTGTTCTAGCAATGTTGTTGAGAGTCCTCCCGGCAAAGCTGAGCAACGAGATCGTAGCTAGAACGTATGGGTTATAAGCAGTTGTCTCCAGCAAATTCATAACAAAATTACTATGGAGCCTGAAAAGTTGTTCGCAAAAATGGACCTAAAATGGACATTTGATTTTCTTTAAGTTCCACTCTTTCATTTTGTCGCTGAGCTCCAACACTTCAATTTTTAGCATTTTGTCTCCTTGCTCAATGTCGTATATAACTTGCAGTCCATCGATGACTTTTCCAAAAACCGTATGCTTACCATCCAAGTGTGGTTGGGGCTGTCGAACAATGAAGAATTGAGAACCTCCCGTATTCGGCCCTGCGTGAGCCATGCTTAGTGCACCGATTTCATGTTTGTGCGGATTGTGTTCCAGTTCGTCTGGAATACAATATCCTGGTCCGCCAGCACCAGTACCAGTTGGATCTCCACCTTGAATGACAAAATCAGGAATGACTCTATGGAAGCTGACCCCGTCGTAGAACCCATTTTTTGCAAGTTCCAAAAAGTTCTTGACCGTATTGGGAGCCTCGTTATCAAAAAATTCAATCGTGATGTCTCCTTTTTCAGTTTGAATGACTGCCTTGCTGTTCATGCACTTCACTTGTTCATTTGTACTAAGTAATGTTATGATCTAACACTACAAAAGGAGATTCATTATTCTGATAAGGCCGATTCCAAGACAACAACAGATTTTAATTTAGCTAACGATGATGGTTTGAAAATGAATTCTCTTCTCGATCAGCAGGTAACAGCCATAGACATTAAAGAAGCGGATTTGGCAGGATCTAACATCGCTGTTGTTTCTGACATCCACGCAAATATTCATGCACTAAATGCTGTTCTTGAAAAGATCGATGAACTAGGGGTAGATGAAATCATCTGTTCGGGAGATACCGCCGGTTATTACCCGAGAATTAACGAAACCATAGAATTAGTCAGAAAAAAGATACGGTATCACTGCCTAGGAAACCATGATTTCGGATTAGTGGAATTTTGTGGCATCACTCAGCCTCGCTTCAATAGATTTGCTCGTCAAGCATTGCGGCTTCAAAGAGATAAAATCACTCGAGAGAACGTCGAGTGGTTAGCTCAACTCCCGATTAGATTACTATTAAAATGGGAAGATAAGAAAATTTACCTCGTTCACGGCCATCCAAACAAGCCCTTTGAATATCTCATGGGCTACAATGAAGAACGAACAAGAGAACTGGTCAGGGATGCAGTCGAAGAAGCGAAAACCACATTCCTAATAGCGGGCCATACCCATGTACCCTTCATCCACCACGAAAACGGGAAAATGTATTTGAATCCAGGAAGCGTTGGGCAACCACGAGACAAAAATCCACTGGCCAGTTTTGCTTTACTCAATTTGAAAAAAAATTCTGCAACAATTCAAAGAGTGGAATATGACATCGAAGCTGTAAGAAGCGACATCGAAGAGCACGGTTTGCCAAAATACCTCTGGGAACGCCTAGAAAAAGGAATCTAAAAGCTGAGAAAATATTTAAGAACAAAGCGCTAAAAACTGCAAATTCGGGCCTTAGGAAACCCAGAAATAAAAACACAGAAGGTTTAATAAGTTTGGAGACATAATATTTAGTAGACCTACCATGTTTTGCAAGTCCCTTGAGTTTTGGCCACGATTTGAGACACAAGAACACGTGAATAATCCTTCTTATCCGTACTGGCTGACTCACTGGGACTTTATTAATATCGCAACTTTCTCTTCCTAAAGGGGAAGAGATTGAAGCGAGGTGGTAGGCAGTTTTAAGGTGATTGAGGTGACAAGCGAGTTTCGGAAGACCGAATCTCTGATGCATGATTTCATGACTGCAACAGATGACTTGAAGCAAGTGCAAGACAACTTCGACGACATCATTTCGGCACTTGCATTGAAATTAAAAGGAGACTTAACCAAAACGGTGAAAACGCTCCTAGACGGCAACAACAAACCAGAAATCTACACCACAGTGCTTCATGCTTTCGACGAATTAGATGAAACCCTATACGAGGCCGAAAAAATAGAGCAAAACCTTAATGACTCCATCAACTCAATTTCTGGCTTAGCCTTGCCTCCTAATGGAACCGAGCAACTCTTTGAAATCCTTCACTATGAGGCAAGACAACTAAATCAATTGATAAAAGATTTGCATCACTTGCGAGTGCTAGTGGAAAGGCTCCAAAATGCCAAGAAGGAGGAGGCGGACAGACTGAGACACGATATTGCCGATCAGCTGGATCACATGCTGACGGATTTTTCTCGCCTACAAGACTATCTAAACCAAAACATCCCAATCCTTCACGAAGTGATGCAACAAATACTCGTAGGATTGGAAAACAGCAAAAGATATTACAGCAATGCAGGAGTCTGAGGAGAAATCTTAGAAAGATAAAAACCAGATTCTTTCTCCTCCCCCACTTGGGGGGACATCCTGAACTACTTATCACATCCCTAGCATTCGTAATCTACCAACCTCTGTATTCATGATGTTTTAGACATGACTGTCTCACACGGTGGACCAGAGTTACACGAAAGCGCTGACTAGTATTATATGTAGATAAATGCGTACATAAATGAAATTGTTCTGATTTTTCTCCATTTCGGGACAAAATGGTTTGAGAGTTTAAGAGAATTAGACTATTCAGCCCTTTATTACGAGTAAAAAAAATTCGAAAGGTTTAATTCTTTCTAAAAAAAGTAGTAATCGTGGCTAAATTGAATGACATTAGAGAAAGCAAAGTTGACAACACCTCTTTTTCGCCAGGAATAGAATCAAATAGATTAGCTCAGGATCCCGCCACTTTTGAAAAGCTCTTCACTCTAGCCCCGAGCAATCACAAACAAACAATGAAACAAATAGTAATTTCAGCATATGGATCAGCAATTACCAGTAAGCCCAGCATTAGGAAAAAAACATATCAAAATTGGTCCCTTATTAAGAAGCAGAAAAAACTTCTAACCCAGAACCAGCTTGAATCCGAATTCATGGGGAAGCTAACTCCCCTAGAACATCTGGTCTTCTCACAAGCAATCAAAGCAAGTGACCTAGGGTCTGCAAGCATAGTTGAGACGACCAACCGCAGCAAACAGTTGATCAGTCGAGTCATTAGAAGACTGGTTCGAGGAGGAATGATAAACTATGCTTACACCCCATTGTTTGCAAATCTTGGTTTAACGTTGAAAATCATTGAAATACAATTGCGAAAAACGACTTCTGACATTCTACTACCAGAACCCGACTGGATTTATGCAACGTGGCGAATCACCGATCCAAAACCAGGACTGTATCTACTCATAGCAATACCAGAAAGTAAAGAGAGCTCACAAGTATTGATGAGATATCTAAATCGGGTTTCTCTCAATTCAGAAGTTATCGACGTCCTTGATTATGACATTGGGAATAATGACATCTTATGGGAGAGATACGAAAACCCCCATGCCATAAATCGCAAGACACTTCGCTGGATAACAGAACCAGCGGATGTAGGGGTTGTTCAAGATGTTCCCATCAGAACAGCGTTAGATAAGCCCTTTGGAAAAGAAGAATTGGAAATCGCACAAATGCTTCAGCTACATGGCAATATCCCACTTCGGCGAATTGAACAACTAGCTAAGCAAACCTATCGAAGAGCAAAAGAATTGAAGGAATACGTGGAAGCACATCTGCTTCATGGTTGGGTCACAATAGGACCTGCATTCAATTATGAGGGGTTTCACTTCTTATTCGAGTATTCCAAGAGAAATTACCGAGCGGTTCGTGAACTCGCAAAAAGTCTGCCCAAAGCAAATGTTGCTCGAATTAGAGGATACGACGATTTGTTATTGTTATTTGCAAGGGTGAAAGGAGAGGATTTGGAATTACTGCGTTCCGAGATCGAGAGGGAAGGATTAGAGCCCAGTGGATATTTCAACTCTAGATCAGTTCTTCCAGGCTATCTATCATATGCTTATCCAATACACCGATTTGATCTTGACAAACGAGAATGGAATTTTGACTTTGACAGTTTTCTGGGCATTGAGAAGGAAGAACAAAAAGCAATGGTTTAGGTCTAAATGTGTTCTCTTTTTATGTGGAGTAGTTGTGAAAATCAGAATTGAGCACCGGGTCCAATAAGATCTTTAATTGCGTTCTGATCTCCTTCGCTGATTCTTGTGGCAACGTCTTTGAGCATTTCAGTTGTAAACGATTCCTTTTCGTTGTCATAGATAGCAACGACTTTGGCTTTTCTTGGCAATAGAGCAACATAATACCAGAAGGAATCGTCGTTAGTGACTAATTCTTCTCTCGACAATGAAACTTTGTTGGCCATGTCGTCTGCTTTATCAAGCAAGGCAGAGGGATGGATTTCGTTGCCGTTTTTTTTGACATAGGTAAACATTGGAAAACCAATTTGATTGAAAATCACGAACGCGCGAAGCATTTTTCTAATCTCCTAAACGGTGCTTTTGGAATAACAAATGAAGAAGGCTATTGTTGTGTTTTGTCATCATGTTTATATTTTTACGGGATTGAATGTTTCTGCAGGAGTCGTGAGTCAGGAGGATTTTTTCTTTTTTGGTTTTCTGGTTCCGGGTCTATAGAATTTTAGGGTTTCATAGTATTCAGTTATCATGAAGAATAGGTCAAAGCAAGCTTTTCGGATTTCCTCATCATCGGTGTAGTCAAATTCCATTTGCAGATGAGGCTCAGTGGGTGATTCTGGTGGGCTTAACAAAATATAAACCAAGTGGCTTTCTACTTTTTTCAAGAGAGCATGGAAGGACTTCTGATTTAATAATCCTCGAGTTTGACCCAGACTTGTGGTCTTGACCATATAGTGCTCGTTTACCCATTTAGATTTTGTCTGGAAATCATCTATTTTTACGAATTCGTCAAATCTTCGGCGGATAATGAATTTATTTCGATAGGGTACGAGGTAGAGTTTATGATCGGGCTCGACTAGTTGGCTATTCCTACCAAATTTAAGAGCGAGGATAATTTTATCAGTATCATGCATCAGCTTTCCGATTAGAACAGAATGAAAAGCAGTTCTGCTTTTGAGCGTAATGAACAAGGAAAGAGCTCTCACCCCAACGAGTTTGGGTTCACACTTTAGTTCTAGGTTTTCGGACGTATGTTCGATTATTGAAAACTTTTTCACCCTACCTTTAAGGTGTGGTTTGACGCCTTCGATTATCTTGGCACGAGCTTTAGGAAGTTCTTTGGACCCTCTAAAGTAAGTTACAATATATCCAATGAGCAGAAAGAGTAGGATCCCGTAGCTCGTTAGTAGTTCAAGCCATTGCACCAAATTTGCCATATTCCTTCTCCACGCGTATCTGAAACATATCCTATAAGGAACCAACGATAACGCCATTGCTAGTGATCCAAGTCATTCAATGGTTGCGAAGGGTATCCAGTTTAAGATGGGGGCAGTAGATTTGACGAAAGGAGCTCTGATCTCGTGGGAATTAGATTCCTGTGAGTGTCTAGTTTCGATGAAAGTATCGACAACAGATCTAAGGATTGCCAACTCGCGCTCGGTTAAAACCCCTTCGTCAAGAACCAGCAAGGCTGTTTGTTTTCTCTGTCTAATTCTTGCCGATACTGTCTGGATAAAATTAAGAGAAGTTGTTATTCCATTATAGAGCGCTAAAAGAGAGAACGGCCAGATAATTAGATGGAATCCTTCTGCTCTTTGAGAAGAGAGCTCATCAATTGCTATAGACATTGAAGTGAGATCTTCGGCATTTTCGAGCAAGACCGTTCCTGGGATGGCTTCGACTGTTGAGACATTCGTTCTGAAGGAGAATGCGTCAATGACGAAGAAGTACTCGTTCATTAGCGCGGTGTTGACAAGCATGCCTTGACTCTCTCCTTCGAGAGTGAGTTCTTCGATGACATCCTCGGCAGATTGAGTCAAGGAAACAATGACAACGGTTTCTTCTTTTTCTAGTTTTCCGATCACATATTCTCGGATCAGTTTGTTTTTGGGCTCAGATTTGAGTCCATGGAGAATTGCAGTAATTCCTTGATGAGGAGGAATGAGATCTGTTAAGGTCTTTATTAGCCGAATTGACACACCTTTCACCCAGATAGCTCTATTCTACAATCGCTTCCCTCGCAGCATCGATGAGTTTCTTTGCCTTGGTTTCAGAGATCCCAGCCATGTCTGCAAGTTCCTTTGGTTCCTTTTCAGCTAGATCTTGGGCACTAGAAATTCCAACCGATTGCAATTGGTCTCTGGTCTTTTTCCCTATTCCCCTAACGCGACTTAAGGCGATTTTTCTTTTCCCTTTTTTCTTTGTTTTTTGAGTAGTTGATTTTGGAGCCTCCATTGATGCTACTTCAACGGAGTCTTCAATGATACTCGAAGTCTCAGTGAGTTCTCTTGGTTTATCGAATTTATGAGAACTAATTTTTAGGGGTTTTTCGCCAATAGCAGCGATTACTTGAGAGCAAAACTCGATTCCAGCCAGGGGCAAGTTTCTTCGATCACCTGAGGAGCCTAATCGTAATGCTTGAGCTTCTCTGACAACAGTATAATCTAGTTCGTGGGTGTATTTGGATTCAATTAAATATGGCGCATCATTTCTTGAAAAGCCAGTTTCTCCCTTATAGAAGAGAAATGCTTGTGCGCAACCAAGGATTGAGTCAATCGCAATAAAGGTTTGTTCAAAAGCAATGTCTTCTTCTGAGAGATCAGCAAGGGAAGGGTCAAAAACAGTGTTTACGAGATTCTGAAAGTACTCAAGTGCCATTTCCTTTGCATTTTGTCGAATTGCTTCTTCGGGAACGTTCAGTCCCTCATAGGGATTCGTGCCCATCAGAGTTTCTCCCCGTGATAGCAAACTTGCACGAATAGCGCCAAGGCCTCCAAATGACCCTTCCTTTGGCAAAGATTCATTAGGAACAATCAAGACATCCAGCAAAGTCGAGAAAATAGGATCCATTTGGTAGGGCTTGAGCGTGTTTTGTACTTGTTGAATCATAGAAATAGTTTCTTCAGGGGTATTTGCTTGTCGTAGAACAATTACGATATCGCAGTCGGATTCTCCACCAACAATTGTTCCTTCTACCATGCTTCCATAGAGAATCATACCTTCAACGATATTGGCTAATTCTGCGGCTGCTTGTTTCTTCAATTTTTTGATCAACATGGTGTATTCAACGGGTCGTTGACTCATTCCTTCATTCACTCCGGTAATCTCTGTCATAGTACTATTGAAAGGCAATAAAAGATGATCGCTCTGTTTCCAGTTTTAAGATAGCAAGGAACTCTTCTTAGACCATGTTTTTGCATTTTTTCTACACTGAAGTTCCACGATGAGACCATATGGCTTGGGAAATAAATATCCCCTAGGCTAGTGGTGATAGGGAAAAGGTTACAATGACATTCGCGTTCAACAAATGTGATGACATTTGTAAAAACTCGAGACCTTGCGAAGTATGAAGACAAGGAAGTGACGCTTAAAGGCTGGGTATATCAGATTCGAGACCACGGCAAAATCATGTTCTATTTCTTGAGAGATGGCTATGGCTTCTGCCAGATAACCATTAAGAAAAACATCGTCGGAGAGAATGATTTCAAAATTGCTAAGGAAATTTACAGAGAAGCAAGTGTCATAATCACAGGAACTGTTAAGAAGGATGCAAGAGCAGAGGGAGGGTTTGAAGTACTTGCGAGTACCGTAAATGTCTGGAACCCATCACATCCTCAGATCGACCAAGAAGTAACACCCGAATCCGGCCCAGACGTAATGCTGGACAAAAGGCATTTCGTCATTCGTGGAAGGAGAACGAGAGCGATCCTGAAATATAGAAGCGACGCCCTAAAGTACTTTAGGGAATACTTTTATGAGAACGATTTATTCGAAGTAACTCCACCCTTGATTGTTGAAACCTTGCCGGAGGGAGGGAGCGACCTTTTTGAAATTAAATACTTTGAGAAAAAAGCCTATCTATCACAATCGTCACAGCTTTATCTAGAAGCAGCTATCTTCAGCCTTGGCAATGTTTTCACTATCCT
This sequence comes from archaeon, assembly GCA_024276795.1. Lineage (GTDB taxonomy): Archaea > Asgardarchaeota > Heimdallarchaeia > Heimdallarchaeales > JAJRWK01 > JAJRWK01. The sequence goes on along the minus strand of JAJRWK010000004.1, from coordinate 1,035 downwards.
ACCGTCATACCGCGCTGAGAAAAGTAGAACGAAAAGACACTTATCAGAATATACTCATGTGGAGGCAGAACTCTCGTGGACAGATTTTGATGCCCTCACAGAGTTTATGCAAGAAATGCTTGTCTATGTTATCAAGCGTTCGGAAGAGGATAGTGAAGACGTATTTAGTGATCTAGATGTTGAGCCCTTCAAACCGAAGACTCCTTTCGAAAAAGTCCCATATCGCAAAGCACTTCAAATTGTGAAAGAGTTGGGATGGGATATCAAGGACGGGGAAGACATTTCGGATGCTCCCGAGAGAGACTTAGTTGCGAAATTTGGCAACCCAATTTATTTGACTGATTTTCCAGTGAACATGAAGCCCTTTTACCACAAAATCTCAGAGAAAGATCCATCAGTCACTCTTAGCGCCGATTTGTTAGTACCTGTTGTTGGAGAACTAATTGGCTCGGGTGAAAGAGAGACCGATCTTGAAAGCCTACTCAAAAGACTCAAAGCTATGGGCTTGAATCCAGAGCCTTATTATTGGTATACTGATCTGAGGAAATACGGATCTGTTCCTCACAGTGGATTCGGTCTTGGTTTTGAAAGATTTGTTCAATGGATTCTTCAAGTTGAGCATATCAGAGACACAACGCTGTTCCCAAGAACCCGATTTAGGCTACGCCCCTAATCTTTTACAGTAAACTAGCACACAAAACCAGAAGTTCTTCAAATAAAATACTGAAAGATAAAAGTGTCCGCGTACTGAATTTTGAGGAAAAAGGTCATAAGAAATAAGCAAATGTTTTTTTCGACTTCTTTGAACATATGCGTGGTTGATTTTAGATAAAAGGGGAATGATTATGCTCCAAGAGATAATTCCAGTTTGGGAAATTACAGAGCCCAAATTCCTACTAACAAAAGAGATGCGAGCAGCTGAAAAAAACATGTATGCTTCCGGCACCGACCCGATGATTCTAATGCATAGAGCCGGCGAAACCACTGCAGATATTGTCCTAAAGAAAATCAAGAACATTAGGAATGTCGTGGTCT
>JAJRWK010000293.1 GCA_024276795.1 archaeon | reverse complement strand
AAGGCTGAAGGTGGTGTAGTAATAACCATCTTTCTGGACGTTTATCCAGTAATTGTCGAGAGGCACAACTGTCTCATACGTTCCATTAAAGTCTGTGATTCCTTCTTCGTAGTAAGCCGTGCCAGCGATCACTATGGTAGCTCCTTCAATCGTCAGACCCGTAGAATTATCGTAGACCATGAACGAAAGCGTTGCTTCACCCGCTGGTTCTGGCACGAGCCACGCTTCAATGAAATACTCAACTGGCATGTCAAAGAGTCCCCAGGTATAGAAAGGCTGGTACCCAGTAGCTTCAACCGCAATGTCATACTCCCCAGTTGGCACAACAAACGTGATTCCTCCTGTGGAGTTTGTGTAGCCCATGAATGTTGTGCCGTTACCCCACAAGGTAATCTGGGCTCCTTCAATGGGAGAGGCATTGAATGCATTATATACTTGGAACACGATCGTTGCTTCTTGTTTGCTGATCGGTGTCAAAGGGTAGCTAAGATATAGTGGCAGGTCAGGTTCAGCCACGAAATCAAAGTAAAGCGTGTTGTAGCCATCTGCAAAAACAGCTCCATAATAGAAATCGGGCTTGACAAGGAATGTTATGCTACCCGTCTCGTTTGTCCATCCTGTGTAGTCAGAACTGTTCGAATATAATTCAACTAGTGCGTTGAAGATGGGAGCCCCAGTTAGCGCGTCGAATACTGTGATTGTTACTGGTGTTGGCTCAAATACTGAGAATATTAGAGTAGCAATGTTGTTGTCGGTTCTGAACTCATTGGTCCGTTCTTTGATAGCTAAGGTTGCGTTGTGCGTTCCTTCTGTGAAACCATACCAGTAATATACGAGAGACGCGCTTTTGTCAATGCCGAGTTTGGAAATGATTCCTAATGAAACCATTTCACCGTTAAGATAGATGGTTGCTCTAACATTTCTTTCCTCAAAGTCTCCTATGTTGGTAATCGTTCCGATTATCTTGTAGTAGGTTCCCATGTCTTGGACTTCTACTGATGCTTCGAGATCGTGGACAAGTTTCTTGGTTGCAGTGCCGTAAATCTTAATGTCGTCCACGTACCAGCCTCTAAAGTTGTTGAAGATCTCGTCTACGGTGTCAAAGAAGAATGCGAATCTGACAAGCATTCCACGGTAGGCAGAAATGTCCATGTAGAACTCCTGCCAGCTATTCATTTCGCCATCGACGTTTCCGATGAGCTCCATGCTACCATTAGCAAACACGACGTAGACTTGTTTGACGTCGAAGTAGTTACCCGGCTCGGTTTCATACCAACTCCAGAAATTCAGCACGAACACATCATCGCCAAGTTGGTAGAATGGGCTGAGGAGTGTTCCGTAGTTTCGGTCTCCCGTGTCGTAGTTTCCTGTTTCATCGATGCCGTAATATGCTGAGTGAGTGGGGCTGTGAGATTCTCCGTAGGGCAATGAGTCGTCAACAACATGCCACAAACCATCAAAGTGCCATCCCTTCAAACTGCCTTCAAAGTCAGTCACTTTCGTAACCTTCCCAACGAACACGACTTTTGTATCAACATTGTTGAATAGTACTGGATCGCCGTCTATCGGAAGTGCAACCGCGCTAATGTCGTAAAAGCCAAGTTCTTGCGGTGTCCAGTAGAAACCTAGCGTTAGACTTTCACCAGTCACTAGTTCGTCAGCATACATGGACGAAACGATTTGGTCATTGATGAATAGCTGGATTTCAACCCCTTGCTGGGTTGAAGGTCCGTTGTTTGTTACAGTTGCATAGATAATGGTGGAAGAACCGGGATTCAATCGGTCAGGAACATCGAGAATTGCTTGTAAGTCATTACCGCTTGGCAAAGTGAACAGGTAGGCAACTTCAGAAACGTAACTGAGATCTGCGAGAATAACGTTGTAGAATGACAGGTCAAATCCATAATTCAGCCCCTTTGTGGAAAAATTGTCCGCTCCCATGGAAAGGTACTGGAAGAGAATTGATCCATCCGGGAACAATACGACCTCAAAAGTTCCTGCAATGCCACCGAATAAATATTCCATCTGATAGTATTCGATAACAATGAAGTCCGGGGTAGCCCATGCGTAAATATTATCATAGCTGATCAAGTCATTCCAGAAGGGAGCAATGGTGAATGGGAATTCGTTCGTTGGGAATGACGGAGTCCAGAATTCCCAAGGATCTTGGTCATAGAATGACATCCATCCGTTAGAGCCCACATAAAGTGTATCGAATGAGACCCCATAGAACTCAAAGCTGAAAGGTAATTCTAAAGCCGCATAGGCGTCGTCTCCAATTATTCCTAAACTCACGCCATTTGCGTAAGCGTCGAACCACGCGAAACCAGTCATGGTCATGGTGTAGTTATTAGGTTCTGAAACTTGGAATTCTTTGAAAATCTGGTTGTCGTCCCAGTAATTCTCACCCGGAACTATGTCTGCAAACAAAGCAAACCAGTAGTAACCGGGGCTAGTAACGTTGTAATAAGCATGAACGACCGTATAATCTCCCACATCCAAGAAGAATGTCTGGGCAACTAACGTCTCATTGTTTGCGATGAGCGTGGCTGTCGTGTTCTCAAAGAACTCGCCAGTATTTTGGACAAAGAAGACAAGATCAACAGCTTGGCCGAGAATTGGAATGGTCGGACCAAGGAATGAGACCCTCACATTGTGAAACTCTATATTGTTTGGCAAAACGGTTGTAAATGCCATATCATAAAATATCGGGTTGCCTTCATAGTCTCTAATTGCCATAAGGACGCCATCAGACTTGCTAAAGTAAACGAGCTCCGCGCCGTCATCTACGATCCATACTGGGATCAGCTCACCGTAATAATCAATCACGTCTTCCCCAACAACGACTGATCCGTCATTGTACGCAAAAAGATCAACAGGATCTCCAATTGAAACATTTGGGCTAATCCAATACGGGAAGAGATCCCATATAGCTGAAACCTCTCTAGTGTAGGGATTAACAGTTATGGTCTCAGCCAGGATATCTGTATAGAGCGTGTTGTCGAAAAGATATAAATCTAGAATGTATTCCGTGGGACTGATCATGCCAGACACTACCCATTTGACAGAATAGGGATACGTAGAGCCAACGGGTAAATAACCTAAGACGTCCCCGACCTCTGGATGAATCTGCTGAGGAACTGCTTCTACAAGGGCTTGTGCGATATTATCTTCTGTAATGATTTCACCAGGAACGGGTGCAACAACAACTGTAAAGTTGTATGCTCCAAAGCTGGGTGGGAAGAAATCATAAGAAAGATCATAAAATTCGCCCGAGCCCAGCATGGGAATTGTAGCGTTGGAGACCAGTGAATCATTGACGTACAGTGATAGAAAAACGCTTGTCTCGTTTAATAAGCCAGCGTTCGTCACTCTTGCAGTGACTGTCGAAGGCAAGTCTCCTGGTATTGTTCGAGGAACAATAACAGACGCTTTCAGATTATGATCTTGTAGTCCGAATATTGCAGTCGAAGCATCAATACGGCCCCAACCATAGTAAGGGTCAAACCCGGGCGCACCAAGATCGAGAGCAGAGCTGAACAAGAGTTGCTCCAGCTGACTTGAGGAATATGTTGGGAAAGCACTCTTCAACAAAGCAAGAAGACCACTCACGTGCGGAGTAGCCATTGAAGTCCCAGAGAAGTATTCATATCCCCACGGAACCGTGGAAAGGATACTCACACCAGGTGCAGCAATATCGACCCAATCCCCAAAATTGGTGAAACTAGCCGGCTGGTCAAACGGATCCGTAGCGGTAACCGCAATCACGCCTGGTAACGCTGCCGGATACAGGGGTTGATCTGTCGCCTCATTTCCTGCAGCAGCTACCACGATTACACCCTGTGATGTTGCATTGGCAACCGCATCCGCTAATACCTGTGAAAAACCATACCCGCCCCAACTGTTGCTTAAGATGTCTGCACCAGCCGAGACGGCATGCAAAATGGCTGCGGCTGCGTCAACGTCAGAACCAAATCCTCCTGCGTCTAGGAACTTCTCTGCAAAAAATGACACATTGGCCATTCCCGCAATTCCTAAGGCATTGTTAATTGTGGCCCCGATGGTTCCCGCAACATGAGTTCCATGTCCATGATCGTCCATGGGGTCGGGATCGTTATTTACCCAATCGTAACCGATGGGGAGATAATTGTCCAGGTCGGGATGAGTGTAATCAATACCTGTGTCAATCACGGCGACAACAATATCGGTACTCCCGAGCTCGTAATCCCAAGCGAACTCCATGCCCACAATTTGTGGGCCCCATTGATCTGCCCACATTGGGTCGTTGGGTGTATATAGCGCCTTGAAATAATAGCTGGGCTCGGCATATTCAACCTCTCGAAGAGAATTGAGAGTCTCCATCGCCGCATCTATTCCCGACAAGGGAATGACTACGACCAATGTATCGATAATGTCAACGTATTTTACGATTTTCCCATTCATGGAAACAACGACTTGTTTGACTTTCTCGAGGGAAGCATCACTTGAAAGCTTGATCGCGACCTCGATGAATCGCTTGTCATCGTAAAGTCTCACAAGCCCATCAGGACTTGCCCTCACAAACGGCGATTGCTTCCCAATTTGGAGATTCATATCAGATAGTCCTATGTCTCCTACTCTCATGATAACGCTGTCATCAAAACTAGCAATGATTTCTCCTCGTGATTCTGATTGCGCCCAGGAGGGATCATCTGAACTTCGCGATACTCGTATATTCGCCTTCGGAGTGATTTCTGAAACAGGGTCTACGGTTATTGGTGGACGTACTATGTCTTCAGCGGTAGGAGTCGGGTTTGTTATAGGCTGCACGGTTTCAATTCCTTGCCCTTGGTTGAATGCATTAGTTACATCTAGCATTGGCTGTTGCTCTGGCATACCTTGAGCCATCTGAGACGTTTGAGTCCCGATGCTCATGAGCAACAACAATGCTACGACAAAAACAGATAGTTTTTTTCTCTTCATACTTCCTCTCACCTAATCGGTGCGATTAGCATCTCACTTT
>JAJRWK010000048.1 GCA_024276795.1 archaeon | reverse complement strand
GTTAGTTGTTGTCATAAATGCAAGAGACTGCTTTACCAAGGGCAAGTCAGCGAGGAATGTTGTTCGTATCCAGACCTCGTCTCCAAAGAATGAGCCAAAAAGTAAACCAAAGAAAGCGGCAGAGAGACCGGATATTACTAGTAGTTCAGCACCGTTAAAGAGCATGCCCGCCAGTCCTTCTGGAACTTTGACCATTCTTTTTCTCCACTGCATAATAATGAGACCAATTAGGGAAAGAAGAAGACCTTGACCAAGGTCAGCGAACATTATTCCGAAGAAAACTGGGTAAAGGATGAGAACGAAAGGAACAGGATCGACTTCTTTTCTTGAGGGAACCCCAAAGCCAGTAACCAAGTTGGTAACAGGCCGGAAGAATTCTTTATGATCCAGAAGGGTTGGAGTATCCTCCTCAAAATCGGGTTCGATAAATGAGATCACGCAAGCTCCTTCAGTTACATTTTCCACAAGAATGCGGAATTTGTTTACGTATTTTTCTGGAATCCAGGCCCAGAACGTGATATTGCTTCTCGTTCGTTTCATGATGGATAAGAGTTGTAAGCGCTTTACTACGAGTTCTAGACCTTCCTTTGCTGCAAGTAAATCCACGGCATGCATTCTTGAGAATTGACGGAATTGCTCTTCAAGTTGCTCTTTTCTTTCTAGTCGTTCTCGTTTTTCCTTTACTATGTCTTCGAGGTCGAAATGCGCTTCTCCGACATCCTCGGGAAGATCTATTTTTTCAAAATTACTTTGGCGAAGTGACTCCCAAATCGCTTTTTCGTCTTCTTTGAGCCCTACAACGAGCATGAAGGTTCGATCTTCGCTTTCGGGAACCCCCATGACAAAGACTTTGTTATCGGTTTTTTCTTGTAGTTCCCACTTTAGCCTTTCAAATCTTGTTGGAAAAACAGTGCCAACGTGAGAGACAGTGCGAGTCCCGGGAGTTACCACGGAAGGGCTGACGCCAAGTTCTAATAACCCTTTAGCCAAACGTTCCATTGAGTCAAGTTCAGATAAGCGTCTTTCTATTCCTTCTAATTCATGCATTGCGTGGAGGATTTTCTCACCGATACTTCCAACGACTTCTCGAGCATAGCGAACCGCTTCTTCCTCGGTGTCAATCGGTACCCGTTCGGCTTTCTTGACTTTGGGCGCCCTTAAACCGTATTTTTCAAGAAATGAAATAAGGCCTTGAATTTCTGAAAGCAAGCCATCAATCGTCTGTCTCCTTTCGGCGTACTCAATTGGGGACACTTCACTACGGGTGTCGACCTCGATGAGCTCTACCAAGCCACTTTCAGCTACGATCTTTAGCAACGCAGGCTCGTATTTGAGAGGAGCGATTACTTTCGTAATCATTAATGGTTTTGGGAAAAAAGGAGGACGCTTACCACCATGCTTTTGGCCATGGTGATTAGCGGATTTAGGAATTTGTTGCTGAGCGCTAACTTGTGCTGCCATGGTCTCTTCTCCGAGTAATCGTTCTAACATGCGGAGAAAAATAACATTTAATGAAAAAGATTGTGTTCATACACGTTGAAGAGAAGTGATTTTATTGAGAAAATTTCGGCAAATTCCTACGAATCACGGAGCTAAGCCATATGCTTTGAGACAACAAGAAAAAAAGAACAGGAAAAGAAGAAAGTGGGATTCGCCAGGGAGCGGAGGACAGTGTTCTTACCTGAAGACCGCTTTTCTAAGGCTATATAAGGCGTATAGGAGAACTCCTCCAACAATGATTCCCAATGCGTAAAGAAGAACCTTGGTTGAGGTGGGGAGCTCTATGACTTCAATTGTTTGGTTAATTAAACTGTAAGCCTTGTGAATGGTAGCAGCAGGATTGCTCTTTTGCGTCTCTGTGACCCACTTGAAATAAATGGAAACATTGTATTCGCCTGAGCCTAGTGGAACTCTTTTCTTCATTGTATGGGTATAGGCTTCGTTTAAGGCCAAAATTTCATGTTCCTCATTGATCGTATCATTCAATTCAATGGTTCGCGGATCACGGTTTGCACCTTCGGGGAGCACTTCTGTGAAGTTTACAACAAATCCTTTCAAAGCAATGGACTGATTAGTGAAAGTATTTAGAATAGTTCCTTTGAAGATAACATCTGTTTCCTTATCAAATTTGATTTCACTAATATAGCCCCCGTAAGCAATAGCTTCTGCTTGAGCTCTCTGAGGGGCGCTCACCAGAAACGACATTAGAAACGCTAGAAGTAAAGTTGAAACAATAATTGATCGGGCAATGGGTCGCATTAACGCCACCTATTCTTGAACCAAGAGCCTTGAGACTTCTACACGAATGTCGTCCATTCTCCTTTCTAATCGACTCTCAAATGTGTTGTCAGCTTCAATTGTACCTGATTTTTCTCTAACAATGACGCCACCGATAGAAGACAGCTCGTCTTTTGCAACAACAAGCGAAGTTTCGGTTCCTACCTGCTTGGCAATCTCGCCAGCGAGTTCCTTGAGAACCTGAGAGGAGACAATGGTTTTGTCCTGGGATCTAATGACAGCCTCCAAGTCCCCACCGTTCAGAGCAACTCCGGATTCCACGATGAGTTTCTTCAAGGTCTCGGCATATTTTTTGGTATTAGCGTAGCTTGCTAGAGCTGCTTTAGCTTCCTCAAGTGCAGAGTTGATAAGTGATTCTTGAGTACCTAGAAATTCCATGTTTGCTTGTTGCCTTACTCGTGAAAGCTCTTGTTTCTTTCGGGTCTCTGCCTTTTTCTTTGCTTCTGCGATCAGACGTTGTTTGATAGATTCGGCCTCTCTTTTAGCGTTTTCCAGAATCGTTTTTTTCTCTTTTTGAACTTGATCTTCAATTTCTTGGAGTTCTAATTGAGCATCCTTCTCGAGCTCGTGTTTAATCCTAGCGAGCCCCGCGTCGGCCGAAACCGCAACTTCTACGTTATCATCTGCCATAGGACAACCTCGATCCTCAACCGGCAATTTTTCCTTTTAATTTCTTTGGTGTATAACTATCAATCTTCTTCATATTTCCTTATAAAATAGGAAAGAAATGAAGGGAAGAAATATGTTAAGAGACGAAAAACAAGGGATGGGGAGGAGCAGAACTTAGATTTTCCTTTTCTTGAGAATAACGCCAGTTATGAATAGCCCCAGAAGAGTGGGAAGGACAGGAATTGGCAAGGGAAGAACAGGAGCCGATGCTGTATCCGAAACACTGTCGTTTGCAGGAGGTTCTTCGCTGGTAGTGTTGTCAGCTGGAGGATTATCGATTAGGGTTGAAGTGGTTGTTAGACTTGACTCAGAAGAGGAAGAACTCGTAGATGTGGATACAGTCCTAGGTGAAAGGTAAACAGTAGTAGAATAGTTGAAGACAGTATTCCACTCAAGCTGTTCATAAACATAGATATTGATGGTGTAATTCCCTTCGTACTCAGCAGTAAAGCTTGAGCGCAATGTTAAGGAGCCGGGGGAACGGAGCGTCCCATATGTGTCATTATAGTACCATAGACGTCCGTAGTTGGGGACATCAGTGTAAATATCAAAGTAGATGTCTATCGGAATGTCGAGATTGGAAGTGTTAGAGTAGAGCGTTACATCGAACACAAAAGTATCGAATGCATTATCTCCATCAGCGTCTATGATAGCCATTGAAGTATTGGAAACCCATACTAGTGGTTGTTCTGGCTGGATTCCATAAGTCAGCCAGTAGTAAGATGAATCATTTGCCCACACAATGCCAGTGTCTGTGTCCCATACAGTGGTCTCGATAATGTAATTTCCAGATTTGTTGATGGGGAAAATAATTTCAAAGAAGTCATTGTAGTACGAACTCGAATTTCCAGCAAAGGTGAAGTATTGGGTTGTTCCATTCATAAATGTACGGGAATTGTAGTTCTCCTCATAGTACAGATTGACTTGTACAGCGTAGTTGACAGTAGCGGGGGTTGAGAAAGATAACGAGTAGTCATAGCGTATTTTGACTGAATCAGTAAATGCACCAGTGCTGTTGAACTCCTCAACATATGGATATGGCCAATACAAATCATAGGGAACCCAGGGGGTGTTGTAGCCATCCATTCTGCCTATGTTGCCGTAATACTCTCCATTATTTCGGTTCCAAGCGTCGATGAAGTAAAAGGACAGATCATAGGTTGCAGTCTCGTTAAACCGTAGGCTGAATGAGAAATAGCCAGAATTATTATTCAAGTATCCAGTGCCGATGTGTAGCCACTGGCCAGAATCCCACCAGAGGTTTCCTAGATAACCATACCAATAGACATATACATCGAAGAATGAGGTATTGCTTCCTTCTGTGTCCACTACATTGAAGGTGCCGGAAAAGGTATCGGCATAACCATCGGAATCAGTGTCGGAAGTCGAGGAGTTCAGTAGGGTGACTGAAAACATTACTGGTGGAACATAAGGGAGATACAGGCCGTCTAAATAATACTCCGCGTAATAAGAATCATAGTTCCCGTAGTTGTCGCTGAAGCCGAAATAGACATAGATCCATGTTGAAGCATTGGCAGAAATGGTTGTATTAAACCAAGCATTTCCGGAGGAGTCAGTAGTAATGTTATAGTACTGGACACTCCAGTTTTCCCAGTAAGGGAAGCCCTTTTCTTTGTATTCAACCGAGACTGTAAGAACTGTGGAGGCAGGTGCAGTTACTGTCTTGAAAGCAAAGAAAATGCTGTCGTTATACGTGTCTCCATCAAGGTCTAGGAATGCTTCGTTCACAAGTTGCATGTCTAGACCATACTGATTCACTTTCCCAAACCCTTGAGGGTGTAATGGAATGCTTACTAGTACACCGAAAAGGGTGAGGAAGAGCATGAAGCTAAATAGTTTAACTCTCGTCATCAATTATTCCTTAGGGCGTTTTTACTTATATTGATTCTAGGAAACATTAATGGTTCTTTTGAGATTAGGCCTAATTTGCTAATAATCGTATCAGATTAACATAGTTACCGCACAACCTCTGAAAAAAGACAAAAGATCACTATTTTGCATTGCGAAACAACAAGCTCTTAATAATACCCCTTGGAGTAGTTCAACTAATGGAGAAAAATGCGTCAAAAAAACCTAGAACTAATGCACGATCGTATGATCCCCGCGGCATGCCCTATGATTTTGAAAAAGAGATAACTCGATTAAGGAATCAAGCAACGTTCTTGTGGAAAAAAGAACGGGCAAAGCTTGCACAAATGGGACTGAAAGAAGGGATGAAGATCCTAGATCTGGGTTGTGGGCCTGGATTTGTTTCCCGACTACTAGTAGAGACTTTCCCAGACATTAAGTTAACGGGAATTGACTTGAATCCAGAGCTTTTAGAAATAGCCAAGAGTGAATTAAGTGGCTTTCAAAATCTGATAAGGCTTGTCCATACGTCTGCAGACAAAATCCCGTTTCCTGAAAATTACTTTGACTTTGTTTATGCAAGACTAATTTTTCAACACATTCCAGACCCACCTGTCGTTGCAAAGGAGGTCTTGCGAGTCTTGAAACCTGGAGGGATCTTCGTTGTACATGACATAGACCAAGAAGTTCTTGGCTTGATTGAACCCGATTCTCCTCTACGTGATAGGTTAAACAAAAGATTCGCGGATGCTCAAGCAAGAAAGGGAGGGAACAGGTATATTGGGAGATATTTAATCAGAATCCTGAAAAAAGCGGGCTTCTCCGATGTTTCAATGGATGCCTTGGTGGCACATAGCGATGAGTTGGGATCAGAAGGATTCGAAGCATTAGCTGGAGACAAAGAGTTGATTACTACCCTCGAAGAGCAGAAATATCTTTCGAAAGAAGAAGCGGACTCATTGAGAGAGTTTTACGACAAGTTCAGATCTGATGCTGATAAAATCATTCTTTTGATTACTATTTTTGCTAGGGGAGTAAAACCCGTAAGAATATAATGTAGAGGAAGGGAAGAAAGGAGAAAAAGAAAAATTGATTCAGCGGGGATTAGACGTTATTTGCTCTAGCGAGCAGTCGTTCCCAGCGCTCGTCAACCCAAGTTTGAATTTCAGCAATGATTTCCTTCTTCTTTTCAGGTTTGAAGAGATGCTTGAACCAGCCTTGAGCCCTTAGCCACTCTTCTACTGGTTTCTTCTGATCAGGATTCAAGGCAATTTTACGAGAGGGCGCAGAGAGCTCCCATTCATCTTTGTAGGCACTAAATAATGGGAAAACCGCAGTTTCGATCGCTAATTTTGAGAGTCTTACCGCTGCGCTATCCTCGACCTTCCATCCAAGTGTACATGGGGAGTCGGTTAGCATAAAGGCAGGGCCCTCAAACTCCAGACCGCGCTGAACTTTCTGCATAAGATCCTGGGGATAAGCAAGGCTTGCGGTAAACACAGGAATATTGTGTGCCCACATGATTTGAATGAGATCTTTCTTATACTGGGGTTTTCCAGGTATTGCGCTCCCTCCGGGGGAAGTTGTCGTTCGTGCCCCTCTTGGAGTAGCCCCTGACCTCTGAATACCCGTGTTCATGTATGCTCCATTGTCGTAACAAATGTATAAAAAGTCGTGTCCTCGTTCGATAGCTCCACTTAAGGATTGAAGCCCAATGTCGTAAGTTCCTCCGTCTCCTCCAAAAACGATGATATGAGGTTTTTCCTTGATTAACCCCTTTCTTTGCATTGCTGTGTAAGCGGCTTCTGCACCTGAAGCAGTTGCTGCTGCATTCTCAAAAGCATTGTGTAGCCAAGGGACGTTCCAAGCGTTGAATGGATAAATCGTGGATGCAACTTCAAGGCAACCGGTTGCTTCTGCGACGACGTATGGTTTGTCGAGAAGTTCGGCTGCGATAGTGGCCTGGCGTGCAATAACGGCGGCTCCACACCCTCTGCACATTCTGTGTCCACCAGTCAGAGCCGAGGGGGTTTTAGCAGCAAGCTTGAGATTAATTCTCTTCTTAGCAGGTAGTGTTCTTGACATCTTGATCATTCCTCCTTAAATCCTCACTCCCCACCAATGCGTTCGAGGCTCATCGTCAGCAACGTCTTTCTTGATTTGTTTATATAACCCAAGAATATCGCTCTCGGTGATGTCTCTGCCTCCCAAACCGATGATAGCAGAGCTAAGAACTCGTGGTAGGCTTCTTGTTTTTGCGAGAGCACTAGATATTTCAGTGGCGAGAATGGAATTGGGGGATCCAAAAGTTACTGAGCGGTCGAAAATCATTGCTCCCTTAAGATCCTTCATAAGGGCCGACAACTGTTCGCTTGGGAAAGGACGCAGGGTTCGAAGTTTGATATGACCTACCTTCTCTCCATTTTGACGCAAGTGCTCCACGATTGTTCTTGCGGTTCCACTACTTGCTCCAGCAGTAACTAATGCATATTCGGCATCTTCCATGTGAGTAGCTTCAACTTCCTTGTAATACCGACCGGTTAGCTCCCCGAATTCTTCAAGTACTTTGGGAATAACTTTCTTGGCTTCTTGCATCGCCAATTCTTGCTGATACTTTAATTCCATGTAGAAATCAGGCAACGCGAGCATTCCTGAAGCTCCGGGATTCCCGGGCTGGAAAACCCATTGGTCTCCAGGATCCCGGTGAGGGCCTATAAAATCGTGGATCTGCTTCCGATCAAGGAGATAAACGGGCTCAAGCGCATGTGTAACAATGAAGCCTTCAATCCCATACATGAAAGGTAACAGAATCCTGTGATCCTCAGCAATTTTGAAGCCAAGAATCGTGTGATCGTAGGCTTCTTGCGCGTCCTCGCCAAGGAAGGAAATCCATCCGGC
>JAJRWK010000292.1 GCA_024276795.1 archaeon | reverse complement strand
GGTTCTTGCATTTAGCGTCGCCGGTTTTAGAGAGTTTGGAGAACCCGCTAGAAAGGCTATTCTGGTTGATCTGGCTCCCACTGAAAAAAGGGCTCAAAGTATTGGATTATATTACACATTTCGATCTCTTAGCATTGTACCAGGTAGCATTCTTGGCGCTTTATTGTGGTCTATGTCTCATCAACTAACTGGGTTGGTCGCATCATCAATTGCTTTTCTAGGTTTTTTGTTCTTTTCATGTTGTATCCAAGAAAGAAAGTGAAACGTTGTTTCTTTTCTCTACTGGGTTTTTTCGCATAGGGTTTTAATAGGGGCTTGTGAATGCTTCCTAGATGAGTTCAGCTAAGATTTCAGTACCTTCTGTTACGGAATACCGTGGAATCTCAATTTGGAAAGTCTTCATTATTGGACTTGGTTTTGGAACCACTGCTTTGGTTTGGACGCTTTTTAACATCGCAATTCCCGTTTTTCTAAAGAGTAATTTTGGCGTTCGTGAAGGGTTGATTGGATTCGTTATGACTCTTGACAACATTATCGCTTTCTTCCTCCAACCTTATATCGGAACAAGGAGTGACAACACTCGGAGCAGGATTGGCCGACGCTTTCCGTACATTATCACGGGCACCCTTCTAGGGGCATTTTTCTTTGCATTAGTGCCCATCGTTGCAAGCATGGCCTCTCTCGCTCTCTTCCTCGCAGTAATAATTCTGCTCAACTTATCCATGGCAATCTACCGGTCTCCTGTTGTTAGTCTCATGCCAGACCTAGTTCCAAGCGAACGCCGAAGTCTGGCAAATGGGATAATTAATTTCATGGGAGGGTTTTCGGCGGCACTAAGTCTTTTCATTTCAGCCACGTTCTTTCAAAAAGGAAAGGTCCTCGAGGCCTTCTGGGTGAGTTCCGGCGTCATGGTCGTCATGCTTGTCTTGCTTTTGATTTCGATCAGAGAGCCTCCTCTACCAAAAGAACCCGTTGTTGCATCTGATGAGACAACCTTTGGGCAGCTTACGTCGGAATTGTCTCGATCCATTCATGGCGCTGACAAGTCCTTGATTTACATGTTACTAGCCATTGGTTCTTGGTTTATTGCGTGGAATGCTGTTGAGGCTTTCTTCAGTCTTTACATACAATACGCAGTCCTTCCCGACGCGACGGCAAATGAGGCTGTAGCAGCCGCCTCTCGGGCTCTTTTCTTCTTCCCCATTGTGTTCGTGTTTTTCACGCTCATCGGCGGTTTCCTAGGGACACAACTTGGTAGATTGTTGACCATGCGCATAGGCCTTGTCATTTTTACTTTCGCCCTCCTAGGAATATCGCTCACCAGATCCCTCGATGTCATTACTTTACTTCTAATGTTTGCTGCTGTCGGCTGGGGTCTGATTAACGTCAATTCAATAGTTGTTGTATGGGAACATGCTAGTGATAATGGATTAGGGACTGGGCTCTACTATGCTTTTGCAAGTATTGCCGCAATCACTGGCCCTACTTTTTCTGGCATCTTTATTGACTTATTGAACTATGAAGTCCTTTTCCCCTTCTCAGTTAGTTTTAGTCTTCTTGCTTTCTTCTTCCTCCTCAAGGTGCGCTCTGGAGAAGCCGGAGACAAAGCATCAGGAGTAATTGCGGCAAGGAGCGACTTCGACCTATGACGTAGTATTCTTGTGGTCTGCACTATCCAGGGTGGATGGGAGTTTTTCTCCTTCTATTCTTTCAACATAGTCAAGGAATTCTCTTACCTTTTCATAATACTCAGGATGTCTCGCCATTCTAGAATGAGGACTCTCCGGAACTATCCACTTGAATACATGAGGCTTGTCTTTGATTGCTTCCCAGATAGCTTCTGCATGCTTCTCTGGATCGAATAGTTCGTCTTTTTCTCCATGAATCAATAAAATGGGAACATCTCGCTTTTGCAACGAGTTTTTCGGTGCCAGTTCGTCCCAAGGCCAGTCAATTTTGAGTAGTAGCCAAGGAATCCACCCAAAGAATATTTTCGGGATTCTGAGGTAATGATAAAAATCCCAGTAAATCGCTCGTATGGTGGCACTTGTGGCTTCTAGAATTAACGCTTTGACGGTGTATTCTCTGGCGATGATAGTTGCTGCAATTGATCCAAAAGAAAGCCCGTGAAGAATTGGGTTTTCTATCTGTTCTTTTCTCAGGATCTCAATCACGTCTTTCGCATAGTGATATCCAGTTGTTATCCTGGTATATTCACTTTCGCCATGACTCCTTGCGTCTACGAATATGAGGGAATAGCCTTTGTCCCAGTGTGGCTGTGCTCTGGTAACCATTCTTTCACTTTTTCTTCCCCAGCTATGAAGCATGACGGTCCAGCCTTTGTGATCGGGATTGTGGCAAACCCAATACACTCGTCTTGGCTTATCTAAGTGTTTTTTCTCTTGCTTTCCTTCTGCAATTCCAAACGGGATGATGGATGCACGTTCTCTCCAGATCATTATGTTGTTTGTTAAGAAGACAAAGAGAAACAAACTGATGGCTGCGTATACACCCAATCCCCACGCAATTATCGTTTCTACGCTCGGCACGTTGCTAGTATCTCTCTTAGCCCTATATTAAATCTGGCGAATCAGAGAACCAATACTACCTTTTTCAAAATGGTGTCTGCAACAACCGCTCGAGGGGGATTTCTAGAACTAAGCCGCATTCTTGACAGATATACGCGCTTTCTCTTTCAACGAAAAGAGCCTTTCCTTGGCACTCATCACATCTCATTTCGATAGCCCTTAGTTTTTCCAAAGAATTGTCTTCTATTCCATCGACTGGGCCAACATAGTAATAGTAGGCGCAGAACTCGCACTGGTGGAGGAATTCTTCGTGTAGCGTAGGTTTTATCATGTTTTTCTGGTTACAGTAGCGACATATGGCTGTTTTTTGGTCGTAGACGAAGATAATACTACACCTTGAACAGACATTGTTTTGAATCATGCCAGCACAATAAGGGCAGTAATCCATGCTTTTCCACTCACTTATGTTTATAGTACACGGATCTATTTAAGCCCCTTCAATGATGTTTTTTACTTGTTTTTTCGAAGATAGATCGTATATTTCGGCCGATGCGCAAGATCTGCTCCTACCAACCTTTCTTCAGCAAACCACGTCAATTCTAGGATTTCTTTTCTGATTTTTCCGTAGGGTAGCGGGTATGGAATCCAAGGATAGCTCTGCGATGTTTCATACTCTATGGTTATGAGTTTTCCGAGGCAGGAAAGTATCTTGTAGATCTCATGAAAAATGCGTCGTCTATTGCCCGGAGGAAAATAATGCAACACTTGAGAACACAATACGCCTTCAAACGCTGAAGCTCTAAAGGGTAGCTTGTTTATGTCACCTTGCACAGCGATTCTTTTCTCCTTCTTTGCTATTGTCTTATCGAACTGTATTATCTCTGCATTGGGTAGTCTGTCGTGTAACAATTCTGAGAAAAATCCCTTTCCAGCTCCGAGGTCACACCAGAGTTCTTTGCCCTCTTTCATTGGTAAGACTGAGCTGAGTAAGGGCTCAAGCCTATCCTTTTTGCTCTGCGTCATGAGTCTATTTTCT
>JAJRWK010000291.1 GCA_024276795.1 archaeon | reverse complement strand
TCTTGAGAGCAAAGCCTAAGCCATTCCCTCGAAAAGGTTGTAGAACTCCAGTATCGCCTTGCACAACGACCAGTGGATGATTTTCTGAGACATAGACTTCAGTAATTCCTGCTGGCGTTCCTATGGTTTTGTGAATAGCAAGGAACGCGAGGGGTTGTTGTTGGGTTTTTTTGAGTATACCATACCTTTCTTTGAATCGTTTGAGGGTGAGAACTTCTGGTTCTTCTTCGATTCCTCCCGAGGGCATGTCCCTCCACGGAGATTCGTACATCGAAATCTCGTCAGAAGATATATCATCATGAAATTCATCTTTTTTCAACTTGAGTTATACTGAAGCCCCGTGGTTTAGCTTTTTGCAATTGTTGTTTGGCGTTTTCTTTTGCTGAATCAAGTTCTGACGGGTCCGGAACCTTAACGCTCCATCGACCAGTGTAGGCAGGGGAATAATCCCGGGATTTGGTGAATTGTTCGAGGTAAGAGCCTTCTCGAAAGGGAAAGTGAGCAAGGTCACTTCTTCAGATAGCAAAGGAAGAAGTTCTGATAGGAGAAGAGACTCAAAGCCTTTGTATTGATATTGGTTCGTGGTGAAGATAGTGATTTCAGCCTTGTCGATATTGTCGTATTTTGTGTTTCGAAAGCTACTCACATAACCAATAACAGATTCGGTGGTTCCAGCAATTACAGTAATTTGTTCCGCGGATTCTGGTTCAGGAAGCGACAAAAATGCTTGATAATGTTCGATTCTGGGAGGAAGGAGATTGAACTTGTCTCAATATCGCTCTTGGGCGATCTTGATATACGCCTGCATGAGGGGTTGGGGCAGTTTAGTCAGCGGTCCTTTGAAAACGATTTTTTTGAATGACATAAATCGTCAACGTCTAGATGTTGTAGGTAAGTTTTGGGTGAAGGAATCGCTTCGAATCCAGACTTAGGCCTTGTTTATGAGGTGATACAGATGAAGAGTGATTGTCTTGTCGTCACTTGTTGTGTGGTGTTCACTTGCAAGCCCGCGACCTCGTGATTTAAGCAAGGAGAGAATAAAGCAAAGAAAAAGCGACGGGGCACCAAGAATTATTTTTAAGAGAAAATGCACGCTATGGTCTTCTCCTTCTTGTAATACAAAGCAGTTCGGGGAGAAAAAGAGGTGGAGAGGGATTAGGGCAAAGGAAGAGATTGGCGACTAGAAGGGTCTTTTTCGGCTTCTTATTGTTGGAATGGCGAGGAGAACAACGATAACGCCAAGAATGCTGATGGGAGCAGATCCGGCATTAGAGGGTGTGTTGGGAGAGGGAAGGGGGGAAGGGGATGAGCTCGATGGAATATCGTTGTTTGATGTTGTGGGAGATATTGCTGGTAGCTTTACAGATCCGCTCGAAGATTGAAAAATTGAGGCCGAGTATGTTGGGAAGACTCCAATATCCCAAGTTATACTAGAGATCAGTATTTTCAGGGGGAATTTGAAGTCAATGGAGAGAGACCATGCAGTTGAGAAGTCTAAGTAGTAGGTGATGTTCTCAAAGTTTAGAGAAAAAGAAGTTGCTGAGAAACCTGAATCAAGACTAACCTCAATGATATTTGACTTGACGTCTTGAGTAAATTCAAGTTGACTATTGTTTAGGGACATTCCGGGGGTTGTAGGATTAACAGAGGCTCTAACAACACCTTCAATGACAGGGTTGATTGATAATGTTATGGCGTCGATAAAGAAATTAATGACTCGTAAGACAAGTTGGCTTTGGGGGAAATAGACAAAGAGAAGATCCCTTACGAGGTCCCAAATTTGAAGCCCGATGGATGCGTTTACTAGAGTTCCTATGAATGCGGGTTCAATGGTGAGATATGTAAGTTCAAGATACTTGTCGACTATTGGGACATTGTTTTTCTCATAAGAGCCAAATCCAAGAGCATCAAGAACGGTTCCGATAGTTCCCAGAGGAATTTGTATGGGGAAGCTAAATGAGGTATTGTAGAAGAACTCCGATTGCGAGAACCAGTAGGCTAGAGATGCGTTAATGGTATAATTGAATCCAAGATCTACAAAGAAGTTATTAGGATCCATGTCTAAAGAAACGTTAAGAAGGGCTGTTTTTCCCGGCCCGGCAGGCTCTAGTTGCTGGACAATTAAGTCCCCCGCAAACTTAAACCCAATGTTGAAACCCATCGATTGAGTCACGTTTAAGCCTGACTTTTTTGCGAGGGTGAGTGCCCCGGCTTTTTCGACAACGTTATGATATCCACTGATTACGTATGGGGCGCGGAAAACTTGCAGAACATCAATTGTGAATGGCGCAACCACGGGAATATCAATACCAAAATAGCTCCAAACATGGGTTCCGTATGCAAATGTTTGAGTAACTTCGCCATACCAAGATTTGAGAAGGGAAGAATTCAAGTCTTGAACGGTGTAATTGTATCCATACACAGTACCACCGGGTCCAAGGTCAAAAGTGTGGTAACTAGTATCAATTGTTAAATCAATTGTCCGATATCCAAGGAGTGATGTTCTCCAAGCGTTCTTTCTGAGATTGAGTAGTGAATCGTACTCCCAATCTGCGATTGCAGAGATTGGCATAGTTTTGGCAGTTTGGTTCGTGGCAACTCCGAGCAATGGCTGAAGTTCTAAAGAGATATTGTTAAGGTATGTATTTTCAACTGTGGATACCACAGAATTATCTAGAATTAGAAGTTGTTGAGCTGGAAAATCAGTTACGTCGGTGTACTGCCAATTATTGAAAACGATTCTATAGGGACTGTTGATTGTTGCTGGTCGAACATAGATGTAGAGGGCTTCGTAGTCATTTTTGTGAAGCTCAAAGGAATACGCTCCTCCATCTGGCGAATTTTCAGAGAGCCAATAGAAAAAGTACTGGAGTAAGAGGGCTTCGGACCCAGAGTCTGTTCCACTAATTACTCTTCCGACCACGAGGTCTGGCATTTCAGTTTTGTCTGTTTCATCGTCTACAGAAAGATATGGCCTATATCCGTTAAGCAATTGGCTTGCAGATAGAGTATTTTGAGAAACAATTGCTTCAACGGAGAAGTAAAGATGGGCATCTCCAAGATCTGTTACAATGTCAAACGTACCATTACTGGGCGTAGCCAGAAATAGTGTTGCAAAGCCAAGTGAATCATCAGCGTCTGCAGTGTCCCTATCGCGAACCTCGAATGTTACATTTACTTGCTGTGCAAGGGCATCGAGGACGAAAATATTCAGAGTCCCGTTTTCCCCATCATTTAGAGCTAACTCGTTACCAATTGAGGGGTTTCGAGTGTAATTTCCATTGGCGGTTCCTTCGATAAAGATTTCTCCAGCCCCCAGACCAAATCCATCGTGATCGTTAATTACGTAAACTGCAACGATTTTGACCCTTACTTTGAAGAAGGTCCCCGTAATTTCTGGGATGGTGTCTTGTCCTACGTAGACATTAGAGTTTTCGGGATTGAGGTTGGTGATGTTGGTATTAACATAGTCACCGATGTCTGGAAAAGCGGGGTTTAGAAATTGCTCATCTTCAAACAGTTGACTTGTCGAAGAGCCAAATTCGACTGGAATCGTTGCTGTAGTTGACTGGTCATATCCGATTCTGGGAAATTGTATGACAGAATTATTGCTGTAAGCAACAGCTCCCATAAGAAGCAAAAAGCTAATGCTTACTAATTGGATTAATGTTCGAGAGTTTCTAATGTAAGCTCGCCTCCATCGATCAAATGTTGTAATAACAAATGATTCGATCATGG
>JAJRWK010000290.1 GCA_024276795.1 archaeon | reverse complement strand
TTCCTAGTGGTTGATGAAGTTCATCAGTTCATAGGGAGTTATGGAACTGCTGTCTTCTTCCTGATAAATAGGCTGAGAAGGTACAATCCCGACTTTCGCTTTATCGCCGCATCAGCAACAATCAGTAATCCTGTCGAGTTTTGCGAATTGTTGTTTGGGCATTCCGTAGAGCACATTGACGTTAGCAACGTGAGAATGGCTCCCACTCACGTATTGATGGTATATCCTAAGGGTGTCTCACATTATACTCTTATCACAAATCTATCACGAACAGCCGTTCGTGAGACTCGGAAAACCCTCGTCTTTTCAAATTCTCATTCCAGTTCTGAGACTCTTTTTCAGATATTCAAACAATTCAACATTAAAGCAGAAATCCATAGGGGGGGTTTATCATCTACCCATCGAGAATCGGCAGAAAAGCGATTTCGAGAAGGTAATCTGAAAATACTTATTTCGACCCCCACGCTTGAACTAGGGATTGATATCGGAGAAGTCGATACTGTTATCAGCGAGCTAATAGATGTTACTCGTTTTACTCAAAGAATAGGTAGGGGGGGCAGGAAAGGACAAGATGCATTCGGTCTATTGGTGTTGCGAAATGATGATCCTATAAGCTCATTTTATTCTCACTACCCTCAGCAGTATTTTGAGGATGTAGCCAGCGCCTATATAGATCCGAGCAACGACCTAATAGCAAGAAAACACCTTCTTGCAGCAGCAGAGGAATCTCCATTGTTTGCTGAAGAATTCCCCCAATATGAGGAGCTAATTAAATCAATGATACCTGATGGAACGCTTCTTGGAAAATACCCTGGACCGCTACTCATCTCTCCAAAGGGCAAGAAAGAGCTGAAAGATTATAACCTCCGAGGAATTGGAGAACAAGTGAAGATTGTAGTTGCAAACAAAACTATTGGCTTTCGGAGCTTGCCTATGGCGCTTCGGGAACTTCACCCTGGAGCAATATATCTCCATGGTGGCAGATGCTATTCCGTTGCATCGCTTAATCTAAAAGATGTGTCAAAGAGGGCTATTGTCAAGCCAAGAAGATTTGACGGGAGAAAAACAGAAGCTATGCGAGAAATGTATCCTGAAGTACTGAACGTGCTAGAAACCAAACAATACGCTGGCATCCAAATCGCGTATTGTGATTTGAAAATGACAGAAATGGTCTATGGATACGTGGAAAAAGATGTCTTTTCCGGTGCCATTGTTGCGTCTCATTTCCTTGATGAAACCTTGACTTATTCTTTTACTACCAAGGGCTTTGTCTTCCGTTCACCCGAACCTACACAGTGGGTTGAAGAGCAAGGTGAAGAATTTGATTTGTTCGAACTTCTAGGAGGCACTTATCATGCCATTGAACACGTTTTGATTGAAGGCGGAAACAGTTTGGCGGGAGGAGGAGCTCATGAAATAGGTGGCGTCTCACTTGGCACCACCGGACTTATCGTCATCTATGATGGAGCACCGGGAGGATCTGGCCTTACCAAGCTATTATATGATCGGTTTGATCAAGCAATTATCCGAGTGGAAAAGATTCTGAGAGAATGTTCTTGTAATAGCCGCCATGGTTGTCCGAAATGCACTCACTCCTACCAATGTGGAAATAACAACAGGCCATTAGAAAGAATCGGTGCAATAGAAGCGCTAAAACTTTTTCCGATTGTTAAGACAAGTATAGACCCCTTTGTCGCTGAAGAGGTTCTTGTATAGCAAAATAACAAACTAGTATTCTAGATCCTTGCAAACTTCCTCGAGAGCCGCCATGACACTCTCCTTTGCATTTCTTGCAGAATGGCGACTTGCTTTCGCATATTCCTCCTCAGAGAAGTCTTTCAAGAATCGATATGCAAAAAAGATGTTTCTAGAAGAATTGATGACCGCTCCAAGCCCGCGACTATCGAAATTTACTGCAACATCGCTGGCAGACGCCCCTTGTGCTCCAAAACCGGGAACGAGAAACGGAGTAAAGGGCATGGCTTCTCTCAACTTTTTCCCTATCGAAGGAAAAGTTGCTCCAACCACAGCACCAACACTACTATAGCCGAGCTCGCCTTTCAATCTCTCACCCCAACTGCTCACCAGTGAAGCGACTGTTTCGTACAGATGCTGACCAGTATGTTCCATCATTACTTGGAGATCTTGGAGCTCAGTGCTTGAAGGATTGCTAGTTTTGACCAGTACAAAAATGCCCTTGCCGTGCTCTTTCGCTTGATCAATAAAAGGAGCAATTCCGTCACTACCCAGATACGGATTCACCGTCAGTGAGTCACCAAGGTCATTCCCCCAGTAGTCTTTCGAAAAACCTTTTTTCCCCAAATAACTGCGCGCGTAAGCTTCTGAAGTAGATCCAATATCATTCCGTTTTCCATCCAAGATTACTACTAAGTCTTTTGTTCTCGCAAAACTAATGGCATCCTCCAGGATTTTGTATCCATTCCATCCCAGCAATTCAAAATAAGCCATCTGAAACTTTACTCCTGCAACAAGTTTGTCTACTGCAGCGATTATGTTCAAGATGTAATCTAGAACCGCTTTAGATATCTCCTCTCGATAGACCAGGGGCTCCAAATTCTCCTCCATTTCGAAAAAACTCTTAGGGAATAATTCAAGCCTTGGATCAATTCCAGCAATGATTGGGCTCCTCTTCTCAATCACCTTACCAAATAATCTATCTGCAAAATTTCCACGCTCAGTATCATCATTCGCCATTACTATGCTTTCTTAGATTCCTTTTTTTAGTCATACGAATTAACAATTATATTGACAATCCAACCAGTGAGCGCTATGACTGTTGAATCGAAAGCCGGAAAACAGCTCAAGGATGCATACGATCATATCCGGCTAATCGATCCGAGCCTAAAACACTTGGGAGACAGACTCCTACGAAGAATTCCCAATACACCCTTAGTCGTAGAGCTCCGCCTTATTTCTTGGAGCTTTGACGGTCAACCCGCGATTTTACAAGTGCTAAACGCCCTTGAAATTACGCTCAAAACAACAAATGGAATACATATCGGAACAACCAGGCTCGATTTGTCTGATGAAAAGTATCGGCCAGTAGATGCAGAGGAAAAAAGAGGAAAACAAGGAGGTTTCTTCGTTTTAGGAACAGTTGAGGGCTGGAGAAACTGGAGACCAAGTATTCCTCGATTGAAGCGAGACTACGAAGAATTTCTAAACATCTATTCAAACCAAGGCTTTTCGACAAACTAGCGCCAACTACAGCACCAACAGCAAGAGTATCGTACTAACCGCTGACATTAAAAAGACAACCGAAAAGATACTTTCAGTAACTCCGTGATGAAATGAGGGTAAACAACCGCTCATGAAAAAAGGAGAGTTGTCATATGGTCAAGATTCCCGATAAAATGAAAGCCTACTGCCCCAAATGCAAAACTCACAGAGAAATGCGCGTCCGGCAAGAAAAAACAAGCCGCCGTGGAGGAGGTCTAGGTAGATCGGCAAGGCAAGAAAAGCGCCGACGCAGGGGCTACGGAAACCAAGGAAGATACTCTAAAAAACCAGTAACCCAGACAAAAATGGCTAGCAAAACCTCAAGAAAAATCGATTTACGTCTTGAATGCCCTGAATGCAAGAAGAAATGGGTCATGAATCGACCCAGAGCCAAGCGAGTCGAATTTGTGAAGATCCTCTAGGAATAATCCCTCACCCCCTCAACAGTTATATTTTTCGCAAATCCCGGGTTCTCCATCTACTTCTCCTCATTTTTTACTTCCAAAATAAGGTCAAGCCGATTAATTAATTTCTCCAAGCAACCAAGCAATAATCCGACTTTTTGACAGAGAAACTAACAAATCCAAGAAACTAGTGCGTTATGAATTGACGACCTCAAATTCGATCATGAAATCAATTCGATTATAGGTGAGAAACATGATTCTCTCTTAATTTTGAGTTAGAACAAGGGATAAGTCCGCACAGAGACGCAGATTTTCTACTTTCATTTTTTTGGGGTAAAAGCGAATAGTTTTTCTTGCTTTGTCTCTCATGCTCACTCATGCATAGGTGATGCATATGGGTATGCTGTACGAATTCGAAGGCAAACAAATATTCAAGAAACATAATCTCCCGCTCCCACCCTCAAAAGTGGTCATGAGTGCGGAAGAAGCTGTCGAAGCTGCGAAAGAAATGGGGCTTCCCGTAGTTATCAAAGCACAAACTTTGTCAGGTAAGAGAGGAAAAAGAGGGCTCATCAAGAAAGTCGACACTGAGGAAGAAGTAAAAGCTAAAGCAGTCGAGATTCTTTCAAAGGAAAGCGATGGCCGGCCAATTCGAAAACTTCTCGTGGAAAAAGTGGTTCCGATTAAGCAAGAGTTCTACGCGAGCGTTCTCGTAGACGGAAGTCACCTTGCGCTACTGACCATGTTTAGTCCAGAAGGCGGCATGGACATCGAAGAAATTGCAGCGACAAAACCTGACCGGTTGGCCAAGATTTCTCTACCGATGAACGATCATGGGTTTCCATTTAGATTCTTTGAAGCATTAAAATCACAAGGATTCACTGGAAAACCTATGGCTAAACTCGCCAATATTTTATCCCGCCTTTTTAAGATCGTTCAAGAGGAAGATCTCACTCTTGCTGAAATTAATCCCCTAGTTCTAACCGAAGACGGTCAGTATCTTGTCCTTGATGCGAAAGTCGTTGTTGATGAC
>JAJRWK010000289.1 GCA_024276795.1 archaeon | reverse complement strand
TGAAATCCGTAAGCCCCATGCATTGTCCTTGGTTGGTAGAGCTGTTTGTATCTCATGAATTACTGCTTTTACTTCCTCCGGTAGTAATCCTTCAGCATCGAAAATTCCAATTGCACCGAGTTTGGTAAGTTCAATCACGAGCTTTGGATCTGAAAGACCCTTAGGTGATATTCCCCAAAACGGTAAATAGTTCCTTAGGCGCTCTTGTAATTGTGTTTTGGTCTGCATTTTTTTCTCCTCCTGGCAATTCTAAACTGGCATTATGCCGTGTTTTCTCTTCGGCGGTTGAAGTCGCTTTGTATCTAAGAATTTGAGTGCCCGAGCAATTTCTGCCCTCGTTTCTTCGGGGAAAATGACCTTATCCACATAACCGTTTTCTGCTGCCTGATACGGATTGGCAAATTCCTCTTTGAACTCTTGAATGAATCTTGCAAGCCCTTGCTCATTGTTTTTGCTTGCCGCTAGTTGCTTACGATATAGGATGTTAACTGCTCCTTCTGCCCCCATGACAGCGACTTCTGCATTAGGCCAAGCAAAGTTCATGTCGGATCCAAGATGCTTGGAGCTCATCACAATGTAAGCACCGCCGAAAGCTTTTCTGAGGATAACCGCAATCTTTGGGACTGTGGCTTCTGCATATGCGAACAGCATTTTTGCTCCATGCCGGATTATGCCTTCTGTTTCTTGTTTTACCCCCGGCATGAACCCGGGGACATCGACCAACGTGAGGATTGGAATATTGAAAGCATCACAAAATCGAATGAATCGAGAACTTTTGTCGGATGCATCTGAATCAATTGCTCCACCTAAGTACAGCGGCTGATTTGCAATGACTCCAACTGGTCTCCCTTCAAGACGGATAAATCCTACAATGATGTTTCTGGCCCAGTTTGGATGGATTTCAAAGAATGTATTTGGATCTGCGATTTGCTGAATGACATCTTTCATATTATAGGGTTCGCTTCCATCCATGGGGACGATTTCCCGTAATGCCTGGGCTGATGATAAGCCCTGTGGCGGTGGAATGATTGGGGGATCTTCGAGATTGTTCTGTGGTAAATAGGAAAGCAATTTCTTGGCGAGAAAGATGCTTTCTTCATCGGTTTCTCCAACCAAGTGACATACTCCACTTTTGCTTGCATGAATATTTGCGCCGCCCAAGTCATAAAATGAAACTTCCTCCCCCGTTACTTCTTTTACAACTTGAGGACCAGTGACGAACATGAACGAGGTTTCTTTGCTCATGATGATGAAATCGGTCAGTGCAGGGGAATACACGGCTCCGCCGGCGCATGGACCAAGAATGATTGAAATCTGGGGTATTACTCCGGATGCCCTAACATTTCGAGTAAATATCTCACCGTATCCCGCCAATGATTCAATTCCTTCTTGGATGCGTGCACCACCTGAATCTAGCAGCCCAATTGCTGGTACTCCCATTTCAATCGCTAAATCGAGTACTTTGCATATCTTATCCGCATGTGCTTTACCTAGGCTTCCACCAAATACCGTAAAGTCCTGAGAATAAACGACAACGGGTCTTCCTTCAATGGTTCCGTGTCCAACCACAACTCCGTCTCCTAATGGCCTTCTCTTTTCCATGCCAAATCTATGGTTCTTGTGACGAACGAAAGCATCAATTTCAACAAAGCTACCTGGATCCAAGAGTAGTTCAATTCTTTCCCGGGCAGTGAGTTTCCCTTTGTCGTGTTGGGCCTGGACGCGTGTGCTCCCTCCAGGAGCTTGGCTTTCCTTTCGCATGTTTGCAAGCTTTTCATCTGCAGGCAACGATTGGGTCGGGGGGTCTTGTACAGAGGGCATTGTTTGTCCCCAGATTGGTGGGCTTTATAAAAAGCCATGATTTTTTATGTTGGGAGAGTTCTATGACGAAAAACTTGCAGAAGAATAAAATATAGTTATAAATCCGGATGAAACATGAAGTGGCTTCCAAGGCCCCTAAAGATAATACGCTTTGACGTCGTTGATTCCACCCAAGACGTAGCATTACGAAATAA
This sequence comes from archaeon, assembly GCA_024276795.1. Taxonomy (GTDB): domain Archaea; phylum Asgardarchaeota; class Heimdallarchaeia; order Heimdallarchaeales; family JAJRWK01; genus JAJRWK01. The sequence goes on along the minus strand of JAJRWK010000289.1, from coordinate 2,308 downwards.
AGCATCCTTGCTCAAACATGATCTTCTTATTATTTCTCAGACTCAAACCCAAGGAAAAGGAAGAGGAGATCATTCATGGAAATCACCAAAAGGAGGGCTCTGGTTCACCTATGCTACAAAATGGGGACCTATGCCAGACCCTGTGACTTCCAGGTTCATGCACTATGCCACTGCTCTCGCTGCTACAACCGCTGTGAGTAACTCCACTTCCTTGTCACCCAAAATCAAGTGGCCAAATGATCTTGTTATTGATGGAAAAAAACTAGGCGGAATTCTAATTGATGTAATCCCCCAAGGGCAAGTTTTCGTTTTTTTTGGAATTGGTATTAATACAAATAATCGAGCCCCTCTTTTGGAGAATGAATCTAGGAAAGACCTACCCATCTCGATTCGTGATCTAACAGGCGAAAAAATCAACAACGAATCGCTAGCGAAGAACATCATTCTCGAACTAAAGAAGATGTTATTATTTGTATCTGCAAAGAAGTTCGAAAGCATTCGTAGGCGTTTCAATGAGATTCTCTATCAGAAAGGAGAACTAGTAGACACTTCGAGGAAGAAGGCATGGCTTCAAGGAATCACTCCAGACGGATTACTCACTCTTCTCTTTGACAATGAAACGGCTACTTTCGACATTGGGGGGATTCTCTTATTCCAATGATTCTTACTCCGTGCTTGGTAATGACGCTGAAGGAGTAATTTTTGGAGGATTATTCTGATAAAAGAAGATGAGAAACGCTACCGTAAAGGCGAGGTTCAAGTAGGCTGGCCAAGCTATCGTGGTAAATGAAAACCTTGGCTGGGCTAGTGCGTTAATTCCCGCGAAATATAATAGATGAAGTAACGAAGTCCCGAAGATTCCCCACGTATTTCTTTGAATGACCGTGGGATCTTTCTCAACCACCAAATAGGAAGCAAGAATCGTGGCCGCAACCATGAAAATCGTTAATACGAGGGTGTAGGGGAAAATCGAAAAGTCCCAGTTTTCGCCTCCGAAATCTTGATTCTTTGGATAATACACCCTCACTATTATGAGAGGAATCGCGTAAACATGCTTGACAACTTCAGTTGAGTTTCCCTTGGCATAAGATGGGACGAAGAATGAACTTAGCATCACAGCATACGCATATATTTTTTGGAATGGGGGTTTTTGTAGAGAAGTTTGTTCCATTTTTTCACCTTTGCTCTCTGTCCGGTTGTTTGGTTTTCAAAGAGAAGAATTTCTTGTCAGAAGGTTTCGTTAAGCCCAAGCGCGTAGTACAAGATCATTGCTACAACAACAATTATGACTAGCCCGAGGAAACGAGCTATTGGAGAGGGGGAATCGGGTTGTTCGTTTTCATTAGACACCAAAAATCACCATGCTCCCTAAACCATTGTTGGAATATAGCTCTTACGTAATTCCAATGGAATCATTTGACTTTCATTTCCTCAATGAGGTTCTCCGCAGCCATAGGTCCCCCCCAGCCTTCAACCGGAGAGACTTGAGAGAACCATTTCTGGATCTCTGCTTGCATTTTTTCACCTATCTCAGCGTAGTGTACAATTTCCGAATCAGGGTCGACTAAAGCTATTTTGTGATCTCCGTTTTCAAGTAAGATCACTCCAACGACTTTTCCTTGGGTGGTACTCCCAGGATTTAAGGGCTTTTGGCTTATTAGGAATGCGTCTAGGGCTGAATTTACTTGTTCTCCACTGTGGGGATTGTGGGTACCTGGGATAAAGCCGTAGTGAAACGGAAATGGATGATCCAGCTCCGAGACTTCCTCCAGCTCACTAGTGGCCGGATTGAAGCGTTTTCGCGTTGTTTCTCCTCTAGTATTTTCGATGTAGAATTCAATTAGCATGGTTACACCTTCCTACGGGACGGATTAGTGTTCTGCTACATATCAGTTTTGGGAAAAAAGAAAAGGTGCGGGGGGGAAGAAAGGGAAACCGAGAAGGTCTTTACCCTCTATTGTAACTTAACCGAGGCAAGGGCGGCAAGAGATGCTTGAAGTCCGTTCTTAATGTCTGTGAGCGCATTTGAAATCACTGTTGTATCAATGTTTCCTATTGGTCCGCTCAACTGTTGTTTTATCGTAGCTATTCCCGGAATAATCTTGGTGTTTAGCTGATCTGAAACGACAGACAAGGACTGATCTAATGATTGTGCTTGACTCAAGCTATCCGTCTGATTGGCAACAGCGTTGTTCACGGCCCACTGCGTCATATTTATTGCTGCATCAAGTTGATTGGTTAGAGCTAACATCTCTTGTGCTTCTGTGCTATTAATACTGTCTACGGTGGCATTGTTGAATGCGTCTTG
>JAJRWK010000047.1 GCA_024276795.1 archaeon | reverse complement strand
TCCCCGCTTCCAAGGGTAAGAGCATAATTCTGATCACGCATAGCATTGAGCGCTTGAGAAACTGGGACTCTTTCTCCGGTAGGAGAAACCCAAAATGCTTTTCCTTTGGACGGGTCTATGAGTCTGTTAAAACGTTCTTCCTTGTCCGTAAGATTCTCTTGTCCCATAGGCACGACTGGATCGTATCCTCTAGAAACAAGGGCGTCAAGGTTTTCAGCAAAGTATTTCAAAGTTAAGGAACGAAGTGTAACACCCGCTTCTCTCATTTTAGGATCGTAGCTTTCAGTTTCAAGAATATCTGCTACCATCCAGAGGGAATACAATCCTAGTAATTCTGCATCCGCTAATTCACTTTTCTCGTCCGGTAATCTAGCAAACTGCAGCGCTACTCCTAAGTTCTTTGCAGCTTGAGCAGAATTAGGGATGGCCAATACGTGTTTCTGATCTTTGTTAGACAAGATCACTCCTTGTAAATCCTGCCATGTCGCCTGTCCTGATAAGAGAATTGGTCCATTGGGGTTTGTATCATAAACATGAACTACGATCCAAGCTTCTTCGGTAGCGGCCGCATAATCTGAGAATTCTCTGATTGGAGTAAGAATAACGGGCCGATAGTAATATTTCAAACTATCCCGTATGCTTTCTGCAGTCTGAGTCACAACATCATTTGTTGGAGAATAAACAACCGCTATTGGTCTGTCGAATACTGGTCCCAAAAGTATTAGTTCACCTTTATCTGTTACCCCCGTATTTCGAGCAGTATCTGCGGGAAATGCGAAAGTCGTGGATAATGTGCTTATTGTTAAGATTATTAACAAAAATATAAGGGAAAATTGCTTTTGTTTGCCTTTCATCAAATTTTACACCTATCTTTTGCCTTGACAGAAATGCAACCTCTGTGATCGGAACGGCAAAAGAATAGATTATTATTGTAAAAAATAGGTCTTTCAACCTTTTTCTATTCATCTGTTCTCTCTTCGTCTGCGACGACGTTCCAACCGACGGGGTCGCATATTTCATTGCAACACCTACTTTTTTTTAGTATTTAAATCGTCCCCTTGCCAGCCTAATTCTTGAACAATACTATTGCTGTAATAATTTACTAAGTAGGGTTTAGAGATCGAGAAAAAGAACAAGAAGGGATGGTGAAGCTAGTGTCATTAATGGCCAAAATTGACACATGTAATCCCGCATTTGTGAATCTGGCTGATTCTTTTGCCCGATTTTACTACTATGGTGGAATTTATTTTCAATCTAAGTAATTTTTCCTTTTTAATTAGAAAATCTTTTTTCTGTAATGGCTCTTTTATTCTTATCTGGTGTCCAAAAAGTTACTTGTGTACATTCAGCGCCATTTAATATTCGCTGCCCACGGATCATTATTGTCCATAGCTTGGTGATTCTGGCAGTTGTCGGTATGAATAAGACAAGATTGTTGTGGAAACTATTAGGATTATTGCTCCTATAATCTGTATTTCATCAGCAATCTGGTTTTTAAAAACCAAAGGTAAGATCACCAGTGCTGAAAGCGGAAATGCAAGTTCGAAAATTGCCGAAACACTGGCATGAGTAGTTTTTAGCCCGTAGTAATATAGAATAAGTGAGAGCAACCCCGGTATTAACGCAATGTAGAGCAGGGCTCCTATAGACATAGGATTTGTGATCTGGCTAAATCTTGGTGTAACAAACTGTCCTAAGACAATATTGTAAAAGATGAGGAAGACCAAGGCTACTGAAAACCGGTAAGCGGTCATTTGGAAGTATTCAAATCTGTGTATACCGTGCTCAAGCATATAACGTCCAAATGTTGTTGATCCTCCCCAGAAGAGAGCTGCTAAGAGGCCGAGTGTTCCTGCAAGCAACGCTTGTTGATCGTAGTTTCTAAGGGTTTCAAGGATTTTTGTAGGATCATTAGTGAAGTTAGTTAAGAATGGCAAAAACATCAAGAACACTCCTACAATCGCAGCAAAAGCAAGGGGGTAGTAATATTTTGGCAATCGTTCTTTGAGAAGCCAATGAGCCAATCCTATTGCGATTATTGGCTGAGACTGCTGTAGTAAGGCCACAATTGTGATGTAAGCACCGCTTTCCAAGCTATACGCCTGGGTTAGAGAAATAGTCGCTAAGGAACTGCCTCCGATTGCTATGAAGAGCAACGCTCCCCATTCTTGTTTTGTCATTTGGGTTAAATCGCTCCAGTATTTTATCAAAATCGGAGATATTACGACGACAATGATGATGTGCTCTAGAAGGACTAAGAGTCCAGAGCTTACCTCTTGGCTTAGAAAACCTCTAGCAACAGCATCGGTTGTCCATAAAAAAGCAGCACTTGCTATAAAGAGGGGGCCCGGATTCCATTGACCATGCAATGATGAATTTTTTCTATCATTCACTGAGTCGTTTACATTCAATTAATGTAAAAGTGTTAGGCTTTGATCAAAGTGTTACATACCATCGTAAGTTAATCTTGGGACGCCAGAACTTCGTGAAGGATGTTCCTTTTTAATCAGAAATCATCTCGTAAAACCCTTTCGTTATATGGTTTTATTTATTTGTAGGAAGATAGTGTGCTATGATACTGTTCCTTATCGGTGCAATAATTGGATACTTGATTGGGTCTATCCCATTTAGTTGGATTTATGTAAAGATAGGAAAGGGCATTGATTTGCGAGAGTTCGGAAGTAGAAACGTGGGAGGAAGGAATGCTGGCCGGGCTGGGGGAAAAATCTATGGCTTTGCGGGAGGAATTAGTGATGCCTTGAAAGGCTTAGTTGCCCTAAGCTTTGGCTGGTTTTATAGCGACATTGTTGGGCTCTCTGCTGAGTCAAGAGAGTTATTCTACGCCATTATTGCGGTTAGTAGTGTAATTGGTCATTGCTATCCTTGGGCGCTTAAGTTTAGAGGGGGTAGAGGCGTTGCGACTTCCCTTGCAATTTTCTTGGTGTTTAGCCCATACTTGGTTTTCGAGTGGCTAGTAGTATTGTTCTTGTTTCTTTTGTTTATTCCCTACATGTTCCTTGCCTACACGCTTGCGTTTTTTGTTCTGGTTCCGTTATCGATGTTTACCCCTAGTTGGCCTTTTTGGAACATTGAGAACCGATTCCTTCCGTGGGTTTCTCTGGGTTTTGCCATAATTATTTTGACTAGACAAAGAGGTAATTACGAGTCCTTGAAAACCGGCAAGCTTAAGAAAGTAAAACTTTTGGCGG
>JAJRWK010000288.1 GCA_024276795.1 archaeon | reverse complement strand
TTCTTAACTCATGTGATTCCTAGTTTAGATTGAATTGACGCTACACCTACTCACTCTCTATCGTTTTGCAGAACTTGCAAAACAAGAGGCTAAAGCCCTCAACGAGTTGATACGTTCCCCCCATCCTTCGACAGCAGATCAGAGTCAGGAACTTCCAACTAGTCTTGTGCAGAATAGAGAACTTCTTCATCTGAAGCGAATAATCATTCGAAGAAGGTTTTAGTAGCTTGCTTATCCTTTCAAATCTGATTCGCTCTCTTGACTCTCTTGAGCATTCTTGACGCCATTTCAGCAACGGATCCAGAATTCTCAACACTTACTTTTTCAAGAAAATGCATAACATCTTCAAACTCAAAATTCCCAATAGCTCTTAGGATCGCAAGCCTCATTTCAATGTTTTCTGTTCCTTCAAAGAGCTCAATGAGTGCTAGTCCTGCTTCCTTAAGCGTTAGTCCTCCAATTGCCTCAATCATCCTTTTCTTGAAAACTGAATTCTTCGTTTGTCGAAATGAGCTCAACAAAATGTCTAAAGCCTCTAACTGATAAGTGTCCTGAATCGCTTTTGCAGCAAACTTTCGAACATGCTGATGATTGTCATTCTTAATAACACTTAGTAATCCATTGAGCACGCGGGATTCTTTTCTCTGGCTTAATACGCTGATTGCCTGCATTCTGACAAATGGGTCCGGATCACTCTTGGCGCAAGCAATGAGTCTTTCGGTGACGGAAGGATGCTTAATTAGCTTAAATCCGCTAATGAGATAGGCTCTAGCACGAGGATTAGATTTTGAAGCAATTTGCTCTTCTAGGCTTTTTTTCCGGAAAAAAACCATTCGAAATCACGCATTCTCTTCAAGAACGCTTTAAATATCTACTGGTATCATGACTGTTAGCAACAGCCGCTAGGACCACAACTACTGCAACCACCTGTTGAGCATGAAGAGGATGAATTGAGTTCTTCGAGTGTTGGGTTTTGGATTATGAATCCCTCATCCTCTCCTCCTTCATAGCTTATTTTTGCCCCCTTAACAAGAGGGAGTGAAAGATCGTCTATGGCGACCTTTATGTTCTTGATTTCAAAAAGGTGGTCTTTATCACCAACATTCTTGTCAAGAGCCATCCCCATTTGATAACCCGAACACCCGCCACCTTGAATATAGAGCCGGAGAACTAGAGTTTCTTCTTCATACTGTTTCATTATTTCAATGATCTTTGAGAGCGCGATGTCATCTATTTCAACTATTGTATCAGAATCTGTGATCATAATTATTCCCTACTGCGTGGTTGTTACAAGTATGAGCCTAGTAACCACGTATATTTTGTTTCGCATTTGGGAAAACACAGAATTCTTGGATTTTTTCCTTGGGCTCAGACCATTTTTGGAAACTCTGGTGTTTCAAACGAGAATTGAGGAGTTTTGAGTACTTGCCTTTTCTTATTTCCCAAAAAACACCTCCTTGTAACCTTGCTATTTACAAATGACTTTATTTAAATATGGTCAAGATTTGACTTGTTTTATGATAGCTGGCGTAAAAGAACCTCCACGTATCGACTGGGAGATCAAACCCGAAGATATGATTGCAACTGCAAAAACTGCAATTGCAGAAGCAAAGGAAAAGATTGACATAATTGCCCAGATCTCTGAGGGAGAAGAGACCTTCGAAAATGTAGTAGTAAAGTTAGAAAGAATAATTGCATCTGCAGAAAAAACTCTCTTGCCTCTGGGTTTCATGAAATATGTTTCTACCGATCCCGCTCAAAGATCTGCAGGTGGAGAAGTCGAAAAATTAGAATCTGAATTTCAGAATTATCTCTGGTCACGAGTTGATCTTTATAATGTAGTCAAGCGATTGGAAGGTGAAATCGATCGTTTGGATGGTGAAGACCTTCGTCTTTATGACAAGATTCTGAAAGCCTTCAAAAGAAAGGGAGTTGATCTTGACGAAAAGTCAAGAAAAACATTAACTGATCTGTTCAACAAACATGATCAGCTCCAAATAACGTTTCAGAAAAATCTCAATGAGTACAAATATTTCGTAAAAGCCACGGAAAAAGATCTAGATGGAGTTCCCGAATCTGTGATAAAAGCTCTTCAAAAGGAAGAAGATCATTATCTTCTGCCTCTCGATTATCCCGTGTATTTCCCAGTGATGGAGAATGCTAAACAAGAATCCTTGCGCAAAAAGATGTACGAAGCCTTCCAGAACCGAGGAGGAATTGAAAACACTGAGCTCCTAAAAGAAGCACTTTCTATAAGAAAACAAATCGCAGATTTACTCGGCTACAAGAATTATGCTGAATATATTATTGAAGAAAAAATGGCTAAGTCTCCAGACCGAGTGATTGCATTTCTTGAGGAACTAAAAACACATCTGCAAGACAAGGCAAAACTAGAAAAAGAAAAAATGAGAAAATTGAAAGCCAGAACCCAAGGAACTTCCGTAGAGAAAACCCAACTAGAATACTGGGATGTTTCGTATTATCATAATCTGATACTAAAAGAAGACTACGCTATTGATCAAAATGTTGTTCGAGAATATTTCCCTCTCGAGGTTGTCTTAGAAAACATGTTCCATGTCTATCAGACCGTCCTAGGTCTAAGATTCGAAGAAATTGAGAATCCTAACGGTTGGCATCCTGACGTTAAACAATTCTTAGTCTATGATCGGGCCACCAACAAGTACATGGGGTCTTTCTTCTTAGATCTCTTCCCACGAGAAGGAAAGTTTAAGCACGCCGCCGCATTTGACATTGTCCAGGGAACGTTGTTGGAAGATGGGAAATATCAACGGCCCATGGCTGCAATGGTCGCTAACTTTACAAAACCCACTGAAACAGAGCCGTCTCTACTTCAACATCGAGAAGTAGTGGTGCTATTCCACGAATTTGGACATATTATGCACCAGATCGTCACTGAGGCAAAATACGCTAGATTCAGTGGGGCAAATACGGCATGGGACTTTGTAGAGGCACCTTCCCAAATGCTTGAAAACTGGGTGTGGGACAAACAAGTTCTTTCTATGTTGTCTGGTCACTACACTGATCCAAGTAAAAAGTTGCCCGAAGATATTATCGAAAACATGATCGAGGCCAAGCTCCTCAATGCTGGCATACAAAATCTTAGGCAGATCTTCTTCGCGATGATTGATATGAAGTATCATTTGGCAGACAGCATTGACGACCCGAATCAGATCTGGCATGATCTATTTGAAGAAATCTTAACCTTCAAACCGTTGCGAAATACCCATCCTGCTTCCGGCTTCGGACATATCATGGGTGGTTACGCAGCCGGATACTACGGATATCTCTGGTCCAAAGTCTATGCTCAAGATATGTTCACTCGGTTCGAAGAAAGCTCACCACTAGATGAAAATGTTGGCCTTGAATATCGACAAAAGATCTTAGCCAAAGGCGGTAGTGAAGACGAGGAACAATTAGTTATTAATTTTCTTGGGAGAAAACCAAACAACAAAGCTTTTCTCCGCTCTCTAGGAATTAAAGCATAAAAACACTCATTCTCTCTTTTCCAGCTTATATGCTCCCATGGGCGGGAGCCAATGCTTCTAATGTTGTTTTTGCTAACGCAATGTCTGATCCAAATGGTAGGGTTATAAGAGGACAAGTGGCTCCTGCTTTTTTTATCTGAACCAATTTTTCGAGACACTCTTCTCGTGTTCCGCTCACCGTTGTTTCCTCAAGTAATTCTTGTGGAATTGTCTGCGCTGCTTCGTTTCTTTTTCCTTCAAGCCATAATTTCTTGATCTCTTTTGCCTCTTCCTCAAAGCCCATTCGTTGAAGCATGTTGTTGTAAAAATCGCCCATTCCGCCAAAATAATAGGCAACATGACTTCGTAGAAGATACTCTATTTTCGGATTTGTTCCCACCGCTGCTAACACAAATGGAGTTATTGCAAAGGAGCTTTTGTCTCTGTTTTTTTCTTCTAGATATTTGTTCATTTGATGAACCTGCTCCTTAAATCCATTCAGTGGCATTAATACTGGTATCCAACCATCTGCCAATTCAGCAGTAAGCTGAATATTCTTCGGTCCCAAAGAAGCTAAATGTATGGGTATTTGTTCTCTCAATGGCTTAAAGGAAAGAGAGAAGCCCTTCAGACTCCCGATCGTTTTTGTTTCGTCGTCCAGTCTTTTTCTTGCCAATATTTTTCGAATTATTTGGATATATTCTCTCGTCCTTGTGAGAGGTTTGACAAAAGGCATTCCATGCCATCGCTCAATGACTCGAGGCCCGCTGAGTCCCAACCCGAGAATGAATCTTCCGCGCGATAACTCATCGATGGAGGCTGATGTCATTGCGATCAGAGCCGCTGATCGACTGAAAAGGTTAATAATACCTGTAGCCAGCCTCACTTTTTTTGTTCTAATCGCTAATACAGAGAGTAAAGAAATTGCATCATGGCCCCAAATCTCTGGAACTGAGATTTGAGCATAACCCATCTGATCAATTAGAGGAGATAATGAAACGATTTGATCAATAGATAAGTAATCCGCACTCAAAACCATACCAAGTTCAAACATAATTCAAACAACGTTTTCCCTCCATAAAAAGATTCAACCTTCTCTTTTACTAATCCATCAGTTTCATTTTCGCCTCCAAATGATCAATTTCAAATATTTGTTTTTTCCAGTCAAATCGTGAGCGCAACTGTTCCTATTCTGGAGCTAAGAAGGGTTTCCAAGAAATATCGGAAAGACTTACCCTATGCTGTGAAGGATCTGACTTTTTCCATTGAGGCTGGTGTGTTCTTTGCGCTTGTCGGGCCAAACGGTGCCGGCAAAACAACGACCCTACATATGATCACGGGAGGTATTCTTCCCTCTGAAGGGGAGATCTTGATAAATGGAATTCCACTTGCCCAGATTACTTCGAAGGAAAGAGCAAAGATTGGATTCGTTCCTGCTGAACCATCTTATTATCCTAGAACTGTAAAGGGGTCTCAATTGCTTCACTTCAAAGGTCAGTTGATTGGTATGACAAAATCTGAAAGTCTACAATATGCAAGCGAATTCTTGACTGAGCTAGATGGGGTGTCCTTACTAGAGAAAAAAATTGGTACTCTCTCCACTGGTGAACGTCAAAAAATTGCGTTTACCTTAGCATTTCTGGGATTTCCCACGCTTCTTGTCCTTGATGAGCCAGTGTCCCATTTGGATCCGTTTAGCCGAGAAATCATATATGACAAAATGAAACAGTTTGTGAATAACGGAGGAACTATTCTATTCAGTTCTCACTCATTAATAGAAGTTGAAAGATTAGCACAAAGAATTGGTATCTTACATCAGGGCACACTCGTCGAAGAAGCCAATCTGAAAGAATTACTGGAAAAATACAAGTCTCGTATTATCGAGATGACGGTTAGCGATCCTTCGAAATTTGAAAACGCATTGACTTCTAACAACATTGAATACACACGCACAGATGCACTTTTCAGAATTCCCTACGTTAATCTGAAAGAAGATTCTCGCAGAATAATGGCAATTCTATGTCAGCATAGCATTACTGTGTATTCAATGACACCTTCAACAATCAGTCTTGAAGAGCTCATCCTTTCGAGGAAGCTCGTATAATGAGTAACGGAGGTTGGTGAAAATGACCATGAATTCAGCTACGATTCTCGCCACCACAAACTATTATTGGAAAAAGCATGCTTTCTCATTGAAAGCAAGAGTGTTTCTCCTTATTCTTATTGGGATCTCAGTAATGCTGAGCATATCTTTCTCGCTTGCAGATCCTGCAACAATTGACATTCCCCTTGGAACTTGGGAAGATTGGTTTCGAAATGTTGTGGTGCTTTTTACGATCGCCTTGTATGCGGGCCAATTTGGCGCATTGTCTGCGATCATTATTGGCTCTTACGCTTCTGCAGAAGGATATGAAGACCATTCATTTTTGTTTGAAACGGCTTATCCCCTCTCCCGGGAAGAACATTTCATCGGAAGAGTCATTTCGTCTATGTTGATCTCTGGATTCTGGGTTCTAATTGGCATCATTGCAACTGGAGCCACCTTATTCATTGCTGGAAGTCTTAAGTTTGGGCTTTTCCACTTATCCGACATAGGCACTCTACTCATACTTATCCTGACAACAACGTTATACATCTTTTTCTTGAATATACTCTTTCTCGGAGTTACATGGCTTGTTGGTGTCTTATCTAAAAAACCCATTTTTCCCCTAGTCTTGTTAACACTTTATGTCTTCTTCATTGATAGTCTCATTCCCTATGCTTGGCCCATCATTGAGGATTTCTTCAATTTTGAGAGCAACCCTGTGCTTTCCATCTCGTTTCACGTAGAGCTTTTCATAAACTTCATACTGGGTGATCCGAGTTCCCCCGATTATTTTTCAGGTTCATTTCCCTGGGCTTCGATTCTGTCGCTTTCCAGTATTGGTATTGGGTTACTGATAGTCTCCTACAAAGTTTTTAAAATCCAGGATCTATAGTATCAATGACACGTTTTCTCTGAGTCTTTTTTCTTCTCTTTTGACCCTCTTTCTCCACTTGTTTCGCGTTGCGAAAATTCTTAGAGTAGATTGTCAATGAGGATTTTGAAAATGGCCCTAAGATTCGTGAAGGTTCTAGCAGATCCTATTCATGGTGCAGTTGACATCACTTCCGCTGAAAACAGCATCATTAGTACACCTTTGTTTCAGCGTTTGAGGTATGTCCGCCAACTGGGTTTATCCGACATGGTGTATCATGGCACCTCGCATAGTCGATTTTCTCATTCTCTTGGAGTTGCTTATGTTGCAAGCGAACTCATTGATGGACTAAGAATCAACGCGATAAAATACGGGGACCTCGTTCAAACCAGCTATGATGATTTTGATATCCTTAAAGATCAAACTGAACAACTCATTCGAATTGCCGCCCTTCTTCACGATGTGGGTCATTTCCCTTTGTCGCATGTTTTGGAGAACACTGTAATAGAGCTTTGCAAAAGCAACCGGCAATCATGGAATGGAAGACACGAAACTCTTGGAAAGAAAGTCATCTTGGAGACCGTTTTGGGCGATATTCTAGAAGAACACGATGTTGACCCCAAGGAGGTTGTGAGCTTAATCACCTCAGACAATGTGGAAACACTTGCTCGTGGGCAGATGATAAGTAGTAATCTTGATGCCGATCGATTGGACTACTTGTTGCGTGATAGTTATTTCGCCGGCGTTAGTTATGGCAACTATGACCTCAGCCGAATAAAACGAATTCTTATCCCAATCAAAGATCCCACCGGGGAGTTCGAAGAATTCATTGTTTTTCATCAAAAAGGTATCCCGGCAATTGAGCAGTACCTGCTTGGTCGCTATAACATGTATCAGCAGGTCTACATGCATAAATCCACTGTTTTTTTTGAGGAAGTTATATCTAGGCTATATGAAATAATCACTGACGAGGAAATTGGTATTCTTCCTCCTCCGTGGCATTACTGGGAAAACCCTGACGATTTAGTATCTTTCGATGACAATACTTTGTTTCATGTGATCCATTCCATTTACCGTAGAAAATTTGACAAAGAGCTGGGCGATAAGAAAAAAGAAGCAACTCATTATGCCACATTGCTAACTGAAAGACGTACCTATAAACTGGTTTGGGATCAAAGCGAATTGAAAGGAAGAAAACAGCGTGATATTCTGACTCCCCTAGTAATCTGGCAACTAATTAATGAAAAATTACAAGAAGAAATAGCGGAAGGTAATATTCCCCCGTGGGCGGTGATTATGCCTCGGCCCGAAAACGAATCTTTGAGAGCTGTTACTCCTCCTCCTTTGGAGAATCCTCCCGAGAATCCGAAGCAATTCTTTCAATGGGCATATGATCAAGATTTCGATATTAAAAAACAAATTGCAATCATTGACCGAGCAGGTAACTTGCGATTACTAACGAGAGATGAATCTCCTGGAGTTATTATTCCCCTTATTGCAGATATGAGTCAAACCTTTTACCGTGTGTTTGCTGATCGAAAATATGCTGACTTCGTCGAACAATTAATCCAGCGTGCCAAAAAAAGTCAAACAACTCTTGATCCTTTCACATAGAACTCCTTCCCAGATTTGGGGAATTCACACGCTCAAAACTAGTAGAGAGTTCGATAATCAAAGGTTGAAATTTCTTGATATCATCATATTTGTATCTGTGCTTCCTAAGAGCTAGTTCCTTCACAGCTAAATCAATGTCTTTGGACTCATCAAAGAGATATGCTAACGAAGCCACTAATTCTAATTGCTTTGGGTCCTTGAGGCTTTCCTTGGCTTTTGTTGCTATCGTTTCGATGCCTTCTAGCAACTTAACAGATTCAGGAGGCAAATCCATGGTTTCAAGTTGTCTAGCTTTTTGATAGTTCAGTCTTAAGAAATGCCTGGATTGGCCGTTTTCAATATGAATCAGCCCCATGTCGCGTGCCTGCGTAATTGTAGCTTGCAATTGAGAAGAATACGGTCCGAAATGAAACCACTTGTACTCCCAAATGGTCTTTCCCGTTATCATCTGTCCTAAATATATTAGCTTTTGCAGAGCCTTATTACCAGGAATCTCTTGAAAATGTGATAAGATTGCAACGAGTGTTCTTAGTCTTGTGGTTGATCTTTCCATTGGCCTCGAAACCCTATTGAACTAAAACTATTTTAAGTTAGGATATTGCTTGCGTCTTACTTTCTTGGGCGAAAATCGATTTTTCGAGACTAGGTTGCTTCCATTCATGTTTTTTTCATCTTTAGAAAAAGAGTAAGACCGATTCTTTTGTTTTT
>JAJRWK010000287.1 GCA_024276795.1 archaeon | reverse complement strand
TAAACTGGAGCATTTCAACCGGAGTGCTCACTGATTTTTACTACTATGAGAATCCCTTCGAAGGCTACCCTGGAATGGAGCTAAACTTCACCCTTCTGTTAGCACGGGACATCCAAGACTTCTCCCTTAGTTGGAATGATGTCCTAGGTCGCACATATCAATACCGCGCTCAGACCATCGATGCTGGTGGTGGCTCAACGGAGTTAAACGTAAGCTCTCCTGAATACCCCGATCAGTTCATTCGGCAAGGAGACCTCCTCAACCTTACCATTCTCGAATTCAGTAATCTAGACTTCACTGCTAACTCAGAAACAGGAGGTGTATGGGCAAAATATCACCTTGTAGGACCCTCTTTAGATCAAGAAATCATTATCGAAATCGAACGTCCAGGGCATGTTCGACTAAACGAGGGACCTCCATTGCTCTACTTCCACTTGCTCGGAGGAAACCAAGTCTTCATGGACTGGCTCGTAGATACTTATGGGTTTAGTGGAGCAACAATGAACACAAACTCATCCATTACTGACCTCTCTTGGTCCTACGACATCAATGGGACTCCTGTATTTGATCTCTATGAAGCTTGGAACGCGACAACTGGAGCAATGATGGTTTACGATCTCACCTACTATGGGATGCCTGGCGAACAATCCGAGACCATGCGAATGGTCTTCCTCCTAGAAGGTGAGATCATTAATGAACCCACACCTGTGGATCAGACCCCCGCGACGACAGGTGTTTCATTTCTGACTTATCCTAATCTACCATTAAGCATCGGGATCTTTGTGCTTTCCGTCATCCTTCATCGGAAACGTAGGCGTAAACATTAAGCGCTGAGCAGACGAAGCTGTCACTCCCCTCCCTCTTTTTTGAGCCATGCTTGCTCATGCATAAAACACGCTATTCACTGTTTTATCAATTAATTCAACATCTTCTCTATCCACCATGAGCATGAATGACTTCCACTTATCCCAGCGAAGAGGTTGCAAGTAAAGCTCGCTAACAAACTTTTGCAGTCGTCTAATCGCCATGGTTGCCGAACCTTTAAACACATAGCAAAACATGAGCATGTCTCTCGGGTTCACTAACATTGTGTAATCGCCATGTTCGATCCGTTCAATAGTACCCCTCCCGGAAAACATTTCGCGGCTAAACTCATTCAAGGCAGAAATAAATGCCCCAACTAATTGGGGGTCAACCGTTGTTTCTGCAGTAAATGACTTGGCATACAGGGTTACTCCGTGCTTTGATAGGATCATGATCATGATTGGTTGTTCTGGTTCCTCGGGAATACCCCCCGCTTGTTGTTTCGCGATTTTTCTGAATTTTTCCCCAAGCTTCAGAAGTTGCAATTTTTCATTGATCGAAGCATTCTCTTTGTCCAATTGTTGAAGGGTTCTGACTTGGCTTTCCAATTCTTTTCCCTCAACTTCAACTTGGAGTAAGACATTAGTCAATCGGTTTTTCTCTGCGATTTCCCTTGCTTTGGCAAAGAGTTCTTTGGCCTGAACGTAGCCGTTTTCCAGAAGCGCGATTCTAGCTTTTACTTTTAAAAGCTCGATGACCAGTCGATATGCCTCGTTTTCCAGTGCTGTTTGTTCTGCTTGCCCTATGATCATTAAGATTTCTGTAATGATCTCTCTATTGCCTGTGAGTGTTAATTCCTTCATCTTCAAACTGAGAAGCCCCAAAATCGCGAAAGTTTGCATCTCGAAAAAGACGTGTGGGTGCTCCAGTAGCTCTTGATACAGTTCCTCTGCTTGAACAAATGATGCAAATCGATTCTCGTTTTCGCGTAACCATGCCAGTGCCAGTTTCTCGCGAAGAGATACTGCGGGGCTCGGGCTTTGAGTTACCAGCATGCTTAGCTGGTAGAAGCTATACCATGCAAGCTTGGTATCTTTCAACTCTAAGGCGAGGCTAATTGTGTGAAGAAGCACTCGGCTAATGTAGGCACCGTTTCTCAAATTCTTCAGTAAGCGGAGGCTATGCAGGAAAAGTCCAAGCGCTCTTTCGTATTCTTTTTTTCCTTGAAGCACTAGTCCTGTGTTTTCAAGGGCCCGGGCATATTCTAAGGGCATTCCCATTTGCTCAAACGCTTCTGCGGCACGTTGATGGTGGTCTAATGCAATGTCTAGTTCTCCAAGAACCTGATATATCGAGCCCAAGTTGTCAGCACATTGCATTGCTAGCTCTCTGCAATGATACGCTTCTGCCATTGCCTTTGCCGAGATCATCGTTTCTAGTGCAAGTTCGATTTCTCCCCTGGAAAACAACGCCAACCCCCGCAGTCTTTTCACGCGAGCGGTTAGCTGGGCGAATTCTTCTTGATCCAAACAATGACTAAAGCTTGGCAGAGCTCGCTCCACTTTATCAATCATTTGCATGAGTTCGCTTGGTGTCACTAAATTTTGGCTGATCTCTGCTCTTAGTACCAACAATTCCAAAACACGAGGGTTCTCTTTCGTTTGGTTTTCTTTTAGCATTCCATCTAAGAGATCCTTGGCATGACGGTATAACCCCATCGTTTCTAGAAGCCTCACAAGAAGGAGTACGCGATCATGTATCCCTTCCATCTTTTTCTCGATGAAATTTCTGTGCTCTGTCCCAGTAAGTATCTCAACAGCATCTAGGGGACTACCTACTATTGCTATTAGCTTGACTAGGGCACTCACTATAGTAATATTTGAGACCACTGTTATTTGTTATTTCTAATTGGTTCATCCCCCTTTTGGCATGGCTTACACAAATGTTTTTGCTCCTAGCCATGTAACGCATTGGACGGCCTTTTTCTTGATCTTTTGTCTCACCCTCGCATACTGCTCCCTCCTTGTTCATATTATGTCGCTATCTCTCTTATTTCTCTTGGTCATTCTTGACGTTAGCAAAAATCTGCTTGACGCTGTTTCTTGTTGTTTGAGTCTTTGTAGCCTTGGTTTGTTCGAGAAATACTAAAAGGTGTGGAAACACAATTATATTAAAACCACGCTAGCGCGGATATGGCGACCCGAAAATATGTTTCGACGTCAATGTTGTTGCTCACATTGATGTTACTGCCAGTTTTAGTAGCTTTCCCTCAGCAAGCTGTTGTGGGACAAGATAACACTATTTTAGCACCGCAAATTCATCAAGCCCAGACATATAGCGCAGGTTCTGGAAACGACTTGTTCTTTCGAGCCCCGTCGTACTTCAAAGTTTTTGACAATCTCCTTTTGACCTCAACAACCCAAGCAACCCTCAATGAATACCAAGGCATGGATTATTCCGAAAACCAAGCAACTATCCTCCCACAAACATACTTCAGCCTTGATCCCAACCGAATATCACAGCTAAACAACCAAAGTAGTACTCCCATGACTGTTAGTTTCGATAATTACTACTACGATTTATTTGGTAACATTAATGTTAGTGCATCCGGGGATGGTTTCTCTTTTGATGGCGTTATTCCCTTATACAGTAACGCACAATATGGCTTTGCCATCACGGTTAACGGGACTGATCCCTTAGCATTGTCTCTTGTTCTCTCCGGGGGGGATTCTCCTAACATTGATTTTGACTTCTGGGCAATTTCTCCCGAATTTGAGAATTACGGGTTTTTCTCAAGATCAATTACGGTTGGTGTTGAATCCTTAATTCCCATGATCTTTCCCAAGAGTGGGTCCTACATGATTATTTTCAAGCCTGATGATTTCTCATTGTTGTCCTCTCTACGCGTTTATAATAATTTGCCAATAAGTGACTTTAATGATGGCATCGCTGACACCATAAAAGGCACTAAGAGCATGATTCAATTCTTTAAGATCAATCCTGAAAACGCACGAGCCTTTCGGTTCTTCTATAACGTAAAGAATTACGATTATGTACTCGATACGAGCCAGTACAATAAGCAAACAGGCGTAAATTACCTTGGAAGACTCGACATATCTTATTATACGTTTCCCGCATCGGATCTTTCCGGAATGTTTCCTTTCGGCATAAGCATGTTTTGGCCTTCTGCTTTTGGATCACTTCAATACGCCGATTCTAATACGCCCATTTATGTTTCTGTGATTGCAGAACCACCTAACGAGGACGATCCGAGTGTTAGAGCCATTAGGCAAGATCTCGGGCTTGATCCAGGATATGAATATCAGTACTCGGTATGGACCGAATCGCAACCAGTCCCCTCTCTTCCATTGAATGCGAGCTTTGTGGTTACACCGCAATTCAGCTCCTCCACTACCAATCTTTATCTTTACTCAACGACTACTGATGTGATTCTATCACTAAACTCAACGACCACTGCGCATGCAGATATCTACAATGTAGAAACGTTCGAATACTACAAACTAGATTCTTCTGTTCATGACAAGCTCAACTCACCAACGGATAATCTTTTTCTCCTTCCTCCTGGGGATTATCTCGTCTATCTCCACAAGGGAGACTATCTTTACTTCACCGAATTCCCCATCACAACACTTGACGCTCCCGATCTCTCACAAGGCCCAACTGCTAATACTAGCCTATCTTTACAATCCATTCTCAAAACCCCCTTATTCCTACGGTTGCCTACTGACCAATTGACCGCTGATAGCCTAGTCTTTGAATATCTGGACAAAGCCAACCGTAGTGTTCAACTTGCCATATCTCTTTACGATTCACAAGGCTACTTGTTTTATAACGCCTATAGGACCTTTCAATACATCGGCAACAACGTTGATCCCGAATGGTCCGTTGTCAATTCCACGACTATTTCATCCCCTAAGTTCAATGTTAAGGGGGGTTTCTTAGAGATTCATCAAACTAATAACGCGCTGTATAATACAAGTGTTTCTAATCCCCAAGGAGTACCTCTCTTGGATGAAAACGATCCCGAATTGGTCTCAAACTTCCGCGTTACACGTAGGGACGACATCGCCTACCAAAATGCTACAAATCCTCTTTCAGAGTTCTTTTCTCTACCACTAGCTAATATCACGATTCCTGAACTTAATCAGACCGTTTCCTATTCCGGTGCCCTATTCACACTTAGCGGAGAACAAAAAGCGTATCGAATAACTGGTCTTGCAACAAATTTCTCAATCTCCGTTGCGCAATTCATGCCAGATTCGATTAATCTCTGGTTTACTTTAACTGGTGCCGACATTATAAGTGAGACTATCAATGGGACAACCTACGAGCGCTTCGAGATCGAACTTGCCCTGGATATGCCTGGGCAATATGGATTATTCGTGGGGTTCAGCCCCCCCTCCTCCCCCAATAACGGCACATTTTCCCTAACTGTTGAAGAACTGCCTATACATGACTTTCTAGACCCTGTTTTTACGGAAATTCCTGCCATGCCGTACTCCCGTGCTATTACGGGTGAATCTAGTAGCGAATCAAGCTTTTCCCGTCTTACTAACTGGATAAAATCTAACGCCCTTCTTAGTGGTGGGATTTTCCTCGCTCTTGTCGCTCTCGTTGCTGGTGGGGTCTTGCTTTACAAAAAACGCAAATAGAACGTAGTGTTGTTCTTCCTCCTTTCTTGTTCCTCTCCTCTAAGAGTAACGTCTCTTCTTTTTTAGTAAGTAGTTGCTAATTGCTTATGAGTGACTCCACTGATCTTTTCTGTGAGTTGTTGGCAAAACGAAAGTAGACCCCTGCTTCTCTCGAAGAAATGCTTTGTTTTGATTGTCTTCTCGCTAGTATCTACGAAACTCGCGAAAACTATAATTATATTATGAATGAACTAGTTATTTTTATGACTATTCAAAAGTATGCTTTGAAGTCATTATCCTTGCTTGCATTACTAGTTGTTTCCATCATGGTGATGGGTTCTCAGCAACTTATTGCAAGTCAACAAGGCCAACAAGGCCAACAAGATCGAGTTATCTTACCCCGGTTCGTAACTCAGGAACAGACGTTTCCTGCAGATTCTGGGAATGGACTGTTTTTTAAGCCCCCTACCTACTTTGATGTCTTTAATGGCTGCGTTCAAATCTCAACGACCAAAGCAACATTAGATGAATATAAGGGGCGATCCGTGCTTACGGGGCAAGCAACCATCCTCCCACACATGCCTTTTAAGCTTAACACCGGCCACATATCGCAACTACAAAATGAAAGCAACACTCCTATGAGCGTATCGTTCAATAATTACTACTATGATTTGTTCGGCAACATCAACGTTAGCGACGTTGGTGTGGACTTCACGCCTGATGGCGTTATCCCGCTTTACGACACGGCCAGATATGGTTTTGCAATAATTGTCAATGAAACCGAGCCGCTCGCTTTGTCCCTCAAGATTTCAGAAGCCATCTCGCCAACAATTGACTTCGACTTTTGGGCTCTTTCTGACAACTTTGAGAACTCTGCAACCTTTTCCCGCACAGTCACCGTTGGCGTCGAGTCGTTTATTCCCTTGCTATTTCCAAGAAGTGGGAAGTACATCATTATCTTCACGCCTGATGAATTCTCTCTGCTCTCTTCTCTGCGAATCTACAGGGACATACCCACCTATGATTTCACAACCGGCATTGCTGAAACCATTGCAGGTACTGAAAGCATGATCAAGTTTTACAAAGTGTCCGCGGGAAACACTCCTAAAGCATTTCGCTTTTTCCTTGAGCGCAAGGCCTATGACCATGTTCTTGATACCAGCCAATACAATCGTCAAATTGATGTTAATTATTTGGGAATGCTCGACATAACATATTACTCGCTCATCAAGCCTGGGGTCTCGTCAATGTTCCCTTTTGGCCTCGATTTGGCTCTTGCTTCCGCGGCGGGAAATCTTGTCTACGCCGATTCTGATAACCCCGTTTACATCGCTATTGTCTCCGAGCCTCCTAATGACAATGACCCTAGTGTACGTATTATCAAGCAAGACCTTAACCTTTCAAATGGGTACAAATTTCAATATTCTCTGTGGGCTGAATCGCAACCCGTACCGCCACTACCCCTCGGGACGAGCTTCGTGGTCATCCCACCGTTTCCATCCGCAAGTACTAACCTATACACTTACTCCATAACAGAAGATAAAGTCATATCGATTAACTCATCCTCTGCAGTGCATGCCGATTTCTATCGTCTAAAAGATCTTAAATACTATAAGTTAGACCCCTCTATCCATGATGTGCTAAACGATGCATATGCTTCTCTCCTAATCCTGCCTCCTGGGGACTATATCGTCATCCTCCACGAAGGGGATTATCTTTATCTTACTGATTTTCCTATCACAACTCTTGATTCCCCTGACCTTACCCGGGACCTCACTGCGAACACTACGCATGAATTTGAATCACGCCTTAAGCAACCACTTATTCTACGACTGCCTGTTGATCAAATTCATGGGGAAAGAGTAACGATCGATTACTTGGATCAAGCTAACTGGAGCGTTGGTATTGATATCAGTTGGTATGATTTACAAGGAGATGTTTTCTTCACCACGCGCTCAAGTTACGAATTCATCGGCAATGATGTTGACCCGGAGTGGTCTGTTCTCAAGAGTTCTCTTTTCACGTTAGATTATAATGTCGAGGAATTCTTCCTGCGGATAAATCAATTCTCTAACGTTTTTTTCAACACGAGTGTTACAAACCCAAAAGGAGTCCCTGTCTTAGACCAAAATAATTCGAGTCTTGTCTCTCATTTCCGCATCACACGGCAAAATCGTGACGCCTATCTTAACGCCACGGAGTCTGATACCGAGATTTTTTCTCTCCCTTTAACCAACATTAGCATCCCCTTTCTCAACCAAACAAAGGGCGTTTCTACTGCCTTATTCACCCTACGCGGAGAACAAAAAGCCTACAGAATAATTGGTCTCGCAACAAATTTCAGCATATATAAAGTGAGGTATGTAACTAACTTGGCTTCTAGCTCATTCTCCCCTCACATTGATCGTGTTACCATTGATGGCACCACATACGAGAAGTTTGAGTTAGAAATTGCAGTAGATGAACCCGGTCAATATGGGTTAATCGTAGAATTTAGGCCGTTTCTCTCTCCTAATAACGGAACTTTTTCCTTGGACGTCGAGGAACTCCCTATTCACGGTTTTCCCCCGCTTGCTCTCACCGAAATTCCTCTTGTCCCATACCCTCCCCCCTCCTCTTACACCAAACAATCCGAAGAGCAGGGGATTCTTGAATGGATTAAGGCCAATACTCTACTCAGCGGTGGAGTTGCGCTCGCTCTCCTCACTCTTATAGGTGGAACAATTCTCTATAAGAAACGTAAGGCATGACCTTTGCAAATCAATCATGATTGAATTTCTTTTTCTCTTCTCTTCTCTCACCCTTCAGTCTTTTTTCACAGCCATTCCCTTCAAAAACAATCGACCATCCTTACAAATGAATATGCACACGATTTTTCCTCATAATTCCATGTGGGTTCATGGCCTTGCCTTAATTCATGAGCCTAAGAGGCTCAGCTTGCCCCGGTCTTATAAAACGTCCAAAATGAAGCAATAATACGCAAGATTGTAGTAGTACGTGGTATGGGGTCATACTACTGGGCAGTGCAAGTAATACGGGGGTCATTAATTCTATGCCTTGTACTATTCATTATTGTCCACATTCCACTTGATCTTACATGGTCTTAAGAAAATCAAGAACATCGATCAAGGAATACTCCGAATCAGAAACACCCGCAAGGTACCTTGCTGTATTAATCGTAACTACTCTGCTTTTCTGGGGGATTATTATTAGCGAAAGTATATCGACAAGAGTTTTTACGTTCCTGCTAAGAACGAAGCCCATAACGCCACTAGGATTAATGGTAATCAGCTTGGGGCGATCTGGGTTTTGGGTTGCTTCAATCATCGGATTTTTGGGAAGAATCTCTCGAGGAACATCTCCCGCAGGATCGCAACCAACGCTCTCAACAAGCCTAGGACATAAACTTGTAAGGCACCCGCAGTATTTTGCGTATTCAATGTATTTTATGACGCTTCCACTTATTTTCTTGAACCCGTTTCTCCCCATTTATTACCTGGAAGTTTTAGTTACTACAAAATTGCCGAGTTCGAGGATAAAACTCTTGAAAAAACGTTTGGCCCCGAATTTAAGATCTATGCTTCAACAACCAGTTTTTTATTCCCGTCATTGGGAAAAAGAAGGCCTTTAAAAAAGAATGAACCGCTATCCATGAATCTTTGAGAAATTCATGTTTTTCGCTTCAAATATAATGATGAACTCCTTATTGGGTTCAGATTTTCCCATTGCGCAATTCTGCTCTGCGTTCGTCCATGGGAACCGATCTAATTTAAATGGTGTTGGATAACGCCAAAACATTGTGAAAAAACGGTTT
>JAJRWK010000286.1 GCA_024276795.1 archaeon | reverse complement strand
TTAGAATTGAAGGAAGCATTCTCAATGTTTGCTTTGATTGTGAAAAATACGGAATCCCAGTTGAGCGATCCAAAGGAGTCTCATCAGGAAAAAAATCTACGTTTGTTTCTCAAACTACAAGACAGCCGACAAGGAAATCAACCTCGAGGCCTCGGTCAAGAACTCGTGGTGGCCGTCCAGAGAAAATCCTTGTTGAAGACTATGGAGACAGAATTCGTGAGGCAAGGCAGAAAAAAGGATGGTCTCACCAGACACTTAGCCGTCGCATTCGCGAGGCCGTAACCATGTTGCGAAACATCGAAACCGGAAAGCTAAGACCGTCAGACGAGGTTGTTAAGAAACTAGAACGGGAACTAGGAATCTCTCTAATGGAAGAAGTCACCGACTTCGAAAACGTCCCCAAGATGGGCAGTGGCGGTTCAAAGAGTACAACGCTTGGAGACATCATCATTATTAAGGACAAGAAAAAGAAGAAAAAAGACTAAGTCGTCGGATCCTTCATGTGGTTCTTATCGTTATTTTTCTTCTTCTTGCTGCTTATGCTGTTGTTTTCTTCCCCATCCTTTTTCTCCTCCCCGTAGCTTCATTGAGGCTTTCGGGTCTTTAGTGTAAATGGGGTCATTCCCTAATAGTTCATAGAGAGTTAGCGCCAATGCTGAGACCTCACTGTGTGGAAAATAGCCCACTGCACAGTTGTAATCAACCATTTTGTATACTTGGGCAGGAACTTTCGCCCCGCCGACAATGAGGAGGATTGCTTCAGGATCTTCGTTCTGAACCTGAGGGATTACTTCGTGATGAGGGGCGCCATACATTGTGAGATGAACTGTTGTCCCCTGAAACTCCTTGGTCATTTTGAATGGGGTTTCTGTGTAAAGGATTCGCGTCGTGGAGCCCCATTTTTTTGTTACAGAGTGTATGCTATCCTCTAAGTTCTGATCATGATCCCCAGAATAGTAAACCATTTTCAGATTGAATAGGGCTGCAGTTAAGCCGATGTGGGTAGATAATCTTTGATCTCGAATTCTTCGGTGTCCAAGACGAAGAACACTAACTCTCGCTTTCTCCAAACCGACCCACCACAGTTCCAGGATTCTCGCCTTTGAGGATTCGGTACACAACATTAGGATTTGTCCCGCTTACAAAAAATAGGGGGATTTTGCTCCTCTTGAGGATTTCAGCACCAACCAAGTCATAGAGTTGATATTTTCCTGGCTCTTGTTGGTTTTGCAGTATTAGTTTCACAAAGTCTTCATGTGAAATCTGTTCTAATGGCTTGGCATCTGGGTATTCTTGAGGGTCCTTGTCGTAAATTTGCGCCACGTCCGAAACATTAACTAGAATGTCGGCCCCCAGTAGTTCTGCAAGGATGGCTGAGACGGCGTTAGTTGATTGTCCCGGCTGAAACCCTCCTGCCACTATTACTTTGTGATGGGATTTTGCTGCAATTACTGCATCTTCAAATGACCTCGGTGGGCTTGGATAGGCTAGGTCTCCAAGAACCGCGATGAACAACTCCGCGTTTAGTCTCGCGGATTGGATACCGAGGAAATCTAAAAAAGCAGTTGAGATATGCGGGTTGATCTCTTTGGCAGTAGAAACAATGTTTCTCGCTAAGGAGCCACCACCTATTACGATGGCGATACGTTCTACTTTGATTACTTCATCTTTGAGAAGATCTTTTACTAATCGAGCATATTTGGCAATAAGTTCAGAGTCATACTTGCCATCCTTAAAAAAAATTGAGCCCCCAATTTTTAGAACGAGTTTCATTGGGATTCCCCTTGGCTTAATCTGATGTTTCTCCTTCTCCAAGGCTCAGCCAATGATAAATCAATCCTAACATGAGTGCGAGTATGAAAAGCCCTTGAACAATTGCTAGCAATACTTGCGGGTTTAGCATCACTTTGTGCTGAGGTTTGTTGCATTTTAATCTTATTGGTTCTCTCGCTGGGCAAAGCGTGGTTTCTGTTTACAAAACGAAAGCTATTGTTGATTGCTTATTCTGCTAAAGGAATTTTTTGCAAGCATTTTTGCTTGTAAGGATCGGTCTAATTGCTTATTGCGGCGGCCATTCTTTTCTCTCCTCTCATTCTTGTGAGTTGAGCACTGAAGTAGAAAAAGAGCCAGCCAAACGCAATGAATGACGCCCAAGGAATGATCATTGCACCAAACAGTGAAATCTGTACTACCGTAATGTCTGTTCCTTGCAATGCGAGAGATAAGACTACTGCGAGCACTGAGGATATTGCAAGTGGAGTAATGCCCAAGGTTGCTAGGATCGCCCGCTTACTCTTAGTCTTACGGGAAATCATGTGATCTACCACTAATGCTTGCGCTAGATATCCTATTACAACGAAAACGAAAATCGCAATCAGGGGGATTATTGACAAATAGTCTACATAGTTCTTGTCTGGGAACGTCATGGGTTGATACTCGTAATCGGGGTTGGAAAGACGAACGGAAGTAAATCCGAATAAGAACACGATAGGCACCGCTAATGCGTAATATTTGAGCAATGGCCACAACAATGTTGCTTTTTTCTTCTTTTCTATTTCCATTTGTGGTTGCTCTTCCTCGATGGGTAATGCCACCTCGGGAGCTTCTGCAACTTCGGCAACCGTGATTTCTGTTTCTGCGCTTTGCTCTGTTACTACATTTTCCTGCGGCAACGTTGGAACTGCTGGTGGAGGCATTTTTTCTTCTATTGGTTCCGTTGAGTCTTCGGGTTCGTACGCCGGCATCGGTACGGAAAATCCTAAGCTCTCTCCTTCTTCCTCTTTGGGTGGTACCGTTTCCTGCTCTGGTTCACCTTTGGGTACTGGAATTCCTTTTTGTGATGTGCTAAATAACTGATCTTCGTCTAGGGGTTTTGGGACACCTATTTCCTCTGTTTCATCTGTTGGGATTTCTGGTGCTGGTACTATCGGGGCTTCGGCTGTCATTGGCTTGGGGACTCCACCACTGTCTTCTTCTTCCGTTCTGGAAGTGGTCGGTGGCGGTGGTGGTGGTGTGAATGGTTGGTGGCTTGGAGGAAAATCAAATTCTTCCTCCGATAAGGTTATTGGTGGTCTAGGGACGCTATCAAAACTAGATCCGACTTGTTCTTCTTCATCCACTGGGTGTACCGGTTCTTCCGTTTTTTCTTCCCCGATGCTTTCTAAAAGGCCTTCAATATCGCTTTCTTCTTGATCCGCAATTAGAACGGTTCCACAGTGGACGCATTTTTCCTCCTCTTGAGCTGTTTTCTTTCCACAATACCAGCAAATGATTAATTTCCCATTTTCACTCATTTTTCACATTACCTCATCAAACGGGGCTTTTAAGCACATCTCTCTAAATCCTATTTCTGGATAATAATATAAAAGTGTGGTCTGAAATTAGAACCTCTGCAAATCGTCCTAATTCAATATCCCGGGCCAAAATTAGGGATCTTTTTTTATTTCAAGAAGCTCCCGATCAAGAAGAAGAATATCGTCAGAATTATTCTAATCGGTGGTACCAGAACTTGTGCGACTTCTCGCTCTTTTCCTCGTAGTCTTGACGATGATTGACTAGCAATGAGGCTTTTCTCCACTTGTCCCTTTAATGAAAACGAAAGAGGAGTCGCCAAGCTCATTGATAACCAGAATATAAAGTGTGAAATGTTGAGGGCATTCCAAGGAAAAGTGGCGAAGAGAAGGTTCCAAAATATCGAGAAGAGTGGTAACAAGCTTTTAGGTGAGCTTGGTTCGCTCCACCACTGAAATTGAATGTTTAGCAATTCAATTGGAAGAACTGAGACAAAAACAATTAGGATCGAATAAACAATGTCTGTAACGCTGATTTCAGGTTTGTCTGGAATATAAGTCTCTGGATTCATCACATATTGTAGAAGCATTAGGTAACCTAACAGTAAACCAATTCCTGTCATGCTTCCCATGGTTGTAATGCCTGTTTTTTCTTCTCCTATTCCTAGCAAGAAGAACACCATGAGTATCTGAAAGCTGATTGCATCAAATAGTAAATAATTCGCTCGGCTGGACGAGGGATCATTTGTCGTTCTTGTCAAAATAAACCCTATTAGCCCTGCTTCCCCAACTAATACTCCCATAACAAAAAGAAATTCGTACATGTGGTTACTACACCTCGTTATGATCTTGGTTTCCATTCAATGATGAATAATGAATTCTGAGGAAATCAAGGCTCAGGAAAACAAAAGGTATAGAAGCAATAATAACATATAATGTGATGGGCGTTGAAAATCCAAGCATCATCCAAGTCAAGATTGGACCAGCAAAGCCTAGGAAAAGAAACTCTTTAGGACTCTTCATCTCTGAAATTAACCGACATGAGTTACTTTAAAAGTCTTCATTAAGATTAATATCGCAGAAGATGCTTATTGGTGATGAAAAATGAGTTACTACACCAAATATCCCAGCGATTACGAACCCGGCTACTTGTCCCAATTTTCTCTGAGAGAAAAAGTATACATGCTTACGGGTCTAAGCATTCTGTTTGCGAGTATTCTCACTAGCTTCCTCATCAGTACTGGCGGCGTTAGTGCCGGAATGTTGTTGCTTGCCATCGTTGCGTGGATTATCGGAATGATCTGGTCATTTTTTGCGAGAACGGAGTCTTCAAGAATGATTATTCTCTTTGTTATGGTTACTGCCAGTGCCGTACTAATTACTCCAATGATTCAATATGCTTTGCTGGTCGATCCCATTATTGTAGCAGAATCCGCAGGAATCACCGCCATTATTGTTTTGGGGATGTTTGCATATGCCACAGTTAAGAAACCAAATCTGCATCGATTGGGAAGGTTTCTTTTCGTTTCGGTGTGGGTGATTATCGCAATATTACT
This sequence comes from archaeon, assembly GCA_024276795.1. GTDB lineage: Archaea > Asgardarchaeota > Heimdallarchaeia > Heimdallarchaeales > JAJRWK01 > JAJRWK01. The sequence continues at coordinate 20,560 of JAJRWK010000286.1, read as the reverse complement.
TCTGGGCTTCTTTATCCAATACTCCCCTCTTGCTGATCTGCTCTTATCCTTCTTCATTGCGATTGTTTTCTCATTATACATCCTCTATGATCTTTCAAGAATCGAAAGAAGAGAGATTTTAAGCCCCGCCTATGCTGCTCTCATGCTCTACATCGACATATTTATCGTTTTCAAACAAATCCTCTACATTATTCTTCGCTCCAGAGACTAGCTAACCTCACGATCCGAGTATTTCCCCATTTTTGTTTGCCACGATTCTTGTTTCTCTTAGAATCGCTTAAGAAGGAATTGTAGAAACATGGCTTGTGAGTAATTCTCCTAACTTGAGTCCTGCAATCTCGATCGGCATTGGTATTGCGGGTGCTATCCTGTCCATAGTAGTGTTCTCATTTCTCCCTTCTTTGCCTCAAACAGCGCAAAACCTCTCATTTCTGTTTTTTGGCTTTCTTCCTCTGTCTCTTAGTGCCCTATCTACTGTTTTAGCCAGAAAAATTGGTGTGAATGGTTATCTTACAGGAATAGTAAGTGTGCATCTCGGAGTAACCTTGCCAAGTGCAATAATCATCGGATACTATATCTTGTGGTTGAACCGAAGTTACGGGTTGAGATTTTTCCTCAGTGTTCTCCAGTATGGATTTGTTTTTGTTTTTCTTGTCATAATTTTGACAGTCGTGGCTGTTCTTGGAGCAATGCCTTTCATTCAACAACAAGTAAACGCGGAATCCTAGAATTCTCAGAAGTTTTTACTTGCTTTCTATAAAAAAGTGTTATTCCCAATTTGTTATTTACGGTTTTGTAGATGTATATTCAGAAATGACTCCGGACGAAAACAACCAATCTAGTTATTCCTCAGAGGATGGAAAAGAGAAACGACAAGATAGGCCGGGATCCTATGAACCGTCAGAGTATCGTCCCGCTCATGACAAAACCCCTGATAAAGATGAAAGGGGAAGAGTCTATCTCCCCCATTATCGTGAGCGTCTTGAAAAAGCCATTATTGCAGATCCCAAGAAAGCATGGGAAATGTGTACTTCAGACAAATACTATGCCATGGTAAGAAGACAAGCAATTGATGCTCTTTCCCGATCTCCTTTGTACAAGGATAATACAAATCTTAAGGCATTTCAAGAAATGGGAGAAAAAGCACTTAATGATTTGTTTGTCAAAGGAGTCAGCGTAGTTGACCAATATGGTCTAGCTCTGACTGTTGACTTGATTATTGAAGCATGGAGGATGGATTCCCAACAACAATTTCTTCTCATGGCTGAAGATAGATATATCGAGATGCTTAAGGTTCTGGAGAAGCAAGCAATAGACCCAATCGAATTAACAATCGCAAAGGAAGCAATCGGCTCAATTTCTGATCTTGTTGAATACGAACGAAACAATGCTCAGCAGTACTTGCCTATTATTGACCGCTTTATCGAGCTAGTGGACAAATATGAACTCATTAAGGCTCTCGCAGATGAGAACGGCTTAAAACCATCGATTTCAGCTCTGTTTCTCGCTCTCTCTAATAATATGACTTTGAGAAATCACTTGCTAAGAGGGTTTGCAAAAGAATTATCCCGTTTCATTCTGGAACATTTTGATGAGCTTTCAGAAGAAGAAAAATACGTACTAGCGTTGTATCCTAGAGTCCTGCAATCATTATGGCAATTATCGAAGCCAAGAAATCAAGAAAAAATGGCCGGAAAAGGCCAAGAAGAAGACTTGAATACTGAGTAATACTCGAGCTAGGTGCATTTTCGATAGGTTAACCTAGCGTTATTTTTTCTCTACAAGCACTTACTTGTTTTTTGACAATATCTCTTTGTGTAATTTGGAGTCGTCATAGGGAATAATCAAGGAGTTTCCGTTCGGATCCTCTACGATTATGGTAAATTCCCCTTTTCCCTGAAGTAGGTCTCCAATTATTGAAATTCTCTTTTTTGCCTCCTTTACGATGTGGTCGTCATCCTCTTGGAGAAAGATTGCTATTTTCTCCTGGAAATGAAGCAGTAATCCCTCAATATTCTTAATCCAAGTTTCGGGCATCATTTGTGGCTCTACTTTTACGCCTATTTCTGGTATTTCTACTATGCCTGTTGAGGCTCTTACTACCTTTGTTTCAAAATCGTCTAATGACGTCACCTTGTACGTCCATCGGGTATGATCTGAAGAATGAAGATTTCTAAAATCCGTGCTCCGTAGCCCGCATTTTTTACAAATGATTGAAGTCATGAAAAAATCGCTATAATATGGAATGTTCAAGTTCTTCTCGAATAATACTGCTTCGTCACTCCCGCACACAGGGCAGGGGATCTTGATTTCTTGCATCTATTCTATTCTTCAACGCTTGCGTCATAAATCTAGAGATAGCACTCAAGATTGTGTCTTGAAAAGATGAGATCACGGCGAATCTGTGGTATTAGTCTAAAGGTCGTCAATCCGGACTTGATGTGGGATTAGGCTTGACAATCTATGAATTTCAATGTTGCCTGATCTTGGAGCTATAATCACATATGGATCCATATCGTCAGCAAATTCTGTCATTACTTGGCGACATGCTCCACATGGATAGAGCGATTGTTCAGTGTTTGCTGTTAATAGAATCGCAATGAATCGTTTCTCCCCGGTTGCCACCATGGTCTGTATTGCCACTCGTTCAGCACAATTAGTTAATCCATAGGATGCATTCTCAATATTACATCCGCCGAAGATTTTACCATTTGCTGTAAGGACCGCCGCTCCGACGTTCACCTTGGAATATGGTGAATAAGCCCTTTGCATGTAATCTTGAGCCACACGGAGTAGCTCATCGTATTTTTCCTGGATCTCCTTATTCACGCTGACACCCTAAAAGATCCAAAATCGGGTGTTGCTGAATAGAACGACTAAGATCAGTAATGTTGTAAATACGATGACAGTGGTTGGTGATACGTCCTTACCTGGGAGGTCTTCTTCGAAATACCGCATCAAACCAGCACCGGTAGCCGGCATCGGAGCGGAGTCTTTTTTCTTACGTCTTTCACGAATGCTCATTGTGACCTTTTCAACGAGAAACAAAGATATTCTTTTCGATCACGCACGAGTCCGAAGAAAAGGTCAAAAGTAATCTATTACTTTGCCCATAAATACTCCAAATGAAACGCATAGAGGTTATCGCGCACCGCGGTGCTTCCGGATACGAGCTTGAGAACACACTTCCTGCTTTTCAGTTAGCCCTTGAGCAAGGAGCAACCATTATTGAAATGGATGTTAGGCAAACAAAGGATGGTGTTCCTATTATTTTCCATGACGAGACTATGAAGAGAATACTTCAAATTGACTTGTCCGTCGCTTCAATTTCTTTTGAAAAGTGGAAAAATATCCAAGTCAAGTATGGAAAGACAGGAAATGAGTACTCTCTTCCTTCTTTAGCGGAAGTCTTAGAAAAATTACCAAGCTGTTCGATCGATCTAGAGCTCAAGGATTTTTCCAACGATTTTTCATTCGAAACAAGCGTGTTTGAATTGATCCGTGAGTATGGATTTTCTAAAAGAATCTATCCAGCGTCAAAAAGAGTCGAGGTTCACGAGTGGCTGTCTAAGAATTTCAATTCTTTTCATCGGATTTTGTTGCAAAAGAGGAGATCGACATCAGAGACTCTTTCGTTGGTTGGTCGTCTCAATCCACAAGTAGTTCAGATAAGAAAGCACGGTCTCAATCGGGAATTCATTCAAGCGCTCAATCGTGTGGATTGCAGAGCTTTTCTCTTTTACGCAGATGATCCTCATATGTTTCAGAAGGCCCTAGACTCTGGTGTTGACGGAATTCTCACAAACTTCCCAGACCGCTTAGTCGATTTTCTTCAAGGTCTTGAGTAAATAGATGAGGTTACCCTAGGTTTTTGAACTGCTCAGAAAGATCCTTAATTGTGAAGGCAATAGTGCTTGCTGCTGGCTTGGGAACTAGACTTTACCCAATCACAAAATTAGTGCCAAAACCAGGACTAACACTTGTTGGAAAGACGATTCTTGAAAGAACGATAAGAAATTTGCTTGCTGGAGGAGTCAGTCCCGAAAATATTGTTTTGGTTCTTGGGCCCGAAAAGGAATTTAAATCATTATTGGCAGAAATCAAAGAACGCTTATCAGGTGAGTTCTCAATTGCTATTCAGCATGAACGAAAAGGCACTGGTCATGCAGTTCAGACCGGTCTTCAAGCTTTCGCTAGGGAAGAAGACGTTTTAGTGATAAATGGAGACGTGATTTTTGAGCCCAACACCGTGGCTGGATTTATTGATAAAATCAAAGCTTACCCACGAGACGGCTTGCTTGCTGTCTGGGCTGCTGATCAGTGGGAAGGCTATGGCTTAGTTTTGGGTGATGCTGAAAGGGTCTCGACAATCGTGGAGAAACCCGAGAATAGGCCTCCACACATGCTTGGGGTAAACGCCGGCCTATATTACTTTCCTCGTGATCAGATCAAATTTATCCATGATTTGCCAATGTCCGTTAGGGGAGAAATTGAATTAACGGACTTGATTTCCAAGAACATCGAACGTGGCAATACCGTCAGACCGTATGTATTCTCTGGCTACTGGGCTGATGTTGGTAAGCCATGGGATCTGTTAAACGCACATGAATTCCTTATGGAATCCGAACAAACGGAGTTTCAAGTATTGGGAACAGTAGAGAATGGTGCAAAATTGCACGGAAATGTTCACGTTGCTAGGACTGCTAGGGTTAGAGCAGGCGCATATATTGAAGGCCCGGTCTACATCGACGAAGGGGCGGACATTGGCCCGAACTGCTACATACGCTCAAAAACATATCTGGGCAAGAATACAAGAGTCGGAAACGCTTGCGAGATTAAGAATAGCATTCTTTTCGAAGGCACGCATGTTGCTCATCTCTCCTATGTTGGTGATAGCTTGATCGGCCGATATTGTAATTTAGGAGCAGGAACCATCACCGCGAATCTAAGGCATGACAATCGCCCAGTTAAGGTTACGATAAAGGGGGAGCGATGGAGCTCTGGTCGAAGAAAACTTGGCACTTTTATTGGTGACTATGTTAAAACTGGGATCGGTGTTTCAATCCTTCCAGGTGTTGTGATCGGTGAGAAAACATGGATCGGCGCTGGCATGGTAATCGAGAGAGATATTCCCGCCAACAAGTTGGTTGTTCAGAAATTCGAGGTCAGAATGATGGATAAACCTGCTGGTCATCAAACTAGTAAGGGGTCATGAGTTTTTTCCTTTCTTTGTCTTTGTTTTGTCTGTTTTCTTCTTTGTTTTTCTTGTAGTCTTGGACTTGGATTTCTTGGCCAGTTCATCGATGATTCTTGGTCGGCTTGTGGGTAGGGGAGGCTTTAATTCAGCATGGTCTGTTGCGTCATTGTGCTTCTTGATTTCAATTTGTGCTTCCCTTTCGATATTTTCTGTTGTAGGCTGTTCCTTGGTAAGTGTGATGTTTGCTTCGGTTTCTTCTTTGCTAGATTTCAAGAGAGGTATTCCTGGATGTTCTTCAGTTTGTATTAAGGCATAAATTATCAAAACGAAGCCGATTGTTATGGCAACAAGAGCCCCCAGATATAATGAGATCGCCAGAGAATCATTCGAAGGTCGAGGAATTCTTGTTCCAGTCCCTGCAACTTCTATGACGTAAAGAGTGGTCGAAATTATTTCTAAAACCATCATTATTGCCAAGACTAATTTTATTCCAAGTGCGTCAAAGTAATAATCTTGATTCCAAGTCCATATCACACCTAGAATCAATAGCGGAAAAAGCATGAACAGTGCAAAAATAATCCGATTTACCCGACTCCCTATTATTTCAGTCCGAATGAGGCTCAAAACAAAGCTTGTAAACAATATTCCAATTGTTATTCCAAAAGCAAAGCGAACGTCTTCTTCAACTTCTCTTCTCTCGCTGTTGATGAATTCCGCTCGAATCAATTTATCCTCATCTTTGAAAAATGCGAATTCGCCTCTTTCACTCACACTAAAACCCCATTTTCGCCTAAAAAATACTGCTTAAACAAGTTTATGATTGATCCTTCCCTCTCGGGAAGGAACCTATTTTCGGTATCTGTCAAAGGCGAGTCATATACTCGACTTCGACTTCAGCAACTCCCTCAATTCCGCGCAAGAAATCCTCTAATCTGTCTTGAATTCCTTCCTCTTCGGGTAGGATGAACTGTGCATTTATTCCTTTAATGCCGAAGAAAAGAGGTTTTACTTCTGTCTTGTCCTGCATTTGAAAACCATCGGGAAGGTTGCCTCGAATGCTTTGCACGACTTGGTCGGGATCGATTTCAGGGCTTTCCAATTTGATTAAATAGACTAGCAAGAACTTACCCATTTTTTTCACCTTTGCAATTCTTCTATTTTTATGGTCCTTCAAAATCGCAACCTACGCACTTATAGGGATTTGCGAACTGTCGGCATTTTGCACATCTCACGATCTCGGTTCCACAAATCGGGCAAGGGAACATGGAAGCTCCTTCTTCTCCCGGGCTTAGAGAACGGTTGCATGAAATGCAGATTTTGGTTTCAATTTTTGCGCTCATGATTTCACCCAATTTTACTTAGTGTCTCTAAGCATGCTCGGGTACGTTGTCTTTTATCGCTTGTGATCTGAAACTATTTTCATTGTTTCTTGTTTTCAACAGTTTTGGCCTTCTCACTGCAAAGAACAATATAGGTACTTTTTTAGGATACCCCTTGGAAATAAGTTTAGCTCGTTAAGTGCTTCCGATATTACGCTGTATGTTTTCGAATGCCCAATAATGAGACAACGTAGGGATATTTCATGCAAAAGGAAAGCAAGAAACGCTCTTCAGTGGAGAAGTACAAGATCAAACAGACCATCAGTCAGCTTAAGAACAAGACTAGTTTCAATCAATCAACTAGCTTGGTTACTATCTATATCCCCCCAGGAACGCAACTTTCGGACATTGCCAACCTTCTTAGAGAAGAATACGGTACTGCTTCTAACATTAAGGACAAGAATACGGGCAAAGCCGTGCAAGCGGCGATCCAAAGCATTCTCGCTCGTTTAAAGCTCTTGAAGAACACTGACAATGGATTAGTACTCTTTTGTGGGCAAACAAATAATGGGATGGAGTTTTACGCTATCGAACCCCCAGAGCCTGTTGGCATCAAGCAATACGTTTGCGATAACATCTTCCATACTGAACACTTGGAAGAAATGCTGGATGAGAAAGACTCCTATGGTTTAATTGTGATCGATCGAGGAGGGGCGACTTTTGCTGTTGTCCGTGGTAACCACTTAGAAATTGTTCATGACAAGGACAGTTTTGTTCCAAGCAAGCATCGTCAAGGCGGACAGTCGGCTCAAAGGTTTGAGCGTGGGCTCGAACTAATGGCTCAAGAGTGGTATAATCGTATGGCCGAACTTGCGAATAAAATATTTCTTGAAACTCACCCCGTCAAAGGGATAATTGTAGGCGGCCCTGCCATGGGGAAGGATGATTTCATCAACAGCCCTAGACTTGACTACCGCCTTAAACAGAAAATTATTGATACTTTCGATGTTGGCTACACCGGAGTACAAGGAATCAAGGAATTATTGGAAAAGGCGTCGACTCGCCTTAAAGAAGTCCGCTACATCGAAGAAAAAGAACTTATGCAGCGTTTCCTCACCCATCTGGCAAAAGATGACGGAAAGGTAACATATGGGGAGCAGGAAGTCAAAGAAGCTCTTCTTGCAGCTGCAGCAGACGTAGTTTTGGTAAGTGAGAAAATTGATCACGTCGAATTAACTATTGCTTGTCAAAATTGTGACCATGAATTCAAGGAAGTCATTAGTTCTCTAGAACTCATCGATTTTGAAATTAAGCTAAAAGAAAAGAAGTGTCCCAAATGTGGAGAGCCACGCCTCGAGATTACTGAAAAAATCGATCTGGTTGAGCAACTAGATGAGATGGCTCAAAACACAGGGGCTAGACTTGAGATTATCTCGGCTGACCACGACGAAGGAAAAATGCTCTATGACGCGTTTGGCGGGATTGCAGCCATTCTTCGCTATAATTTTAGAACATAGGCCTTGACAAACCTCTCCCATTCTTTAGTTTTCCTCTTCCCGTACCCGATAATGTTTAAAATGAGGTTAGAAAACGAGGCTTGTGGCCCTAATCATTGGGAAAATACTCCAGTCGGAAACATTTGCCAAACATTCTCATCTCTTTTCAGAGTTTGTAGAAGACGTCAATGACATCTTACGAGAAGGAGATGAGGTCTTACTCGTATACAATCGCTCGAAAAGGACAATATCCTTTTATCCTGCTCTTTCGCAAGTTTTCAAGATCAATGTGGGTCTGCGCTTGGCAAGTCCTATTGCTCTAACGACAGTTATGAAGACGGTAAGAGCACACATTTCTCGCATTATTCTCAGTGAAGGCAAGTGCCAGGAAGACCAATCTTGTGTCTGGGAAGCTCTTGCTTTCACAAAAGACATACTCTCTTCGGTTGACGAACTGCAAGAAGCGATTCTCTCACTTCCCGCCGTTCAAAAGGTCGAAATCAAAAACCTAGAAATAGAATAGCGTAAAAGTAACAGACTCGGTTCTTACTTCTTTGCCCGAGGATATGTTCCTCTCTCCATGAGAACTGATCGTGTCATAACTGCAATTCCCTTTTCGAACTGGCTGATTTGAGACGCATTCATTTGAGCGATTCCCAATGCAACTAGCTCCTCCTTCAGTGACATGATCGCCACGAGTCCGTTCTTTTGAATATTACTAGTCATTCTTACGATGCCCGGGACTGCAAGCGGAGACCCGTTGCAGATAGGATCAATTGCACCGTCTGAAACCCAAACCTTGGGAGCTAGTGCCACTGCTGTTTCAATCGGTAGAATGCTTTTTACCAATTTGCTGTCGTCTCCGTACTCTTCCCGTAGGATAACACCTTCTACAAGATCCTGCAAGGTTACTAGATTTTCTTTTTCAGAAAATGGTCCCGAGACGACACGTCTTAACTCTTGCATGTGCGCTCCTGTTCCAAGTACCCTCCCAATATCTACACATAGCGTTCGGATGTAAGTTCCAGATTGAGCTTCGACTAAGAAAAGAACGTTCTTGTCATCGCGTTCTAAATACTCAATTCTGTGTATCTTTCGTTTCCGTAGGATCTTCTTAACGCTTGATTTCAGAGGAGGTGTTTGATAAATCTGATCTGTGAATTCAGCCAAGACTTCCAGGAGCCTTTTTTCTGAGGCTTCACCATGCAATCTCATGTTTGTTACATATGTTTTTGTCCCAAGAAGAAGCGCATCAAGAACTTTTGTGCCTTTACTCAATGCAATTGGTAGTACACCTGTTACTCCTGGGTCCAGAGTGCCTCGGTGTCCTGCTTTGGGAAGCTTGAGGATTCTTTTTAGCATTGCAACAACTTCATGGCTTGTCGGTCCTGCTGGCTTGTCAAGGTTAACTATCCCAAGTTGAAGCCTTTCCTCAAGTGTCCTTTCTTCTGGGTCCTTCCCGTAATCATGATCAGTTGTTGCATCACGCAATTGAAGAATTGAGGGAGGAGAATGGTTCGTCAAGACACATTACCCGCTTGTTTTCACAACACGGGGGTCTGCATGAACTCTAGAAGGCCTGCTGCTTCCAAGGTTTCTTTAACCTTAATGTCGTTAGCGCCTTTTTCGATGGAAATGACATGTTCTGTTGGTTCAATGTGTCTAATGTTCACGCGTCTGCGTTTGACTCCGGAAACATCTATTGGTCCCGTAATTTCTACAAAATTGTTGTCAATTAATTCAACAACTACCGCTTTTTTCCCGGCCTCTCGGCCTTTTGTCTTAACAACTATTCGTCCTAAACCTATTGCTGCCATCATACTCACCCAGTTGTTGTCTTTTTTATTGGTAGGACAACTTCTGCGATGGCGGATCTAACCAGTTGAGTGGTTTCCTCAGCAGTAATACGCTGAGTGTTGATCACCAGGTCATAGATGGAAAGATCCCAAATGTCCACGCCATATAGATCTTTAAATCTCTTTGCTTCTGATTCTTCTCTAACTCGTGTTTCTCTGATCGCTTGATCAAGAGAAATGTTGTCTCGTGTTGCAATCCTTTGGCAACGAACTTCAAAAGGTGCAGTTATGAATATACTAAAGTCATTGTTTTCCTTTGTTATCCATCCCGCTAGCTGTGCATCAATGACAACATTTCCCTTGTTTGCTTCTTCTTTGGTGCGTTGATCTATTTCTCGGTCGATTTCTGGTTTTTCAAGAACGATTCTTGATAATTCTTCCAAGGAAAAATCGTGTTCTGCGGCGTATGTGCGGAAAACAATTCCTGCAGAGACATATCTTAACCCGAATTCGGTTGCGATTTCCCTAGCAACTGTGCTTTTGCCACTTCCGTGAGGGCCTGCTATCGCGATAATTACATTCGACACTAAAGTCCCCTACCAAGAGTTGCTGGGAAGGCGTTGGAAAAAAGCCTTTAGGCCAATTGCCTTGCACGTTCAATTACCATGCGGCTTAGGCATCGACTGCAGAGTACTCCTGCATACCTTCTTGTTGGTCGGCGCTCAGAATGCGTCATTTTTCTAACTTCAATCGGTGTTCCTCTTGCAACACCGTGCAAGATAGCGCCACATTGTCCGCAAGTAGCTCTTTTTGGTTTTTTGCGCAAACTAACGTAATGATATCGCTTTTTTGGTGTTTTTACGAGTTTTCTTTTTCCACTTCTTAGACTCGGTCTAACCATGATTTACCACTCCACTATTTTCCTACGAGCTTGGGGGATTTAATTAGTATTCTGTTGTACACTAACGCCGGGTAAGGGGACGCCTATTATTCGTTGCAGGATAATACCTGTTGTTACTGCAGTCATGAAGTACCAAAAGCCAAAAAAGATTGCGTCTTTGCCAGGTAGTGCCTGATATGGGTGGAACCAGCCACCTAGAGGCCATAGCCAATCGGGAACGTGAAATGGCCATACCGCAAGAACTTTTCCGTAGTCTGAAGGTGTACCCAAAATGCTTCTTAGCACTCGAAACATTATGATGAATGGCAAGAAAAGGATGAAAGAGGGAATCATCCGCTCCGTCATCATTGACATTTGGAGTTTCTGAATATCTTGCTGTTTTCTTTGGACTTCAATCCATAATTTCTTATCGGCAGTATCTTGTGCTTTTTTTCTTTTCATGTTCCAGTCTTGGATTTCTTTCATTCTCTGTTGAAGCTTATCCATGTCGACAACGAGAACCGTTACTCCTACTGAGAGCAAAGTGACCGCTACTGAGACAAGCATCAATGTGATAGTGGCCAATGGTGGTTCTGTGAGCCCATACGGTTTGAGTATTGAATCAAGAAACTCTGTAAATGGATTGAGAAAGTCCCAAAAACCCATGATTAATCACGCTCTAGGGTTAGCTTAACTAGGTTATGTTAAAAGCTTTTGATATTTACTCCAACATTCGTCTTAGTTATCTTAACTTGCTCCCACAATTAGGACAATAGTTTTCGTTTCCTTGCAAGATCAGTCCACAATTGGGACAACGGAGGAACATGGGTCGTACTTTTGTTTTTTCTCGTTTTGGGAAACCCAAGAGAATCGGGGGAAGGAACAAGAATAAGAACAGTGGCCATCCCGCGAAAATGAAGAGTGCTAACGATATCATGCTCAATGCTATTGAAAGAATTGTAACTATCCATCCCTTTTCCATTTTTTCTCCCGCCTCTTCGTAGGTCTAGGGTTCTTGCATCGAAGAGACAACTAGATTCTTTGCAACAAAAATCGGTGCTCCAGACGAAACTGCCAAGAGAGTGGCATGGGATGGAACCATTTGAAAGCGTAATGGGCGAGAGAACCCTTCGACTTCCAAGTAGATTGTTGCTTGATACACATCTGAGAAAGGAACCATGCTATCTATTTCGACTTTTTCAACAACCGCTATTTCATGGACTAAATCATGAATTTGGAGACGGGAATCCTTCACAGGGATGTTGTGGATGTATCGGCTTATGTGTAACGCCGTGTCTGGTGGGATTCCTGCCATAATGAAATAGGATCCGTCCTCTAGCTCAAATCGAAGAAATGGCATCGATCCAAGGCCGGTCTCTTGCTCCTCAGGATTCGATAGGGTAAGGACCTGCACATTTATGACACGAAGGAACTCTTCGCCCATTATTTCCTAGTTGGATTTAAAGTTCAAAAACTATTTGGGTTCAGTCAAAGGTGATCGCATGTTTAATCGCGTTGTTGTTTACGGACTGGGAAGCCTTGGCTCTGTGATTGCAGCGGTTTTCGCAGACGAAGGTTATGATGTTCTTGGAAAAGTAAGAACAACCAGAAAGAAAGAAATGGAGCTTCACATTATGGGAGAAGAAGAATTTTCTGTAGAAATCCCTATCACTGATTCAGTCTCAAGAATAAAAGAGGATGACTTAATCTTCCTAGCTGTTCAGCCCTACCAGTCTTTGCCGGCTGTGTTGGAGTTAAAGTCCGCTTCCCCTAATCAAATAATTCACATCTTAAATGGAGTCAAAAGCCATATGTATTCCCTTCATCATCTGAGATCTTCTCTTATCATGGGGGGAGGGGCTTGGTGGTCTGCCACGAAGATTGAGGAAAACACAATTGTGTGGAGCAACAAGGGCACTCAATTCCTAGGTGTTCTAAGAGGACTTGAAAAAGAAGGCTTAGACCTAATAAGCTCTTTTCCCAATCGGTTGCCATTCAAATATACTAATGAACCTTGGTCGAATCTGTATCAGAAACTGATTCTCAATCTAGTAAACGCAATTTTTACGATTACAGGACAGTACTACCCCAATGGTCTAGTAGACCCTGTAGTCAGATCTATTACCCTTGCTTCTATCGAAGAAGGGTTGGCACTTCTTGATCGCTTGGGAATAGAGTATCAGAACTCAGCTTTAGGGAAGTACCTTGGATTCCTTCAACAAGACTCCTCCGCCATCGCACAGCAACTAAGAAAAAGAGCAGCTGTTATTCGGGGAGATCCTCACATAGTCAGTTCCCTCAGATCTTATCATACTCATAAGTACTCGGGAGCGGGGGAACTTACAAGGGAAGTATTGGAACTCGCCTCGGCTGTTGGGCTCAATATGCCTTGGAATCAGGCAATTCTGGAGGTTCTCCGTCTTCACGAGACACAAGGCACTCTCCCCTTAACTTCAGAGCAGGCTTTTAGAGAAATCCAGATACTTGTTTCTTCTCATCAGTAGCTAGCTATTGTCCTTTAACTAGCTCTATACTTCAGAAGACAACTAGTACACCAACGCTAGTTTTTTATGAACTTCAAATCCACGAAGACAAGGTGGAGAATTAATGACTAAAGGAACTCCTTCAATGGGTAAAAGATCTCGTAAGCTCCTGCATGTTGTTTGCCGCAGATGTGGCAAGAAATCATATCATATTCGGAAGAGAAAATGTGCGTCTTGTGGATTCGGCAAGACTCGAAAATTGAGGAAATACAATTGGCACAAGCACTAGGGTGCGTCCGTTCATCTGTCTTGTTTTTTCCGGGCGGGTAGCTCAGCTGGTAGAGCACCGCGTTCGCACCGCGGAGGCCCCGGGTTCAAATCCCGGCCCGTCCACCACTAGCTAATTATTGTTACTAGCTCAACAACCTTTAGATATTATTTCCTCGTTCCTACTTTGTGTCTAGGTTTGCCAAAGCACTCCGTATTCCCAAATTCTTTGAGTACATCAGAATCTGGGTTCCTATCTCTCTTGCCATCGGAGTTATCACTGGATTTCTAATGTCTGTATTCTTCGTTCTTGTATCATATCTTCGTGCAATGTTGTTCCCGTTTCCCATCTATCTCACTATGATATTAGGCGGGGTTGCGACATACTTGGGAATCAAATATTTTGGAGATGAAGTACGAGGGAGTGGAATCAGTCATTATATTGCTGCAAGGCATGGACACAAGGAATTCACCCTTAAAGGAGGAGTTACCAAATTTGTAACCTCCTCCATTGTTCTGGGTAGTGGATGCATCGCAGGCGCGGAAGGACCTGCCATGTATATGGGGGGAACGATCGCAACATACATGTCAAAGAATCGATTGAAAACAAAAGAATCCGCAAGTGCAATAATGACTCTTGGTGGTGCCGCTGCCACTGCTGCCCTTTTCCAAGCCCCGCTTGGTAGTACCATATTTGCCGCAGAGATTCCTTATCGACATGATATGGATGCTCCAGCATACACGCCTTCTTTTCTCTCGGCAATTATTGGTTTTTTCACATTTAGGTATGTCACTCGTTTTATTCTTGGTAACACCCCCCGTCTTGTTGTTCTGCATTTGGAGGAATATTCTGAAACACTCGAAGGTTTGCTGTTCGCCATCATAGTTGGCCTAGCCGCTGGTCTGGTTGGGCTTGTATTTGTCAATGTTTTCTGGTTCTGCCGCAAATTTTCAGAACAGCACATAGAAAACAGCGTCTCGCCAGTGGTGGGAACCATTCTAACCGGTATTGTTGTTTTTCTCATCTTCTTTATGCTTCCTGAAGAACCACCTTTTGACTGGACTGGTTTCAACTTGCTCAATGTTCTGGATCAACAGCCTGAATTCAACATTGTTGTTTTCTCCTTGCTTATAATTGCAACAATCCTCGGAACGTCTCTCACTATTGGTTTTGGAGTGAGTGGTGGTGTTTTTGCTCCTGCCTTGGTGGTTGGGGGCGGAGTCGGTGGCATAATAGGCTTACTACTTGACCCTGCAAATGTTAGTTCATATGTTGTGCTTGGTATGAGCGCAAGCCACACGGCTACGACGAAAACCCCCATTGCTTCACTAGTCCTAGTTATCGAGATAACGGGTTTTTCCACTACTTTTCTTGCCCCTATTGCCATAGCTAACGTCGTTGCCTACTTTGTTTCTGGTAACCGTTCACTTTATACAGGCCAGTATGAAGACCGAACAGAAGTATTCTTGGAAGAAATCGGTGAACACGAACTCTTGGATCACTTCATGGTAAAAGACATAATGACCCGAAATCCATTTTTCGTGAAACCGTCCAATCCAGTGGCTGTTGCAAAGCAGCTAATTATTGAGACCGGGAAGCATACCATTCCTGTGATTGATACTGACGGTAAGGTCGTTGGGATCGTAACGCCAGAAACGCTTCAGAACGCTCCCGATGATTTTCCAGTAACTGATTTTCTAGCATCTGAGTTCCATGTCATTGATCCTTCTGTTACCTTGCGGAGTCTTCTCGATTTCTTCTTGAAAATTGAGGAAGAACGCGTTGTTGTGGTCGACAATAAAGGCAAACTGCTAGGGATCGTCACCTTACGAGATGTGATTCGAACCACTAGAAAAGCAGTTGTCTTAGCATAAGACAAGGTAGAATTGAGGCGAGATCAACCACTTCTTCTTCCATGAATTCACATGGAAGGAAATAGAAATCCAAGAGAATATAAGAACATTCCAAAGGACACACCCGAGACCGAGAGCCACATCAATGGGTTCCATCTCAATACTTTCGCACCATCAAGATTCCAAACAGGAATGAGATTGAATAAGGCCAAGAAAGAGTTGAAGAACGCCATTTTGTAATAGAAAAGCAATAACAAGGGAGTGTTTATCCCTAAGAGCTGAGTCATGCTTGCAAGTAGAAGGCCAATGCTACCGAGTAGTAGATTTGTTAATGGACCAACAATACTGATGTGTCCATTCCCTCGTTTGTCTACTTGCCCTATTATGGCAACAAAGCCTGGAGCAACAATCCCAAAACGAATAAGGGTAGTAATGAGAGTAAACATGATCCCTTTTGCATGCAACACGTATCGAGCGAATAGTTGCTTTCTTTGAGCCACGAACTTATGCGCCAACTCATGAAGAATGAAAGCGGGCATTAGAATAATGAAATTAATCATGACTTCTACGAGACCATCATAGTTTCCTCTGAGAACTTCTCCCCACGTCTCAAAACCGCTAAGGGCAAAGAGGATGAGAAGTCCTCCTATGAAGAGATCTATAGCCTCGTTTCCCACCATGATGATATCGGAAGACTGCTTAAGGGCATATTCGTAGCGTTTTTTAACTTCTGCAGAGCTGAGTTTTCGTTTGGCAGGTTGAGTTGCTACTGCTTGACGGAAAACCGTTTCAAGAGGAAATAACGGATTATTCTGTAGTAGAGCAGAACATTGGTGAGCCTTGATGGGCAAATGCTGTTCGCAAAGAAGTTGACTGCAGTAAGGACATTGGACTACAACCTGATGCTCCACCTCTGGAGGACAAGCGCTACACTTCACATGGGAGAATTTGCGATTGATTGAAAGAATATGCGGGTTTTTACAAACACTCATTCATTTAGTTCATGTAAAATTAGGAAAACAATTCAAACAAAGTCTAAAGGACGACTCGATTGAACCCCATCGAAGTAGGTCTAGTCCGAAGACATATTTTCTCAGGTACCTAACAATGTTTGTGAAACGAGTTCTGAAAGGAATAATCTTTGATTTTGATGGAACATTAGGGTATTTTCCCATTGATCTAGTCGAGGTTAAACAAGCTCTTGCCAAGAAACACGAAGAGCTTGTGGGGCATCGTCTAGCCTTCTCTCCTTATCTCGTAACTATCGACAGGCACGTTGATGATCCTCAGGTTAGGGATTCTCTATTCGAAGTTATTGAGGAATTAGAAGCAAAACGCATTGAGCAATTCAAACCCTTTGAAGAGGTGTTTCAGAAGATCCAAGAATTTCAACAATCGGGGTTAAGTAAATTTGCAGTTTTTGCCAATACTTCCGAACAAGTGATTCACCAATGTTTGAAGAAAAATCGGCTCGAAGCCCTTTTTGATCCAATTGTGGGTCTTCGCTCTGTCTCCGAACACAAACCTTCTCCCCAAGGTCTTTACGCTATTGTTGATCAATGGAAAATCGCGCCAAGCGAAGCAATGTACGTTGGAGACACCACTCCAGATGCTCACGCCGCAGCCCGCGCATTAGTTCAATACGTTGACATCCGAGATTTTGTGAGCCTAGATCCCCGTAACTTTGAGATTTTGTGAAAACCCATTGTGAGGACTTGTGATGGGAAGCATGGGGACCTCCAGAAAAACAAGTAGGCCTCGGTTACCGATAGTTTTCGGAGAATCAGTCGAAATGCTGGGAGACTCCCTTCAAGAAGACATTAGTATTCGCTTGTTGTTCAAAACGAAGAGACATCGGCTAAAAGACGTCTCCCCCTCAGAGTGGAGCATGATACATCGATGGGTTCACGAAGTCTTGAGGTGGAAGCTAACGATTGATATTCTGATTGAAGATGTAGTTCAAAAGCGAGTCACAAGTCAGCATCCCCTCATCGCTCATGCAACTGAACTACTTGTTTATGGAATTATCTGGGACAAAAGGCCTATCCCTAAGATGCTACGGCTCTTGAAGGGTTTTCTTAAGCAACACAGTATTAGAACACCGAAGTGGGTCGAGGACTTGGCGTTTTCTGTCCAACATGTCAATATTCAAAGATATAGCCCTGGAGGGGGGAAACTACGTTCACTTGCATTTCGATACTCACTTCCTATTTGGTATGTTCAGAAAACGCTTCATCAGCTTAGTGAAGCTATCGCCCTTGACCTATTTGATTCCCTCTCACAAGAACCTTCTACGAGGTATTTTTGGATAAGTCCTTTCTCTCACAATCCTTCTCTTGTTGAAGCTTCTTTAAGAGAGTCCGGAATCCTTTTTTCGAAAGATTGCCAGCTGTCCAACACTTATGTTCTCAATTCTCCTGTTGAAACGCTGTTTAGGCACCATTACTTCCAGAACCACCAAATATTGCTTCAAGACTGGGGAAGTATTGCGATCGGTCAGTCTCTTCCTATTGAAAAGGGGGATCTTGTTCTAGACTCTGCTGCTGCCCCCGGAAACAAAACACTTCAACTTCTAGCAAAGAATCCAGCCTATCTTGTAGCGGCTGATGTCGGTTTCCAAAGGACTAGGCTCTTGCGCGACCGGTTAAACAAATATCATGCTTTTCAAAGAGTTGGAGTGATACAATATACCGGAATTCATCCGTGTTTTTCTCGACAGTTTGATAAAATACTACTGGACGCTCCTTGCTCCGGAACAGGAACATTTGCTTCAAGGCCAGAATTAAAATGGAAAGTAAAGCCTACAGACATCGACCGATTCTCTAACCTTCAACTCACTCTCCTCTCCTCTCTCTCTAAACACGTAAAGAGTCGCGGAAAATTGCTATACGCAACTTGTAGTACGCTTTTCGAAGAGAATGAACATGTCATTAATTCATTCTTGGAAAACAATCCCGGATGGCACTTATCTGAAGAGATGGCTGTTCAAATTCCTAGGATGTCTCCTCTGATAAAATCTGCGTATCGGATTTTCCCTTCTGATAGAGGTGCTGAAGCCTATTTTCTCGCACTGCTAGAAAAAGAATAATCTTTTTCACCCATGAGAGATGAAGTCTAAATGGTCATAAGTTAACTACCCGAGCCTTAATCCATGAGTAAATTTTTGCATCCGACTTATTCAACTTCTAAAATTAATGAGTGTGTTTTTTCTTGAAATTTGTTCTGATGTTTATTAATAACCATATATGCAAGTTTTGTGATTTCACATTTAGGATCTTTGTAGTTGAATAATTCTAAACTGTATTAAATCAGAACAACTTGTTCCGTACTGACCAACGTGATCGGAAAACTATTAAAAGTTTGAATGTGTAATTGAACAACGAAGGGATTGGTTAGCGCAGTTGTCTTTGTCGATGATAACCATATACTAATGTGACGTTACAGAAATTCGGGGGCATTGCATTAAAAACCAATCAGATACGGAAAAAAGCACAAGGGATCAAAGTGAGCAGATCTTTACCACAAATGCAAGACCAAGTTGCAAAGGTCGTCATGATTGGGGATCCAGCCGTGGGCAAAACTAGCTTGCGAAGTCGGCTATTGGGAGGTGCTTTTAATCCCTTTGAGCCGGTCACAGTTGGAGCCGGTTTTTCGAGAATTAAGGTCCCCCTGACCAATACATCCCATATGATTCTCCAGATATGGGACATCGCTGGGCAACAGTCATTTGAATTAGTAACAAAAACATATTACGACGGAGCTAAAGGCGCGATTCTTGTTTATGATGTCACTCGTGAATCAACGTTTCTGAATCTGCCAAATTGGATTAAGAAGCTCATTCAATACAACAGACATCAGCGTATTCCATTAGTTCTCGTCGCCAACAAGCTTGATCTTATCGATCAAATTGAGGTAACCTCTGAACGTGGCAGACGATATGCTAAACAGTTAGGCGAATGGTTAGGTTTGCCTGTTCCGTATTTTGAAACATCTGCTAAAACCGGAGAAAACGTCTCATCACCCTTCATCACCCTAGCTCAAAATATCAAAAAGTATATGGAATCTCATCTCTTTGGCAAGAGATAGATAGGGGGATTTTATGTCAAGTGAAAAAATTGGATTGCGAGAAGCACTCTCATCCTACTATCGCGGCGTAATGCATGATGTTGGTAGGGTTCTTGGCGCAATTCTCGGGGAAAAACAATACGAGTCTCTCGATCAAACTCGCTTCAGAGAACTGTTCTTCGAAGTAAATGCTAGGCTTTCTTCAGAAAACAGCTCTGGAAGCTTTGTCCCTTTTCTATACTATATTTTGTTTGAAAGTGACTTGGTGAAAGATAACCAGGAAGCATTAGACTACATCTTTTGTTGTTTAGAAGAATTCAGTATTCGCCTCGTTGATCAATTCTTTATCCAGGGAATAATTTCGCCGCATTTCATTTCTTCGACAGAAGAACAATTGGAGATGATCGAACGAGCAAATGAAATGATCGGTAATCTTGCTCAAGAAGAATTACCCACCCCCGTCCTTGTCCATTATCTGCTTACCCGTGGTAATGTTTTCTGGGAATTAAGCGCATTCTCATCTGCTGTTACCGCTTTTCAAACAGCCATTGACACAATGCTTGCAACGAATACTATTGTTGAAGGTGCTAGCGATGCTTGCTTCAAGGTTGGTCAGTATTACAACTTGACAGGTGATCTTCCCAATGCTTCAAGACACTTTGAATTAGGAATGAGTTTCGCAAAGGCGGAACTTCTAGACGAAAAACGGACCACCCTTAGGGAGTTAGCATTTCAATGTTACCTGGGTGCAGCTCATACAATGGCTCATGCTGCGAGAGCGCACATGTGGGCTCACGAGTATAAACAAGGCGTCGACTTCGTGGTAAATGCAACCTATTATCTTTCCAAAGCTGTCGGCCTTGATGTGGGTAAGGCCAGAGTGCCAGAGGTAACTGACTTACTTATCCTGATTATCGAAATCTCTCGAAACATGAGGTCTGAAAAACTACAAGAAAGCAAGCTCATTGATTTATTGAGCGATTTCTTGACCCAACAAAATCCCGAACGGCTAGAAAACGTCATAAATCAATTGATAACCATAACCCGACGAATGAACAAGCCCGAGCCGCACTATCTGCTCCTTGTTCATGACTCCGGAGCTCCAATATTCAGTTATGCGTTTCAGCAGAGTGAGATCACTAACCAGATGAGCCAATCTGTCCAAGATCCAAGTGACAAGGATTTGCTTTACTCTTCGCTTCT
>JAJRWK010000285.1 GCA_024276795.1 archaeon | reverse complement strand
GAACCGATAGGTTACATTAAAATTAGCCTTGCCGCGTATTGGAGTTACTTTTTCCTGTTCGTAGGTCGCATACATGGTTATCATTATCCCCAATACCAGCACTAAGGCTATGGCTGGAGTCAGGAATCTTGATCTTGTCTTTTTTGGGGTGGCTTCAATCATTTTCTTCATCCTCTTTCAAGCCCTTATTTCGTGAGTTTCGCACCTTTGTTTGCGCTTTGGTTTCCTGGGTTTTCCATGTCTCTGCAAGATCCATTCCCAACCTCGCTGCTTTCAACGGTGAAACGTTCGAGGCATCAAGATTATTTTCTTCAATAAACCGCAATCGTTTCAATAGACTCGCTAAGTTGATATTCTGGATTTCCAGTCCCGGCCTTTTGTTGATCTCAAGAACTAGGGGTTTTCCCTTCTCGTCAATCACGATGTCTACGCCTGCATAGCCTAGCCCCGAGCTTTTCTGGGCAAGACACGCAATTGCTAATATGTTTGGCCAGCTTGGAAGCTCGAAGTCAACGATCCGTTGCTTCGTGTCTGGATGATGAGTGATGGGATGTGCCTTGTATTCCGCACGGGTTATTTTTCCCGTTCTCAAGTCAATTGCCGCTCCTATTGCTCCCTGTTTGAGATTCGCCTTGCCATCGCTTTCTTGGGTTGGGAGTCGTGCCATTGCCATGACAGGGATTCCTCTAAACACAATAATGCGCACATCGGGCAGTCCTACCGAGATCTGTTGAAGTGGCTGATAGCAAGTTATCTTCTGCTCAACAAGGGCAATATCATATAGCGTGTGTGTTTGGCTCGTTAAGAACTCTCCATTAATGATTTTTCGAATATGTTCCTTTACTGCATTGACATGATACTCCTCGCCTCCTATGACAAAGGTCCCCTGTGGTGTTTTTCCGGAAATAACGACTATTCCTCTCCCACCAAAGCTTTGGGAAGGCTTGATCACGAACCCATCTGCGAACAAGGATTCTGAGAGAAGCCGTTTTGCAAGCTCTGGAATCTGGCTTTCCTCACTTACTACTGCTAACGTTTCTGGTGTTGGAACCCGCCACTTTTCGAACTGGTCCTTCATGTTGTACTTGTTGATAACCGGGAAAAGAACGGTCGCATTATACCTCGCAATGTAGTCCCTGTTACGGATAAGTAAGGACAATGGATCTTGCTTCTTCTCAAACAACCGTCTAAATCGCTTCCAGTCAGTAAGGGTGTACTTGTTGCTCCGTCCAAAGTAAATAATGAACAAGAGCATGACTGTCCAAACCTCGGGAGTAAACACTACAAAGTTCACAATCAATGGGGTGCTCATGATCAAGTATGCTAGGGTTACTACGAGAAATGTTCGCGCAAGCGTGAATAACGCCTCGGCATGGCTTTTTTCCTGAATATCGCGAACATAGTGATCCACGATGCTGGGAGTAATAATGATTGGCAAGAGAATAGTCGTCGTCAAAACGGGGATTCTCAAGGTCTCCCCGAGGATCTCCAGCATTGCAAGCATACTCACCGCAATAATCATGAGGCTTGCCAGTCTAAACCCATGGGCGAGGTTGAACGGGTCTATCAGTATTCTCACCGCATACGCTACAACAAAAATTGACAAGAATACAGCACTTGCCCAGAATGGTCCTATCTGAGTCCAAGAAATTACTAGCACCATCGGAGCGAAAAACCCGTAGGTACGTATGCCAAAAACATAACGCGTGGTAAGGATGACTATGGCTCCCAGTAGGAACTGGAATAGAAACGTTGAATTTGCTAGAATTAAGAGTGCTTGTTTGAGAAACAAGCGAGAGATAAAACTAATTATGCCCATGATTAACGTAATGTAAAACATTGGCAGGATCACTTGCCATTTGTCTTGCATCTTTTCATGGTGAGAAACAGGTATTGCCATTCGAATGTTCCCTCTTTTTCTTTTTGAATAAATTCCCTTAACATCATCTGATAACGCTACTAACAATAAGGATGAAAGAACCAGCCTTAGTAACGCTTGCCCCATGCTCTGGCGAGATTGACCTACCGATGCCCCTCGTTGTGTCAATAAGACAAACCACTCCGTGCGCGCTATGTTGCCCGCTTTATCTTCCGCTACAATTCTGAAATGAAGAATCCCCCGCTCAAAAAAGGAGCCCAGTGCGTAAAGATAAACCGTTTTGTCCTCAGAACTTGTCTTGCCAGTGAAGTTCGCAACCATCTCGCTTCCGCTTGCCAAGGGATACCAAATCGTCTCTGCCCACGTCGCGCTTACTTCTCCCTCCGGATCCAAGACCCGAGCACTAGTTAGATAGGTTCCCGTGAAAGAAACATTTGTGTCCAATCTCGGCACAAAAGAAGATTTAATTGTGGGAGAAAACACGTCCCTTGTCGTTTCTACAAAACTAAATGAAAATGATGAATTAGGATGGTTGAGTTGCTGAAGCAAGTCCAAACTAAGCAAGGCGTAGTATGTGGATCTAACGCTACTGCTGAACTTTGGTCGCTCTCCAAACCCCCCGTCTGGGTTCTGGAGGGAAAGTATGAACCTAGTGATGCCAGAAACATTTAGTGGTCTCTGGATGAGTCTAGAAACAACAATTCCAGAAAACGTTGCAAACATTGTTGGATAAGAGACATCTGCTCTAGGCTTGAATCCGCCTGAAGGGTGAATAAATTGTTCTAATGACTTGTTCATAGGATCCGAGGCGTTTAGTTGCACCCCTAAGTAATTCAGCAGTGTGAGTCCCCTAAATGTTGATAGTAAAGAAGGCTTTGCGCCAAGACCATTAATAAATACGCCATTATAGGTTCTCATAGCGTTCAGGAAATTCTTCAAGCGAGTTACATTCGCATATCTACTCGGACTAAATGATAATAAATCAATGACACGCATTGCCCAAAACGTGTGTGTAAGATAACTAAGCTTTGAAACGGGGCGTTCTCCAAACCCTCCATTATCATTTTGTGACGCGGAAATAAACTGAAGGATCTGGTCGGAGTCGCTCAAGGGATAGCCTAGGGCACGAAGAGCAAGCACTGCATAATACGTGTACTTGACAAGAGCCATACTCCCCGGTCTAAACCCAAACCCACCAACTGGTGAGTGTGCATCCAATAGATAATCGCGTACTCCCGAGTTTATCCAAGACGTACTGTTTAACAACCGGGCTGTCAAAATCGCGTACGCTGTCGCTTCCACGTCCGCTCGATCCCCCGGTCTATCTCCAAACCCTAATGTTGGCTGATTTCTTTCCACGAGGAATGAAATAATACCTTGAACGTCACTTATCTCTTTGATCATGCCTCTTTTGTGCAACTCCTCAATAGTCTGTAGCGCAAGATAGGTCGAAACACGCTCCGCAGTCTGATCTCGTTCAGACGCAGTGAATCCTGAGCCCTGCTCTCGGTTGCCAAGCATGTACTGTATCGCTTTAGTTAAGAAATCAGACGGAAATGTTGCTAGCCAATCAACTTGGCTCGTGTAATTGTCTTGAAGAATTAGATACAACTGAATTCCTATCGCCGTAAACCCTGTTGTAGGCAGTCTCCCTGGCGAGCCGGCGATTCCCCCATTAGACGAATATAACGCGGCTAGGAATTTCGCCACGCTTTGAGCGTGCAAACTAGTAGTATCTAGCAAAGCGTATGTCTTAAATGCGTAATAAGATGCAAGTAATTCTGGCCTACCTCCCGGAATCTCGGCGTAACCAGAACCACCTACGATGAAGAATGGAGGAATAAATGATCCGTTCACGTAGTCGAAAGCTAAGGGGTCTTCCTGAGGATTAAGAGAAGGAAACGTTGTCTTCAAAATTTTCTTCAAGAATAATGCTCGAAACGTAGATGTCATGTCTGGAGAGTCCCAATCAGGAATAGGGAAATATCCTCCTGAAGGGGTTTTCAAAGATTGAATAAACTGCAGTGTCTGGTTTGCCTCAGCAGTTGTGAGGAGATCTGTACTATTCAATGCGACAAATAAACTAATCGCTTGAAACGTGGACTCCATGGTACTTGGCGCATCTTTCCAGTTGCCATAGCCCCCATCGGCATTTCGGGCATTTTGAACAAACTCTAAAACGCTTTTCGTAACGTCTACTATCCCTTGGCTCTGTAAACCCCCGACTATTCTACTTAAGGACGCAATGCTTTTGCCAACATAATATGCTTGATCCATGGACATTATTGCTTGGGCATTGATATCCTGAGTTCGATTCAAGAACCCTAATACTTTTTCAGCAAGGCTAGTCATGTTTACGGTTTCTTCCAAGGAAAGACTGGGGTTAGAAACATTTCTTCTTGCTGAAGAATTCTGTGAATTTGAAAATACACCCGGAGAAGAAATAACTGCGGAGAATTGGTGAGAAGAATCCTTGCTAGCAATGCCTAAACCCGTTGGGATAATGCTTACAAGCACGAAACCAATAAGGAATGCCATCAATATTCTTCTCATCACAATTCCCCTTGTCAATTATTCTGCAGCTTTTCCCTACGCTCTCACTCAATACCTTCTTCTCTTCAGAAATACTGCGGTTGAAAGAGAGACTAGTCCAAGTGTGGCAGTAACGTATTCGAAAGAAAGGAATCCGTTGCCAGTACTTTCCCCTTCTTGTGGAGTACTAAGAGGAAGCGTTGTTGTCGTTGTGTCATTCCCGCTTGGCTGATCTGTTGGCTGGTCTGTTGGCTGATCCACTTGGGCACCGATAACGAGCGTTTGATCCGCACTAATTACCATGCCTGATCGGTCAACAATCTCGAAATGAATAAGGTAAGTTCCATTTGTCAAGTTGGAAGTGTCAACGAATACCGTAGACGCACTAGCTAGTGTAGTATTCACTAACGTTAGACCCTCTGAAGGCATCGTTATTAGAACGGAGTACGGTTCAATTCCCCCGCTGATTGAAACGCTGAAACCAGTGTAGTTGTCTCTAGCCACATCTAGATTGTCGGGAACCGTGGCTGCGAATCCAGAGATCTCAGGAAGCGCACTTAACACCCACAGGGATGTGAATGTGTACGCGATGTTAGAGGTAAACTTGGGGTGCTCTGCAAACCCGCCATCACGATTCCGTGTGGATGCAATAAAATCAAACACTCCTGAAATGTTGTTAGGCCTTTCTCCAAGAATCTTCAGCGCTCTCACCGCAGCATATGTGTAAATAGCGTTTGAAACGTTCTTTGGCAAAACAACATCGTTCACACTTCGTTTATACCCCCCGTCAGCAATTTGACTGTTTTTGAGGAATGAAACTGCACTTGCAACGTTATACGATGAGTCTCCTAGGATTTCTAACGCTCTGATTGCTCGATAGGTGCTTGAAACATCACTTGTGTCTCCTGGGAAGCCACCAAATCCACCGTCTGAATTTTGGCAACTCTTCAAGTAGGCAACTGCATCATTGACAAGAGATGGCTTCGCTCCCAACAGTGATAACGCACGCACACTACGGTACGTTGAAATTACATACGTTATGGTTTTTCCCGCGCCCTTCGAGAATCCACCGTCAGCTTGCTGAAGACCTTGTAAGAACGCTATGGTCTGCTGAGGGTTAGGAAACGGGGCTCCAAGCAAATTATAAATCTCCACAGCTCGAAGCGTGCTCTCGACAAAGGATCCCGTAAGTCCATAACCACCATCCACATT
>JAJRWK010000284.1 GCA_024276795.1 archaeon | reverse complement strand
TGCATTAGTTGTCGGTTTCGCCAGTTTGTCGTTTTTTGTAAAACTTGCTCAGAAGTACTCTTTCAGCAAAATTTGCTATTTGCTAGCAACATTGATTATTGCAGGTGTAATTCTTGAAAGTATACTAATGGGTTAAGCCGAGTGAATATTGAAGCCAATTTAATAGGCAATTAATCTGTGGTTTGAGGGTTGAGCGGTTCTAAGAGTTAAAATTTGCCTGAAATAAAGCAGTAAATGATGGTCACTAGTAGGTTCTATTACTGCGTGTTTACGATTGTAAGAAATTAGAACGTTGTTATTGATTTCAGTGGCTGTTCTTGTACGAAAGAATATTATAACAAGCTTTGAGAGATTTTCAAGGAAGCATTAGCGAGGGATATCTAAGCATGAAATCTGAAACCATTACTCATAGACCGCTCTTAGATCACTTTAAGGCTTATTTTCATTTAATCAGACTTCCAAATGACATTGCAATCGCATTGTCTTTAATGGTCGCGCTGGTGGTTGGTGGTGCATTAGAACAAGGCGTCCCGTGGAAAGCTTATGCCCTAGTGGCTCTTGCTGGATTTCTAATTTCTGCCCATGGGATGGTTGTAAACGACGTGATAGATTACGAAATAGACAAGATCAATGAACCTCAAAGAGTATTACCATCGGGATTAATTTCGAGGCGTGAAGCACTGATTTATGCTATTTTCCTGGGCGCTCTTGGAATAGGAATGGCAGTCCTGATTGATTACTATGGCTATTTTGCTTTCAGATTCAGCTGGCTGTACGCCATATTTCATGCATTTCTAATTGATTTGTATAACTGGAAACTAAAAAGAGCGGGTTTCTTAGGTAATCTTGTGGTGTCTTATGCAGTTTTCGCATTATTCTTTTATTCAGATTTCTTTATGGATAAAGACCTTGACTTATTGGCTACTGGTTTTGGCGTAGTTGGCTTTCTAGCAAACACTGCACGCGAGGTAACTAAAGGAATTCTTGATGTTGAAGGAGATAGTTTACACGGGGTGAAAACGATCGCAGTCTTGTTTGGTACACGCGTAGCAGGTTTTATTTCAGCGTCTTTGCTTTTTATATCCGTCAGTATTATTCCGTTCTTCTTCTCTAAACTTGGAGTGATAGGGAAAATAGGAATTTTTATCTTCGCAACTGGACTTTTCCTGGCAGGAATTATTGGCTTGACACCTCCCACTCGAAAAAAAGCACGAATTGTAAAATACATTATCTTGTATGGATTTCTAGAAGTATTGATTTTCTTACTGGCTGATTCAATAATCAGAGGATTAAAACTCTTCTGAAACAAAATGCGTGGAGGAGACATCCCATTTTTGCTTGGTAAGAGTGATCCTCAACTTAAGCCTTGAGTTTTTCAGGAATCTCAGAAATGGTCTTTGTAACAGGCACTCCGGCTTTGCTTAAAGCATCAATCTTTGATTGTGCCGTTCCTTTTGATCCCATGATTATAGCGCCGGCATGACCCATTTGCTTTCCGGGAGGAGCTGTCTGTCCGGCAATAAAGGCAACGACAGGCTTGCTAACGTGTTCTTTGATATATTCTGCGGCTTCTTCTTCTGCGGTTCCACCAATTTCACCAATTAAGACGATTCTATCCGTATCGGGATCTTTTTCGAAGAGCTCCAATGCTTCGATAAAACCAATTCCATGGACTGGATCTCCTCCAATACCGATGCATGTTGATTGTCCTAGACCAGCATCTGTTAGTTGCTGGATCACTTCGTAGGTTAGCGTGCCGCTTCTCGAGACGACTCCAACTGAACCGGGAGAAACAATATTTCCGGGAATGATACCCATTTTTGCTTGGCCTGGAGTGATTAGTCCGGGGCAATTGGGCCCGACAAGAACGACGCCATTTTCTTTAGCTTTAATGGCAATTTGTGCTGTATCCCACACTGGGACATGTTCAGTGATAATGACGAGGAGCTTTACCCCTGCTTCAATTGCTTCGACTGCGGCTGGAAGAACTCCGGGAGCGGGAACAAAGATGATGCTTGCGTCAATTTCTGTGTGTTTCTTTGCTTCTTCAAAGGAATCATACACTGGAACACCTTCAACAACTTGCCCTTGTTTTCCTGGAACAATACCAGCGACGATGTTGGTGCCGTAAGCAAGCATTTTCTTGGTATGAAAAGATCCTTGGTAACCAGTGATGCCTTGAACGGCCACCTTTGTATTCTTGTCTAATAATACTGCCATTTTTTTCACCTCAGTTAGTCCTCTCTTTTACTAGTTCGACCGCTTTCTTGATAGCTGGCTCCATTGCTGTGTAAGCAGGAATGCCATTTTCTTCGAGAATTCTGACTCCTTCTTCTTGATTGGTTCCGATGAGTCTCACTACGAGAGGAATGTCTATACCGAACTTATTGATTGCATCAATGATTCCTTTAGCTACTTGGTCTCCTCTTGTGATTCCACCGAAAACGTTGACCAAGATAACTTTGACTTCTTTGTCTCGTGTTAGGATTTCAAGGGCCTTTGAAACCTTTTCAGGGGAAGCCCCTCCGCCTACGTCTAGGAAGTTTTTGGGAGAAGCTCCGAAGTACTTGATCAGATCCATAGTTGCCATGCCCAGCCCTGCGCCACAAGCAATCATGCCTATGTCACCGTGGAGTTCTACAAAGGATATTCCAGCATCGATAGCTTCAATTTCCTCATCTGTGTATCGCTCAGTCAGTGAAGTGAATTCTTTCCACTCGGGATGCCTGTGGGTTGCATTGTCATCAACAACGACTTTCGCATCAAGGACAAGATACTGACCGTCTTCGGTTAGAACTAGGGGATTAATTTCAGCAAGAGTGAGATCTTCCTCTTGAACGATCTTAAAAAGGCGGGATAAAATATTGGCGAGTTTAGCCAT
>JAJRWK010000283.1 GCA_024276795.1 archaeon | reverse complement strand
TCGGGTATGTTTAGAATTAATTGTTGGAAAAGGCCGAGCAAGAGTTGAAAAAAAGCTTTGTTTCTGATGATAAGGATTATGTTTAGCTCTTCCTTTTTGCCTTTAGTCCATTGGAGAAGCTGTTGAGTAATCATAGCGATAACCTCTTCTTTTTCTTGACCAAGTCTGTTGATTACTTCTTGCCGTCTAACATTCCCATCGTGGTCAACATCTATTATCAAGGTGTGATCGTAGTGAACAATACTATAAGTATCTAAGCCATTCGTAGTTGGAATAGGGATAGAAAGATTCGAAGTGTTCAGACGGTTTTTGACAGGGGGGTGTGAATTAAGTGCGTTTTTCAAAATATACTCCGTTTTTTTGCACTTATCGCAATAGATCTGGATTTTCATTTTTTTCGCCCACTTATTTTTGGTTTTAGGGTAAGGAGAGGAAAGTGTTATGTGAAATTAGTGCTTAGCGATGATCTGTTGAATGTATTTGAATCTTGTGGCTGTGAGATTGAATCGTATTCGAATACGATGTGGAATATAAATGACCCATCGGAAGACAACCCCGGAGCTAACGAATAGAATTGAAGCAACAGCAAAAACAAAAGTTTGGGCAATGGCTTTGCTAAAGCCTAAGATAATAACAGAGTTTCCAAGAATTGCTCCAAGAAGCAATATCAGTTGAGTTTGAATCGCATACCGAATTAGCTGAAGTCTTGCCTTGATGAGCTTTGAGGCATTTTTCTCAATTTCTGTGCCCAGCACCTTGTAATAAAAGAAAAAACCGAGAGTAGCGAAGGATGCAATGATAATGAAGCTCAGGGTAACTAACCTTATGGACTTAAACGTAGTAGAGGGAAAGGACAATGTAATGTAAATACCAATGATCGTAATTATGACGAGAAGAGATAAAATTCTATTGAAATTTTGAAAACGAGCTTTTCTGTCTTCTGGAAGACGAACAATATGAGTAGTAAACGTTGATAACCCTAGGAGCCAACCAGCAAAATACATTGCAAAGCCCGCCATGAAGAAGGAAGTACTTCGTTTATCAGAAATCAGTCCAAACCAAGAAAGTTCTCCGATGATGCTCATTGTCAATGCTAGTATCATTCCAGTTATGATCATCCCCATACTTAATACAAGGGATTTAGTTGCTCTATGCCGCCGAAGAGTAATAAAAAATTGTAAAAGTATCACTAAAAGAAACACAATACCGATTGATAATTCCGCAATAGCAATTCGTGCAAGATTCTGTTCAAAACCCATTAGTCATTCCTCCTATAAAATAAGCCTTTAGCCATCGCTACCAGTAGATCGGCTAAATCATAATCTACGCCTAGCTTATTTCCAGCGACAGTGGAATCATCTTTGGGAGAGAGTTTAGAGGCAAGTGCCACAAGTTCCCCGAAGTGGTTGCGAACGACATTGATTGCTTCAGAAGGATCGTCTGATTCAATAGAAAAGAGGATTTGGTTTAAGTGTTTGACTTCATAGTTGGTATAACATTTTCCTTCTAATAAATTGACAATATCGATTGCTTCAATGCTAGATGTCAGTTCTTCAATTTCAGACTGGAACGTTTGGATTAGATCGGGAGTAGCCCCATAAAAAACGATTGCATCGTCATCAAGCGGAGGGAGATTAATGGTAAAACCATACAATTTTCGATATTCATCAGGTATCAGCAGTATAACCGCCTTGAAAAAGGATAATAACTGGGGTAATTCTCCAATAACAAGAATCTTTTGTCTGCTCAGAATGCTGTATAGAATTGAAGAAAAACCTGCTAAACTAAATAGATTGTAAATTGAATCTTCTTTGGGGCTTGAGATCGTAAGCATTCCCTCGTTATCTTCTAAAAAGGTAGACAACAGATTCTTCATACCAGCCTTCAGCTCAGCCAGATATACTAAGGGATGTTCGAAAGATGAACCGACCTTAGTTTCCATGTTTAAGTTGCACGCAATATTCTCAGTAACAAACACCGAAACATAAACGGATTCATCATCATACCCCATTCCAGCGAAAAAACCAGGGGGATTACCCATGGGCTCAAAGCTACTAAAACGAGCGGGAAAAACAATTTTTCCCTCGTTCGCATAGAATTTGAAAGAATCAATCTTGTCTCTCAATATTACAAATAGGTTTGTTTTGCTAAATCCTTTTTTAGAAAAAAAATCAATGTCAATAGTTAAATTGTTTTGTGAAATTTTTGCCAAATAAACACCTCCTTAACGGTGTCCCATTTTTTCGATGAGCCAAGCTAATGCATCTTTGACACCGTTTCCATATTTTGCAGAGCAAGGAAGATATGCTACAGTTCTATTTTGAAATAAAGTTTGGTTAAAGATAGTAAAAGCTTCTTGGGCAGACATAGGGTTTAATTCTGTCAGATCTTGTTTATTTAGAAGGATAAGTAACGGCACCGTTTCCGGGACAATGTCCAGCGCATAACTGAATTGTTCTTGAGTGAGCAGATAAAGCTCCTCTTTGGTCTCTTTTCTGACTGTGGAATCAATGACAAAGATCACAGCGTCAGCTTGTTGAACAGCTAATTCCCAAAATGCTTGCTGATAGAGCTGTTGTCCGCCAGTATCAATAGCACGAAGCTTCCATCCATCAATTTCAACTGCATCGTGTCTAATTTCAATACCCAAGGTAGTATGCAGGTCTTCATTGACCGGTTCTCCTGTTTCAATATATCTCACGAAAGTAGTTTTTCCAGCCTTTGGAGGTCCGATCAGAGTGATTGAGGCCTGATTTACTTTTCTTCGTCTGAATAGTTTTGCGAGCAAACTCATTAAAATCCCATTTGGATACAAATCAATTTCAGAATTGAAACGATTTATATTTCTAAATTGTAATTGAGATGCAAGCATTTAAATTTTCCCATGAATGTATCCAATGAGTTCTTGAAGAGAGAAAACGATTATCCAAACGCAAGCATTTCAGATATGAAATAATCCGAGTGAATGGCAACAGAGCAATACAAAAAACATACAAAGAACTAGAGAAAAAATTATTTGGTTTCAGTTTTGAAATCACTACAGATGGGACAGCGATCTTCATGACGAAAACCAAGAGAGAGACGATACCCCAAGATGCAGATTTACTTTCAGACCTCCTTGAAATGTCATTCTTAGATTTTCTAACGTTAATGAAACTTATTTCTTTACAAAAACCGAAGATCCTAAGATACACTCTATACAAAGAGATCAACAGGGCGATTCAACCAAGCAAACGGCTCTCAACTTCAAGTTTTTACAATAGTTTGCAGAAACTAAAAGAAATGGGATACCTAAGATTCCACAATAAGAATCAGGAGGCAAGAACAGCGGAAGTTTCTACAACACCAAACGCTGAAAAATTGATCAGCTTTCTTTTCTTTTATTTAATCCAGTTCCAAGCAAGGACTATGAGCAGCCATTCTCAGATAACGCCAGAAATCATTTTTTCACTCACTAAAAAGGACCATTTTTCTGCCATCTTAATAATAGATCCAACTAGCCATACCAGTTATAGCTTAATAAGTTCTGTAATCCCCTCTGCAACAGAAACAATTAGAAATCTAGCTCTGTCGAGTGAGAAAACATTTCTTGTCTCAACTACTCAATTTCTTACCAACTACATTGAGATGGGACTGGAAAACATTAATCAATCAGCCGTAATGACTGATGGCACAATTAGAGAGCCAAACGATTATTTTGAATTGATCATATTTCCCTTATACGGAAAGAACATGGATTATTTTGGCAAATCGTTTTCGGGAATCCTCTCTGAAGCAAAGAGGTTATTGAGAAAGGACGGACAACTTTTAGTAATCCACTTGGAGCCGATTGTTACCGTGGATCATTATTTTATTGAGCTATTTGTTGAAGCTCTTAAGAAAAGCGGAGAGTACTTCTCTTTCACTTCAGAGGAGATAATCTCAGAATTAAGGAAAATTGGATTCCACAATTTCAGCATCAGATCAGAAAATGGTGTAAACTTCATAATTTGCAACGTGGCGGAAAAGGGAGGTTAAGAAGCTCATTTTTATGTTGGGAGTTTCTCAACTAGCCACCGCAAGGCATCTTCAACACCCTCCCCATATTTCGCAGAACATGGGACATAGGCCAGTGTTCTATTGTGCAGGGGGAGATTTTTGAAGATGTCGAAGGCTTCCTTTGGAGACATAGGATTCATGTCTTTCAGATCTTGTTTATTTAAAAGAATAAGTAGGGGGATGTTTTCTGGAATTATATCGAGTGCATAGCTGAATTGTTCCTTAGTGAGCGAATATAACTCTGGATTGTTATCTTCCCTTACTGTTGAATCGACGACAAAGATCACAGCATTTGCTTGTTGAACAGCTAATTCCCAAAATGTTTGCTGATAGAGTTGCTGTCCACCAGTGTCGATTGCGGCTAATTTCCAGCCATCAATTTCGACCTTGTTTCTTCGAATTTCTATCCCCAAGGTAGTGTGGGTTTCTTCCAGAACAGGTTTCCCCGTTTCGATATACCGAACAAACGTGGTTTTCCCAGCTTTAGGAGGGCCGATCAGAGTAATCGTTGCTTGCTGGAACTTTTGCCGATCGAATAACTTCCTTATGAGAGACATGGTTACATTCCTACTGCAAATATCTATTGCGGAAATCACTTTTAAACCATGTGGGAAATATTATCCACTTGCTGAATTCCTTGATTTAAGGAGCTAAAACTAAGCATAGGGCAAAGATGAAAGAAAATGGGTGTAGAGTTAGGGAAATGTTGGACAATTCTTGAAGTGGATATGAACTCATTATTGTATGTTAAACTGGAAAAATTCTCCTCGTATTCACGCAACAGGCTAAGATTCAGGCGGCGTATGTCCTGACAAGAAGTAACAAATAACAAGAATTGCTCTCAACCAGACGAAATGCTTAAAGATGATAGAGCAATAATAGACATGGTGAGCAAACTGAGGGATCGCCAAATGGTACTCGAAGCATAAATTCTTTTGCACTCACCCTCGGTGCGCGTCATTAAGAAACATTTCTTCAAAAATCCTCTATTACTATTTGTCTCTGTACCCAGTAGTATGCATAATGACAAACAGCATATGCCAGTTATACATACTAGTAGGGATCTTGAGGATTAGAACACAAGTTTTTGAAAAAAAGGTGAGACCAGAAAATGAACAAAAATCAAATCCGGCAAAATGAAGCAACAAACGAAGAGCCCGAACGATACATCATAACTTCAGCACTGCCTTATGTGAATGGCATCAAGCACTTGGGAAATTTGATCGGCTCCCTTCTGCCAGCAGACGTGTACACAAGGTATTTAAAGCGAAAGGGGAAAGACGCGATTTACATCTGTGGAACTGATGAACATGGAACTCCTGCTGAAATTTCTGCGCTTGAAGAAGGCCTTCCTGTTGAAGAGTATTGCAAGAAATACTATGAAATCCAGAAGAGCATCTATGAAGAATTCTACTTGGATTTCACTTATTTTGGGAGAACTAGTGCTCCAGAAAACCATGAAATTACTCAGGATATTTTTTTGAAACAATTAAAGAATGGTTATGTTTTCGAGAAGAAAGACAAACAGTTATTCTGTCTTGTTGATGAGCGATATTTACCAGACAGATACGTAACTGGAACATGCCCCCACTGTGGATATGAGCGCGCACGCGGTGATCAATGTGAGCAATGTTCAACACTTCTCGATCCAACGGATCTAGTGAGACCACGTTGTGTAATTTGCGGACAAGAAAAAATTGAG
>JAJRWK010000046.1 GCA_024276795.1 archaeon | reverse complement strand
CCTTCAAACATTTGTGGGTGAGCGAGGAGCAAAACTTTCAATGGGACAACGGCAGATCATAGCTTTTGCTCGAATACTGCTAGATAACCCAAGCATCTTACTCATGGATGAAGCAACAAGCTCAATCGATCCTCTTACAGACTCAATGGTTCAAGATGCCACAAATAAACTATTGGCAGGGAGAGCTAGCGTGATCATAGCCCACCGTCTTTCAACCGTCAAGAACGCAGACAGAATCCTTGTTTTTAAGGAAGGACAAATCATAGAAGAAGGAACGCATGATGAGCTCATGAAAAATGGCGGGCACTACGCGGAACTATACAACACGTACTTCAGACATCAATCATTGGAATACGTTGAAAACCTTCCAAAGATTATAGGAGAAGAATAAGCCTCCATTTGCTTAGTTTTCTTCAGAAGGAATCCGAAAAGTTTATGTTCAGATGAAAGGATAATGAATTGGTGAAAAACTCGTGAGGCATATAAGAATCAGGGGGCGGTGCCAGGTACCGCTCATTGAGAAGTGATTTTTCTACCAGACACCTCACGGGGCACTGTATCGAATTATTATTAATCTGCTTAATTTCACCGTTTTTTGTTGATTCCACAACAAGCAGCAAGAATATCAGTCCACTATCTGATACGGCCTGCAAGGAGGAGATCCTATGAGCTCATTTAAACCAAGATTGAGTGCTAAAAAGTATAACGCGACTGAGAGAGAAAAAGAGATTTTCCAGAAATGGCAAGAAGAGAAACTGTACCGTTTTCACAAAGATAGCAAGAAACCTATTTTCACCATTGACACCCCACCACCATACACAAACGCGCCGTGGCACATGGGCGGAGCAATCCATTATTCACAGATAGACATGATTGCTCGAACCATGCGAATGAAAGGATACGAAGTTTTGTTTCCCATGGGACTTGATCGAAATGGTTTGCCGATAGAAATACAGGCAGAGAAAGAGTATAAGATCCGAATGCACGAGGTGCCTAGAGAGAAATTTCTGCAAATGTGCAAAGATCTTCTCGACAGACATGGTAGCACGATACTCAATGTTTGCTATGATCTGGGATTATCATGTGATTCGTTCGAGTGGAACGAGGTCTACAAAACAGATGAAGAGAGATATCGCGCCCTAACTCAAGCCACATTTATTGAATTGTGGAATAAGGGACTAATTTACGAAGATGATAGACCTAATATTTGGGATCCTGTTCTCCAGACGACTATTGCAGACGCGGAGGTTGAATATCGAGAATCAATGCACACACTTTACGACATTGCGTTTCAAGTCAAGGAAACTGGCGACGAGATTATTATTTCCACAACACGCCCAGAACTCATCCCTGCTATCGGCTTAGTTATCTTTAATCCCAGCGACGACAGGTATCAACATCTAGAAGGAAAAACGGCAAAAATCCCGTTATTTGATATCGAGGTCCCAATCAAAGCACATCCACAAGCAGACATGGAATTTGGATCTGGCCTAGTCATGATCTGTAGCTTTGGAGACATGACAGACGTTCGCATTTTCAGAGAGCTCGAAATCCCACCTAGGTACGCCATTAATCCAGATGGAACAATGAACGAAAATGCAGGGCCCTATAAAGGTATGAAAGTCGAAGAAGCAAGAAAGGCAATTGCCGAGGAATTGGAAAAACAAGGATTCATCAAGGGTAAGAAACAGATTCCTTATCGCCAACCAATTAGTGAAAGATCAAAAACACCCATTGAATTTATCGGAATGAAGGAATATTACCTTAAACAACTCGATTTCTTGGATAAGCTGAAAGAGTATGCCAATACGATGAAGTTCCACCCGGATCATTCCAGGCAGATCTGGATTGACTGGCTTAATCGAATAACTGTTGATTGGCCTATCAGCCGCAGAAGATACTATGGTACAGAAGTCCCAGTCTGGTATTGTGCAAAATGTGAAGCACCGCATGTTCCCGAGCCAGGAAAATACTATCAACCTTGGAAAGATAAGGCCCCATTCGAAAAATGTGAAAAATGCGGCCATACGGAATTCAGAGGAGATGAACGAACCTTTGACACATGGATGGACAGTAGTATTAGCGCTCTATATACGCTACTACATCCCCACAATGAAAGAGACGATGAATTCTTTGAAGAAATAAGAAAGAAACGGCCGAATTACATTGCAGACATCAGACCTCAAGGCAAAGACATCGTTAGAACATGGCTTCATTATAGCATGCTTCGAATCGAACAACTCTACGGAATCCAATGTTTCGATCACGCGTGGATTAGTGGTCATGTTGTTGCCGAAACAGGGGAGAAAATGTCCAAGTCAAAAGGCAACATAGTCAGACCAGAGCCCATGCTCAAAAAATACGGTGGAGATGCTCTTCGCTTCTTTGGAGCGCTTGAAGCAAGCCACGGAAGTGATGTCCGCTTTAGCGAAAGTAGGCTAGCGGGAACAGCCAAATTCCTCAACAAGCTCTATAACTTAGCGAGATTCATTTCAATGCTTCCAGAACCTAAAGAAGGAGATGAAATTGAGTTACTACAATCTGACCACTGGATATTGGAAGAATTCCAGAGAACATGGACCAGAGCATTGAAAGGCTACGATGACCTCAACTTCCATATTCCTGCAAGAGAGCTCCGTGCTTTCACATGGGACTTGTTTGCTGCACATTATGTTGAACTAGTGAAGAACAGGGCATATAACCGAGACGGGAAATTCACAGAAGCTCAAGCAAATGGCGCACGAAAAACACTATACAGCTTGCTCAACTCGATTCTTAGGGGACTTGCTCCAATTGCACCATTCATCACAGACTACATTTACAGAGAGCTATGGAACGAAAGTGTTCACACCCAATTATTCCCAGAAATTCCAAAGCCAACAGAGAAATACACGGAAATAGCAACATTCCTTGTTGAATTCAACAGTCTTGTCTGGAAGATGAAAAAAGAGAATGGCAAGTCTTTGAGGGACCCTATTGTCTTTGCAACCATTCCTCGCCCATTAGAACCAATTATCCTAGATTTAATTCCCATGCATAGCATTGAGAAATACGAAATAACAGACACTCCCAATGAGGATCCAGTCGCACTTATCAAGGAGACGCCGATCATTCTGAAACTCTGAGAGACAATACTTCTCCTCTTCTTCCTTCATTTTCTCACTCTTTTAGCATTATTACAGAATCGAAACGAAATATTATTCTGAAAATAAACCAACAAGGCAATAACAATGTTCCTCACTTTTGATCCGGGCGAAATCTCGGAGTACAGCTTACAATTCGGTGAAAAAAACAAACCGCATGTAAACCACCTCATTGGTTCCTCCGCGAGCGATGAAACAGTTACTCGGGTAGTAGAAAAAACTAGGAAAATACTAAGCGTATTGGACGACAAGAAAGACCAAAAAAACCTTCGATTCGAGGTAGAAGGCACCCATGCATTGATAATCCCCATTTCAAGAACAAGAATGCATTTTCGATTGTTGCTCACGAGTAACAAAGCTATGTTAGAAAACATCAGAGAGTATGCCATATTCAAAGAAGCAAGAAACGAGACATCGCTAGTAGTATACTATTTCGCCAACCGGGTGTTTTTGCATCTTAGAAAAAAAGGAGTCCTAGCATTTCCTGCTGTTCCATTGAGCAACGAAAAGCCGCTCAGACTTGAAAAAATAAACGAGCTTCCCAATCTACTAGAAGAAATTATTGAAACCGACTGGGAAACACCAGGAGAGATAGCAGCAAGGATATACATGGTGGCCAAAGAATTATTCCATAAAGGAAATGTAGAATATGCAATAATGGCTCTTTCGTTACTAGAACAATCCATCACGGGACCTGAGTTCAAGGACCGGGTTTTTCTATTACGAGCATTTCTCCACTATTTCTTAACCGACTTCGATCAACAGCTGGAAGAAATCAACATCCAACTTGACTGGAGGATTGAGGACCCAGAGGCTTGTGTAATAAAAGGATTGATCTTAGACGCGTTGCTAAAGCCAATCGAAGCAGTAGAATGTTTCAAAACAGTTCTTGCCAATACCTCAGTGAAACGAACACATCAAAGTCTTATGTTTGCAGTTTATGGGCTAGTGAGATCTTACTATCGTTTGAAAAATTTGGATCTTGCCCTTAGATACCTAGTGATGCTTAACCAGCTAGCATCCTATAAGTCTTCACGAGTGAAACAGCAATTCTTGGAAACCCTCCGTGAAATACTTAGAGTCCAAACTGAGATCCTATCATTCTTGATCCATCGTTCTCTACAGGGAGTTCCAGATTCACTCAATGCAGATCAGTATCTTTTGAAACTTTCTCTATCTGTAATTGAGTATTCAAAATTGCTCCCAGCAGAAGAACGAGAGGTTATACGAAAACAGTTTCTCAAAGAGTTCGGGATTTTTGCATCTTCGTATCAACTGATGAAGGCAAACACTAATATTGTCGATCAAATAAGAGCCTGCATTGGTCAACACGGGTTCTCCAGCGAAACCATGAATTGTCTGCAGCGATTATCGACTGAAGTATACCAGAAAGGATTGCAAAATATTTTCTTTTTCTTGAAAGACGGGCGTCCATTGTGGTTCTATGGGGCAGAAGACAACCCAAGCGATGAAGATGTTCTCTTAGCCAATGTAATGAGCGCTATTCTCTCGGTGTTCGAGGAAACCAAAGGGACTAGCCCAAAAGAAATGATAATTCCCCTAGGTGACACACAGTACTATATCAGGACCCAGGGTGAACTTGTGATTGCATTTGAAGGAATGTTCGATATTGAGGAGATCAAAGATCTGGCAAATCGGTTGTTGCTATTTGTTGGGGACACATTGGGTTCTCAATTTAGCAAAGGATGGTCAGGTGAATTGAATATCGAGGAATTTCCACGAGAAATTGTTCGAGAAACCATTGAAACTTTTCTCAAGAAACAAAAAAGCTAATGATCCGGGGTTATTCTTCTAGCACCGCCCAACTGAGCAGAGTGCCAATGGTGCTTAGATCGGGCCATGTTTTGCAAATCTGATAGACTTCCTTTTCCTTAGGAACAGTGTTGAGATGATATAATTGGCGAACACCCTTTCTAACTGCTAGGTCTTTTGCAGCAAGTACATTTTTTCTTCCAAGATTAAAAATCAAAAACATCTGGACAGTCCATTCGCCAATTCCGGGGATTTGGGTCAAAACAGACTTGATTTCACCATCAGTCATTTCCGAAAAGTTAAGCGTTGGGTGCTTTTGAAAGAATGTTGCTAATTCCTTGACGTACTTTATTTTGGAACGAGAAAGACCGATCTCTCTGAAAACTTCTTCTGATGCTGAACACACGGCTATGGGAGAGACTTCTTTCAGCGAGGAATCTAACCTTGAGATAATGGCATCGGCGGCTTTTCCACTTATTTGCTGAGAAACAATCCAATATACGAGACTCTGGAATGGGGAGAGATTAAGAAGTCGCAGTTCAATGCCATATGAATCAAAGTAGCTGGAAAGTGTAGGATTTCTTTGCGCAAAAACTTGTATCTCATTTTCTGTGATAACATTGGGGCCCCTTCCCCGTAAGTAAAAGGGCTCGGACATCAAGATATGCTCGAAGAGCCCCCTAATCATATTGTCGGTCTTAGCAAAGCGACACATATCATGCTCTAAACCCAAGAAAAATTATGCTCAACAATTTTCTCAGAACAGCATTGCTAGGTGAATAGAGAGAAAATTGCAAGCATTGATCCGATGACTTGAAAGAGAAAGGCAATTATAACAAGTCTTCGGGAATAAGTGATAGAGTATGTTGCTAGGGAGAGGCAATCAATGCCCGGGAATTCTTGGGTGTTCTGTGCTCTCCTTTCGCCATGTCTTAGGTGGCAACGATGAAGGGAAAAAAAACACGCAAACAAGTATTTGGTTCTCTGATGTCTTTTGAAATTGAGTTCAAGAATGAAGAATTCGGTCCAGACTTATCAGGAGTATTACGAGTGTATGATCGACGCCATCTGGTAACAGAAGAGAAATTTGAATCAGCAAAGGAATTTGCAATTGTTCTAAAGGAGAGCTGGGCGAAATACACAAGGGGAGCGGCGGTTGCATTTGCTGTTGAACAAAGAATAACAAGATGGTTAGAGGAGTATTTCAGAGAGATCGGTCATCCGGTAAGTTATGACGAGTTGCTCGATTTCATTCGTGAAGGAGAAGTACTCTCAGGAGAGAAACTCGAAGAAGTCGCCACAGTTGAAAGTCTTGAGGAAGAGGTCACAGATAAGGTTCAGAAGTCAGAACAAGTTATTGTAACTGGAAAGAAAATAGTTTTCGAAGAAATCGACACAAATCGGTTAAAAAATGTATTTCAAACCTTTAAGCGAGAATTTGCTCCAAGTGTTGTTGAAACCGTAGCGTCAAGCGTAAGAGCAAAAACAGCTTCGGGTAAAGAAATTGACTTCGACATGACATCTCCAGTTAGCGAATCCGTTGACAGCGTAGGTGGAACTATCAGAACAGCAGTGAAAAATACTTTCAATGAAGACTTGTTAGATATTCAAATTGAAAGCATAATCCCCTTCCAATTTGCAATAAAAGATGTGCAGTCGAATAAAAATATTAAACAACAGTTTGAACCCACAGAAGAGGGCTTGAAGAGCCTAATCACCTTAGATGTTCTCCATGACGGAGAAACGTTAGAAATAGCCTATAACTTCTCACCAAGGATAACAAGAGTCGTTTTGCTACACCACGAATCAGAAGTAATCACGATCCGCACATATTTAGATATTGATATAGCAGGAGATAGGTTTATCGCTCAAACCGTATTTGTTAATCCTTTCGAGGAGGTTATTCCAACAATTGAGATAATTGACTATGTTCCACGGGCACTTCGAGTCGTCGACGCAAACCCGGACATTCAACCTCCAATCGCATCCATTGCAGAACGCGCCCATTATCATGAGGTCCGCTGGCACCATACCGAGATTCCTCCAAGTGCGGCGCTCCAGAAAGACTATGA
Organism: archaeon; assembly: GCA_024276795.1. Taxonomy (GTDB): domain Archaea; phylum Asgardarchaeota; class Heimdallarchaeia; order Heimdallarchaeales; family JAJRWK01; genus JAJRWK01. Next base: position 2,570 of record JAJRWK010000046.1, on the reverse strand, counting down.
GTTAGTAAAAAGCCCCACCATACACCGACAGTTCATCGAAATCCCCTTTGATAATGGAACATTCCTCATCATTAGAGCGATCATCGCCCAAAGTGCTGGGAATCTCTATTCGCTCTATATGCTGAATTCACAAATCGGAAAAGAAGTAGAAGTATTAGTAAAGGACCGGCTAAAAGGAGCTTCACAAACCACCCTCATGATCCAATCAGAAGATGTTACTCTTGTCGACGAAGAAAATGGGACAAGCATTATTTGGGGACCAAATATCGCAAAGCACGGAGAGATCATAATATTCGGCGTTGAATTTGCTCCGTCTGAAGGATTCTCTCCTGGAAGAATGGAAGTTCAAATCAATTCAAAACCCGTCGAAATCCGTTCAAGAGGCATATTGAGATCCAAAGAAGAGCAACTCTCTAAAGTTACAGAAGAAGAATTGCTCAAAATGCTTAATTTCTAGTGAAAACAAGCAAACAGCCGTGTTCCGTCATGCACTGACTTCTCTATCTGGTATTCCTTGCAAATAATTAGCAAGGCGCGCGTATACAAATAGTAAATCAGAAAGGCGGTTCAAGTATTTTAGCACGCCGTTGACTGCATCATCTGAAGGAAGTAATGTAGCCACGCGTCTTTCTGCCCTGCGGCAAATAACGCGAGCATGATGTAACCATCCCCCAGCGAGGCCGCCTCCTGGGAGAATAAATTTCTTCAAGGGAGGTAGCTCCTCTTCCACTCGGTCGATTTCTTTTTCCAGATCAGATATTGCTGTGGAAAAATCTAAGGATGCATATTTGAATCGGTTTTCACGAGGAGATGCTAGAATTGTGCTCAGTGTAAAAAGAGTGTTTTGCACGACTGTGAGTATTGATTGCATATTGTGATCTGCAACGTGAATTCTTGCTAAGCCTAGCGCAGAATTAAGCTCATCTATACTACCTAGGGCTTCAAATATGGGATCATCCTTCTTTAGTCTTTTATTATCTAAAATCCCACTTTCTCCGGAATCTCCTCTGCGAGTGTAGATTTTCACAGCTCCAAATCAACAAGACATATTTTAATACATTATTGCACTCACTAGGATATCACCATGTGGGGAAATATTCTTATCGAGCAACTGTGGAACAATCTAAACAGTCCTTCTGAAACGAAATCAGTTCTTTAAGATAAGGTCAAGAAAGGTGTAGGTTTTGAAAGAATCAAAATGGCGTTCATTTAGATGGGCTCAACGAGAATTAACGATCCGTCTTAAGGAGCTGAGAAACGTTCTAATCTTGTTCCTATTCGTTTCATTCGGAGGAGGATTCTTGTTGAGCTGGAGATTCCACCTTCCCTTCCTTAGAGGAATGTATGAAAGCGTCTCGTTAATGTTTTTTTCGAGTACACTTCCTTTCCCCAACAACGACTTTGCTTTTGGCCTACTATGGATTATTTACCCACTTATTGGATTGTTTGGCTTAGCAGAAGGGCTTACTAGCGTAGGAAGAATGTTGCGACTAGGGAACGTATTATCTCCAGAATGGAACAAAGCAGTGATAGAGATGATGGAAGACCATGTCATTATTGTTGGCTTAGGAAACGTTGGATTGAGGGTCTTAGAACAAATCAAGAAGCAAACAGATTGGGATGTTGTATGTATCGACAAGCACGACGGTCCTGAGGAAGATCTCATTGAAGAGTATCAAGAGAGATACAGGGTCCCGGTCATTTCAGGAAGGGCGGAAAGAGAATTAACTCTATTGAGTGCAGGAATAACCAAGGCCAAAGCATTAATGGCACTTATAGATAATGATTTGCTCAATCTAAAAATTGCTTTGTTAGCGCAAAAACTGAACCCTGAGATCTATACCATTGTCAGAATGTTCGATGTAGAGTTCGGTGAACTAGTTCAAAGTAAGTTCAATATTGGCGAAATCGTTTCGACCACAAAGGTTGCTGCTCCAGTGTTCTTGAAAGCTGTTGAAGAACAGGTCTAGGTGAGGCATAGCGGAAGAAAGGTTCAGAGATCTAAAGGCATTTTATCTAAGTGGTTTTACAGAGGGTAGAGCACGACATGTCTGAGAAAGAGAAACGCGCACTTAGATTCATCGAAGCACTCAAGAAAATCTATCCCAATGCAACTTGTGAACTAAGACATAATGATCCATTTCAACTCCTAGTAGCAACGATTCTTAGCGCACAAAGCACGGACAAGCAAGTAAATATAGTCACCCCTGAGTTATTTTCGAAATTTCCTGACGTGAACGCTTTCGCGCAAGCCTCAATCTCAGAACTTGAAGAAGCGATTCGCTCAATTGGGCTTTATCGGAACAAAGCTAAGAATTTGCATAAATTAGCAAATATGTTAGTCAAGAATTACGGGGGGCAAATTCCCCTCACAATGGAAAAGCTAATTGAACTCCCAGGGGTGGGGCGAAAAACTGCGAATGTTGTCTTAGGGGAGATGACGGGTAAGCCAGAAGGCATTGTAGTTGATACTCACATGAAACGAGTAGCGCAAAGACTGGGTCTTACGAATGAAAATGATCCAGCGAAAATTGAAAAGGATCTTAACAAAATCATCCCTAAAACAGACT
>JAJRWK010000045.1 GCA_024276795.1 archaeon | reverse complement strand
TCTCTTTCTTCTAGTGTTATCTCAATCACCTCGAATAAGTAAATAGGATTTTACGTCGCTTCACAACTACCTAAACACTTGTTAGTGTCGTACCTAAAATTCTTTTTCAACAATAATGGGCAAGCGAGAGACTTTTAGAGACACCGAAAAATCAAGCACAATAAGGTAGACCAAAGATAGACTAGAGAACAACAAGTACGAGCTCCGAGAGCTGTTCACTGACCAAAACTAGAAGAATTGAAGATCCTTTAGGGCTGATTCCAGATCTTGCAGAAGGTCTTCATCGTCGCTGCTAACATCCAGATCGTCGGACAATTCTTCGGGAATAAAGTCCATAGGCTCAAATATTTCCTCTTCGTACCCCATGCGCGCCTCGAGAATTTTTTGAATCTTCTTGGCAGCTTGTTTCATTAACATGCGAACCATACCGATAGCTATGTTGTTGTCAGTGATCAAGCACAAAACAGCAGGACCACAATTTGCAACCATTATTTTGCCATTGGTAAATTCAGCAATAACTACCTGCATGTCTGTTAAGTGAACATTTACACCTTGCGTTTCTGAGGCAAGATAAACCGCGGAAGAAATGGCTCCCAAGCCATCGATGTCAATGGTTTCATCAAAGTCGAACTTAGCAGTATGGGCTAGGGTAAGACCGGTCTTGTCGGCAAGGATGACTCGATTGATTCCGGCTGTGCTAGTGATTACCTCATGCAGTATATCTGCGAGACCGTCATCGTCAACCATGATTACTCCAGTGGAAAGTACATCGTTAATGCTTAAAAACAATTGTCTTATTTGTATCAGCCATAGATTCTATGCAGATAGGAAGGCAAGGATACTTCTAAAATAAAAAACATAATTGAACCAGAAGTATTTTGGACGAAAGAGTTCTGAATCGACAAAAGCCGTTCACGAATTTCAAAATATTGTTAAAAGAAGACCGAAAGAAGAGGTCTAGAGGAATTGGTGGAAAACATGGTTTCTAGGCTAGCGATAGTGGACCGAGATAGTTGTAAATCAAAAGATTGTGGCCTAGCGTGCATAAAATATTGCCCAGTAAATAGAACTGGTCAAGATTGTATTGTTCTTGATGATAAGAAAATCGCAGTGATTAGTGAATTATTGTGTACGGGTTGTGGAATTTGTATCAAGAAATGCCCTTTTGATGCAATTCAGATCGTAAATCTGCCCTCAGAGTTAGATAAAGACCTTGTTCACCGCTATGGTGAAAATCAATTTGCTCTTTATCGATTGCCGATCCCACGAAAGGGACGCGTAACCGGATTAGTTGGTCAAAATGGAGCGGGAAAATCGACGTCATTAAAATTGTTATCAGGAGAGGTGAAGCCGAATCTAGGAAGGTGGGAAGAACCTCCTGACTGGAATGACATAATTCACTATTTTAGGGGTTCAGAACTACAGAATTACTTCTCAAATATTTCCGAGGGAAGTCTCAAGGTTGTTTACAAACCCCAAGCAATCGACAAGTTAGCCAAAGTTGTAAAAGGAAAAGTAGGAGACTTACTTTCCAAAGCTGATGAAAAAGGGAAAATCAAGGAATTGAAAGAGTTTTTCAACCTATCCCACCTCTGGGATCGAGAACTAGCAGTTCTGAGTGGAGGGGAAATTCAGAGAGTCGCGATTGCAGCAGCAATTGCTAGAAATGCCCTAGTATATCTATTTGACGAGCCCTCTAGCTATCTTGACGTTAGTGAGCGTATCAGGATGGCAAAAGGCATTCGAAAGCTTACCGAGGAAGAAAATAAAACAGTAGTAGTCGTTGAACACGACCTAGCAATTCTCGATTACCTTAGTGACCAAGTATGCTTATACTATGGCGAAGCAGGCGCATATGGTGTCGTCACTCACCCGATGAATGTGAGAGAAGGAATTAATGCATTCTTGGAAGGATACATTCCATCAGAAAACGTTCGGTTCAGATCAGAACCGCTAGAGTTCATGAAATCGATGAGCCACACAGAAATGAGCACAACCGGAAGATTAAGCTTAGAATATGGAGATATGGAAAAACACTACGAAGGATTCAGCTTATTTGTGGAAGGAGGAACCGTATACACTGGTGAAATCGTCGGCATCCTCGGCCCCAACGGAATAGGAAAAACTACGTTTGTAAAAATGCTTGCGGGAGTGGAAGAACCCTCAACGATAGAGTTTCCTATCCGCAGAATCAAGAAATCTTCTGGGAAGGACTCTGAGGAAATCGAAGAGGTCGAGGAAATTGAAAAATTGAAGATTTCTTTCAAGCCTCAATATATTAGTGTTAATGATCCCTCGATTACCGTCGAGATGGCCGTTCGAGCTACAAATCCCCGAGTCTTTTCAGATTCATTGCTAAAGACAGAAATTGTCACACCGTTCGGTCTTGACAGATTAAGAGATCGAGAATTAGGCCAATTGTCGGGAGGAGAGCTTCAAAAGGTGGCAATAGCGACCTGTCTTGTGCGAGACGCTGATTTGTACCTTTTAGATGAGCCCTCAGCGTTTATTTCTAGTGAAGACAGAGTAACTGTTGGAAGAGCGATACGCCGAATGATTGCTCACAATAATGCTGTTGCCTTTATTGTTGAACACGACATGATGCTACAAGCGTATCTATCAGATAGAATAATTGTGTTCAAAGGAAAACCAGGAATAGAAGGAAAGGCGACTAGACCAATGCAACTGCACCACGGGATGAATGCTTTTCTCAAAGATATGGAAATAACCTTCCGCAAAGACCCGCAGACAGGACGACCAAGAGTAAACAAGGAAAACTCAAGATTAGATAAGGAGCAAAAAGCAAAAGGTCAGTATTTCTTTACATAGACAACGAGAGAACACAAAATCTGATTCTTTGTAAGCCAATTCTCCCCAAATACCTCAAAAACATTGTTAGACAATGTGTAACCGACCGTGAAGAATTAATTATTAAGCGTTAAAAACGGTGCCGTGGGCGGGCTTCCAATATTGTATGTTCTAGATACATCTCTAGAATTATCCGTCGCATTACTGCTCATGCATATTCCTCCTTCGTGCATTCTCTAATTTTTCCCGAAGGATCCGTGGCTCGTCTTCATCTCTGATTTTTAGGTAGCTTTCAGTTTCTTCGGGATTAGCGTGACCCAATAAACGCATGACAAGGCGTATGTCTTCTGTTGCCCCCCACGTATTTACTGCGAAAGTATACCTGGCATTATGTAGCATCACATGTTTAATTCCCGTGAGTCTCTTCAAGCGTTCAGTCCGATAATACCAAGAGTTCGTGTCAAAACGTAGCTACCCCCTCGATCATTCACAAAAACCCATGGAGAATCTGTTTCTAACAATAATCTATGCTTCAAGAAATAGGACACTTGAAATTGTTGATCGCCAACAAAAGGGATCACTCGCTTGCGACCGGTTTTTGCAACTTCCCGGCGGACAACTAATCCATGAGAAGAAATGTCCCTTAGCTCAAGCAGCATTAGTTCCTTCCTTCTCAAACCAGTATTGAACGCTGTCCACCACACAAATCATACATAACAGTACTCTTTTTGCTGAGGTTGATAACAGACAAGTAGCTCTTTCCTTGATCCTGGCTGAGAAAAAAAGTCGTGAGTTCGGATTTCAATACATTTGCATGCTTAATTCAGACATGCTGCCACGAGAAATATTAGAACAAGAGGGCATGAATATCGATGATTTTGTCAGATTAAGACTAATGGATGGGCCACCAGAGGAAAACTTATTGGGCTTTAGGTTTTAATCATCCAGTCATTAAACCAAAAAACGATAACTTTTTCGCATTTTTTGAAGAACTCGCCCGGATCCCGCAATTGTAGCTGCAAACCCGATCCCAAGAATTTCCAAAAAACCAAAAGTTCAAACAACAGTTCAAACTTGTTCAATAATCCACTCAACGAGTCGGTCAATGCACCATTCTTCGACTTCCGATCCAACACCCCCCGTTCCCACGGTTACTAGGGTTTTTCCTTTTTCGAGCTTGAGCAGTCGCTGGGAAAGCGTGGACTTGTTGATCACGAACAAGAACGGGTGGTCGTGCAATCCTTCAGGAACCACTTTGAACGACTGGTCATCAACGAACGAAAACTTCACGTTCACTTGGCACACGCTCCTCCTCTCTTCCTCTCCAGAAGCAAGGGGAAAAACCAATACTTCCACGTCCGGCCCGCCGTCCCGCCGCTCCTCGGCCGCCACGGAGAGATAGATCGGAAGAACCCCAGGTCTGAAACCATCCAAGGTTTTCCCTTTTTCAGCAAAAACACGCTCTATTTCTCTTCTCAGAAGAGCCGCAAAGTAAAGCTCGCCTGCGTCTCCCCAGATCTTTGAATTGTTCTTGATGTCTTGGATCTCAGCCTTATGGTCGTGGAAGTATTTCCTGGCAGCGGAATACTTCATTGGGGATCCAGTGTCCCGGGCTATTGTTCTTGCTGCTTTTTGAATGCTCCAAGAATCCATGGTTTCGTCCTCATCCCAGATGAAAAAGTATGATAGTCGCTGGGCGAGTAACGGGTCGTCTTAACGCGCTAGAATCGCTCGCTCCAAGGCTTTTCGGAGCAAATCACTGTCAGAAGTGACGTCGCGGTACTCAACGCATGTTTTTGGCGTGTGTGCGGGGCGTGCCTTCAAATCTAGTAGTTGCCAGTATTCCGCCAAGGCCCACATCTGACCAGCATATTTCAGCAATTCTTGCCAATCTTCGGGATAGTTTTCTATGAGCCACCCCTTGACGAGCCTAGAAAAAAACTTCTTGTTCACGCCCTCATGGACAAAGAGCTGCCCATGGTTTTGCCAAAGCCAGAGCATTTCCGCTCTGAGAAGAAAGACAAGATTCCCGAGGTGTTCGGCGAGTGAGCAAGTTTTTGAATCGATTAGTGAGTTTGCCCGGTCTTAGGAGTGTTTTTCAGACGCCATTGGGTTAGAGAGTGCTTGGCAACTGGAACTCTTTCTGGATGGGTGTTGCTGAGCAAACGAAGCGATTGTAGCGTAGGATTCCTGGGAAAATTGACGATGTGATTCTAACCCCTATTGTGAACTCATTTATGTGGCTGGATCCTGTAATAGAAGAAAGGAAAGGAAATAAGAAACCAATACGAATCGTTGATAATCCTTTGGTTGAAGGAAGGGCCTAGTTCTTCGCTGATTCGGGGAAGCTCCAAGACATCCGTTTGAGATTTTTGAAAGAAGGCAAGCACTTTGTCCGTATAAACAACACGGCAACAGCTGTCTGGAGATTAGTAAAAGAAGGATGGAGACTGGAATGGATCGGCGTTGAAGAAGTCAAGGGGAAAAAACGAGTCCTTCACTGGCACAAGGCAAAAGAGGGAGAAAGCATTCATAGATGGTTCAGAAATCCTTGGTTAGAAATAACAGCGGGCTGGTTCAAGTCCCTTGACAAAATGAATGAAGCAGAGATCAAGCGTGAGCTTCGGCGTATTCTTCCGGAGGATGTTTGGAAGTGAAGTACTGGGAGTCGTCAATGCAAGACTCGTGTGTTCTTCCTTTTTCAGTGGATACCTCCCACGCTAAAGTTTCTAGCAATTTTTCTTCGATGTACGTCCTTTTCTCAAAGTCGCACACTATTTTTGAAAAATCAAGAATTACGAGACCACAAACACTGCATGTGCCTATGATCCATTCTTCAGGGAATTTTACTTCAATTCCCCATGCTTTGATCTTGACCAGTCTTTCAGACTTCATTTCCCCAAATCAATGATTCACTCGGTGACTTAAATGGCTTTGCAAGAATCTAGCAATTACAAGTACGAGGATAAATACACGGTCAAACTTGGCAAGTATCGTTTCCGTATGCGTCCTGAGGAAAAAAGATCTTTGAAGAAAAGACTCGAATCGGATCCGGAGTTCGCCAAAGTTGTTCTTGAAAGCATGGCAAATGACGATTTATTCGCGGCCCTAGAATACAGCGTTAGGTTCAAGTCAAACGCCATCATGCAGATCTACGGCATTCCAGAGTCTGGCAAGAGCACGATTGCGAAGATTTTGGTCTATCATTTGGTTCAAATGCTCAAAAAACAAGGCCAAAATCCTGACGTTCGACTGACCTATAACTATGCTGACACGATCCATGAGAATGAGTTGGATTGATTGCTGTTGCCCCGCTTGCCACAAAAACCACCTACTTTGATGAAAAGATTCTGCGCCGGATACGGGGATACAACGGTTGTTCCAGATTCCCACCACTTTTAGGCTCTTCTTTGTCGATCTCGCCCCATAAGACTAGAAAACCACCGTGGTCAATATGAGTAGGATTAGAGCAACGATACACATAGATCCTCTGAAATCCAAAACAACGGTAGGAATAGGGAAGTTGTTTCCAGACAACACCCTGGAAGAAGAGTTCAGAATCACACACAATGCAACGTTTGTATGGCGGACCTTCTAGAAGTTTTTCTAGAGGATTTGGTGCCGCGGGTGGGCTTCGATCCCACGACAACGGGATTTATGCACCACGATTGTAATCGAGGTTCTTCAGTCCCGCGCTCTCCCGGCTGAGCTACCGCGGCTTTTCTTGATACAAGAAGTTAGAGGACTTCGTCATTCAATTCCATTTATCCGAGCTTAAAGTATTTTTCGATGAGTGATTGAACGGAGACCAATTAGAATCGGTGTTTGACGGTGGAGTTATTCGTTTTCGGGAACGGGTTTGAGGGGCTTTTCTGCAAATTCGCGATAGTTGGGGCTAATAGCCAAGTCAACAATTCCTGTGCCGAGCCTAATAGCTTGACCAACTATTACGTTTTCGACAATGCCTTGCAAGCGTTCTCTTTGTCCATAAATTGCGGCGTCCAAGAGATGTTTCACCGTTACCTCGAAAGCAGCCCTTGCGAAAACACTTGATTTCTCTCCTGAAACACCATGTCGACCGATTTGATGAATGTCCCCTGTGTGGGTCATCAGATCTGCTACAAGCGTAATGTGTCTAATATCTACGTCCAGACCTTGGTCATCGAGAACTTTTTTTGCTTCCTTAATAATCGCTGCCCGAGCCGCTTCAATGCCTAGTGTTTCTGCAATCTCGTGAATGTGGTTTGTGGTGGTTCGTGTAGAATCGACTCCAGGAATTCGTAATGCACCTGTGAAATTGCTCCCTTCACAACGGATGTAATATTCCCATTCATCTTCACCTTCTCCGTGTCTCTCAACTTTGATCATTGCACGAGAAACACCCTTTAGACCCTTCAAGGGAATTTCTCTAACTTTTTCAGCAAGTTTTTGAAGGTCTTGGAGGATTGGCTCTTCTTTTTCAGACTGAACAAACACGTTATAGCCATCAGCAATTACTTTCTGACGCCTTCGATGCTGAAGTTTCTGAACAACATCATCAACCGTGAGCCCTTTATCTTCCATCAATTCAGGATCCAGAACAATTCGTACGCGATTTTCAAAAAGATCTATATCGATGCTTTTAGCAACCTTTTCGACCTTGGTAAGTTCTAGTTGCTGTGCGATTGCCTTGGCCTTTTCTTCATCTTGCTGGATATTCGTTTCCAGATAGACCCACATTGCAGGCGTATTAGGATTACGACGTGCGTCTACAATCTCGATAAGACGAGGCAAACCAAGAGTGACGTTAAACTCTGCAACACCAGCGTAGTGGTACGTCTGGAGTGTATTATGGGTTACTAAGCCCTCTCCGGTTACAAATGTTTCAAGTCCAGGAACAGATAAATCATAAACAAAAGGAGTCGGTGAAGGTATTTTCTCTAACTTAACGATTTCATCCCATATTACGTCACTATTGTAGGCTTGTTCAAGAATTCGTAGCTGATCTGAAATATCGATACCGAATTCTTCGGCTTTCTGCTTGAATAACTGAATGTATCTCCCTAATGTCCTTCTGCCGATTAACTGTTTTTTCGTAAACTTGTTTAATAGACGTGAAGGTGTTTTTAGAGTAACCTGCAAATCTTCAAGGACATTTCCAAGTCCGGGTATTATGTCTAGGATATCGTATGTTTTAGCCCCAGTATCTTCTTTCTCTTTTTCGATAGCAGCAAGTTCCTCCAAAGCCCTTTGTTTGTAAGGAATGTCTGATCCGATTGTTTCCAGAAATCGTGGGGCATAACGAGCAGGAATCTCTAACGTAAATTGCTTGTCTTTAGACTTTGTGGCAAAAATACCAAGCCGAGCGAGTAAGAGAGTTATTGAGTCTCGAAGAGCTTTGGAATTGCTGGATGCACGTATCATTCCTTTTTCTACGTTTATATTTCCGTCTCCGTCAAAATAGCCACGGAGTAAACTTGCAATGAACTCATCAGAGGTGTTTAGCACCCAACCGGGAACTTGTTTTTCATTTGCCGAGGCACCACATAGCTTCTTGAAAAGCTGACTGAGAATTGTGGATCGAAGATAGAGACTGACAGTTGGCCCATATTCGCTTTGTTTTTCACGGAGGTGGTATCTGATTCCAAAGGATTCTGCAAATTCTGCGGCTCTTCGCAGATAGGCTTCATTTGAATTTGTTATCGAGATGAAATTCTCTGTTACTGTGCCTTCTGCCAAGAACGCGCCAATAAACCATCCGAATAAGGGTGTGAGTTCAATGTTCTCAGGAATGCGGGTGTGGAAAGCATGTGGGCCCTTGGGATAAACAAAGCCAGGATTAAAGTTCAGGCTATCTTTTTGTCGAATCAAACGACCCATGCGATCTTTTGATACTGGAACAACAAATGATTGCCCATATTCATCTTTCGAATCATTGCCCAAAGACATCGCAACAAACAATTGGGACCCATACCAGACTTTTTCCGTTTCTAGATAGTCACTCACAGACAAGTGCGTTAAGGGAGTAGAAATAGGAATACGAGCCGCTAGCGGTATACGATCCCCGAGAGAGAGATCTTTTCCTTTAACAGGAACAACTAGATTGTCCTTGCGAATGACAAAAGAATGTGAAAAAGTAGCGGTTATTGTTCGGCCACTACGGGTTGTGATTCTTAGTAAATCCCCATTGGGGGGATGTCTACTTACTTGGATCAGTTTTTGCCAGCGAATCTTTTCATCATCATCCAAGCCCAAGACATAGATGTCAAGATCATTTTGGATGTCTAACAACGCAGAGCCATCGGTATCGTGATAGCTTGTGCCAAATTCATCAAACAGCGATTCGATAAATTCACCAATTGGCACTACTGAGGAACGGTTACCTTGTCTGACAATGACGGTCTCATTGCCCGGAAGGCTCATTTGTGTTCCGGGTTCACCGATGCTTTGAGCAGCTACGGTTCCAACAGCAGACCCCGGATCGACTTGTGAGAAATGATATGCCCTAAGAACTTCAATGAAGATTTTTTCAACATGTTCCTTGGTTAGAGGAGGTTTGTTTTCTGCTTTTCTTTCCTTGATAGTGGCAATTAGTTTTTGCTCGAGCTCATCAAGGATCTTGTTTGGTAAAATTTGTCGTTCTCTTGCCTTTTCGATGTATTTCTTGATGTTTTTCTCGGTTACTGCTTTTTGTGCCATTTTTCTTTTCCTCCCAAGTGCTTATGCCTCGGCCTCCTCTTCTTCAACCGAGAGAATTCGATCAATGATCGTGTCAATATTCACAGCTTTTCCGTGATCGCTTTTCGCAGGATCAACATTGTCTCCTCCAAATTTAAATTGGATAATATGGCCGTCAGAATTTCTCACGGTTCCATCATAGCCAGAAGAGAGATCTTGCAAAGCGTTAATGAGACGTCGTTGCATATATCCCGAAGTACTTGTTCGCACGGCAGTATCTACTAGCCCCTCTCTACCTCCTGCCGCATGGAAGAAGTACTCAACAGGAGAAAGTCCGGTTCTGAAAGAAGCGTCAACGAATCCTCTGCTTTCTGCACTCAGATCACCGGGTTTGAAGTGCGGTAATGTTCGGTTCTTATACCCTCTTTGAATCCTCTTCCCTCGGACCGATTGCTGACCAACACAAGCGGCCATCTGTCCAACGTTGAGCATGTTCCCTCTCGCACCGGTCTTTGCCATGATAACAATCTCGTTTTTCATTCCGAGATATTTAGAAGCAATTTCTCCACTTTCATTACGGGCTTCTGCAAGTTCTTTCATAATATGGGATTCTAGGGTTTCTTCTAGTGTTCTTCCTGGCAAACGTTCTAGTTCCCCGTTCTTATAGGCCTCAATGTATCGATCGACTTGTTCCTTGTGTTTTCGTATAGTTTCTCTGATTCTATCTCGTGCTTCATGAGGAAGATCAACTCCATCAAGCCCGATTGAGAAACCTCGTCGAGTTATGTTTTCAATAAGCATTCGAGTAATACTGTCAAGGAATTCTCTTGTTTTGCTCGATCCATATTCCTTCAAAATGTGGTGAAGCACACTTTCGGGTACCTCTGCTCCAAACGCTTCCTTGTCAATCGAACCGTTCAGCAACCTACCATTACGAATGACAACTCTTTCTCCTAACTTGTTTTTCATGGAGAAATTCATTGTTTTGGGAAGAACTTGGCTGAACAAGAGTTTTCCAGACCACAATGGGTTGCCTTTTTCGTCAACGCTGTCTGGTTCAGGTAATTCATGTATTCCGGCAGCAATAAGGAGTTGGCTTGCTTGTTCTTTTGTGTAATAAGAGCCGTCTCGAGTAAGGAAATAGGCTGACGTAATGAAGTCTTGAATCGCTCCAATTATTGGGCCACCATAACGAGGAGTGCTGATTTGTTCTTGAACGGACATGAGGATATGAGCCTCGGCTCTCGCTTCTTCTGTTTGTGGGACATGAAGGTTCATTTCGTCTCCATCAAAGTCTGCATTGTATGGTCGGCACACGCTTAGATTAAGTCTGAAAGTTTTTCCTGGCATAATCCGTACTCTGTGAGCCATTATACTCATGCGGTGCAAAGAGGGTTGTCGGTTGAACAGGACTATATCGCCGTCGCGAAGATGGCGTTCAATGATAAAACCGGGTTTTATTGTGTCTGCCAAGGCAGCCCGGTCTCTTGAATAACGAAGATCCACTCGTCTACCGTCATCCCTAATGATGTAGTTTGCCCCGGGACTACCGTCTGGTCCACGGATCACAAGCTCTTTCATTTCTTCTATGTTGAACTCAGTGACTCTTTCAGGAACCGTAAGGATTTCTGCAATTGCTTGGGGGACTCCAACTTCATTAATGCTTAACAGAGGATCGGGACTTATCACGGTTCGTGCGGAGAAGTCTACTCGTTTTCCGCTCAGATTTGATCTAAAACGACCTTCCTTTCCTTTTAGACGTTGTGTAAGTGTGCGAAGTGCTCGGCCACTTCGATGACGCGCCGGCGGGATTCCCGAGACTTCATTGTCAAAATAAGTTGTAACATGATATTGGAGGAGTTCCCACAAATCTTCTACGATCAATTGTGGGGCTCCTGCCTCTCGATTCTCGTAAAGTCTCTGGTTTATACGAATGATATCAACTAGTTTGTGAGTAAGATCATCTTCCGATCGGATCCCGGAATCAAGCGTAATGCTTGGCCGTACAGCAACTGGAGGAACGGGTAAAACGGTCAAGACCATCCATTCGGGTCTAGCAGTGTCTGGATTTAGACCTAAAACGGGAAGATCTTCATCCTTGATTGCTTTGAAACGATTTTGGATGTCAAGAGGAGTGATTTTGTTTTGATACTTTTGCCCATCTTCTGTGATAATTTCTTCAAAATAGGTGGTGGGTTTGTCAAGCTTCACTTTGTGCTGTTGAGCACCGCAATGAGGACAGAGCTTGTCCTTGTTCTTCGCAGCCCGTTTTAGAGCATCATCGACAAGGGCCTCATCAATGTCCTCCCACTTTCGAATGTGTTCCAATTGTTTAGAACGATAAGTTTCGATTTCATGAGGTTCGAGGAGAAGACTTCCACATTCGTGACAAGTCGCTTGTAACATTTTGTAGATGACTTTGTTAAATCCAACATGAACCACGGGCCGAGCCAGTTCAATATGTCCGAAATGTCCGGGGCATTCACCCAGACGGTTTCCGCACGTTCGACATCTCTGTCCCGGGTCGATAGTACCCAGGGCAGGGTCCATTAGACCGTTGGGAACCGGGGTTCCATCTTCAGAAAGAGTATCAGGAATAACAATTTGAACAACGCTCATTCGGCGTATAGTTTCTGGTGATAATAAGCCAAATCTGATAGATCCAATTCGTTTTGGCAATTGTGACATGTAATTTTTCACTCTCGCACATCTTTAGTTTTGGAGGAGGAAGAATTTTCCAACAAGACAAGATAGCCATGGCTGAGCACGTTACTAACCATAGGTTACCCTTATTATAGGCTATTTATTAATTTCCTTCTTGCATACACCCTAAGCCGAGCGCTAAATATCAATTACCGCACGACATGAGAGGAAAAAACGAAACTAGAACTCATCAGCATCTAGATTGGGAGATCTATGGTCAATGAAGAGCCGATCCCTAACACAGTCTCTATCTATTGGGAGTACGGTCTTTCGATTATCAGCTAGCGCGAAATATTTCGCTTCCTTGCCAATTTTTGTAACCAGACCGACGAGAAGGTTTTCAAACTCTCTTGGTGTATTTTGAGAATATAGAACACGTCCATAGTCAAGCAAGCGTTTAACCGCAGTGATAGGAAAAGTCTGTTTGTGGTTCTTGGGAATATTGATGTTCAT
>JAJRWK010000282.1 GCA_024276795.1 archaeon | reverse complement strand
TGCATCTATCAGGGAATCTGTCTCGAAGATCCCGACCACTGTAAACGTTTCATTTTTCACGCTTATCTGATCGTTGATACCTACTTTGGAAACAGTGGCGGCTAATACTCCGATCACGATCTTATTCTTATCTCCTTCCACTAGTGGTCTGCCGAGGAGAAAATTCTCTTCAGCCATGATGTTTGTCGTACGTTTCTCATCGACTGGATTCACCCCAATGACATGTTTCACTCCAAAAGACGTCGTATTGTCTCTTTCAAGAATTGAAACCCTTGCGGATATTCCTTTGAGTTTACCCTTTAGAACAGATTGATTTGCTTCACGTAAGTCGTCAACTATGCTAATTGGAATTCTACTCAGTGATGGATCCGGAAGCCCCTTTTCTTGAACAATAAGTGTTCCTTCCAAAAAATCTAAAGAATCATTTACCGATGTTCTAAGAGAATCTACCATGATGAACAGTGTTGTTATCAACATAACACCAAGCATCACAGCCATCAAAGAAAAAACAAATCTGGAGCGAGACCTTTTGAGATTGCTGATGCTGAACTTTATGAGGGCAAACACATTCCTTTTTCCGTTTTAGAGCTATACAAAGCTTCAGATCACTCCAATATTCACAACAAGAATGTTGTTCTATAGGTTTCCGTATGGAGTGAACTCAATTCACTTTAGTCTCCAACTTCAGCATACTTCATGGGGAGGAGTTTTTTCCAAGCCTTGCCAAGAATGAATTTGACAACACTGCTGTTACACTTAATACCATCGCGATCATTGCAAAAATCGGGTGGACTAGTCCTGTAGTAGCCAGTGGCACGCCAATTCCATTAAATGCAAACGCCAAAGCAACGTTTTCCTTGGTTTTTCGGTAACTTTTCTTGCCAATCTCATAAGCTTCTATCAAAGAGTGCAGTTCTTTGCGTAATAAGACAATGTCCGCAGACTCTATTGCAATGTCTGTTCCGTGACTAAAACTAATTCCGATGTCCCCTTGCATCAAGGCGGGAGCATCATTAATCCCGTCTCCTATCATTGCTACTTTTTCGCCTTGTTCTTGAAGTTCTCTAATAATCTTAGACTTGTCTCCGGGCAACGTTTTGGCATAGATTTTCTCTATTCCTACAAGTCCTGCAATATAATTTGCAGTTTCTTGGCTGTCTCCTGTTATCAGTATGGATTGAATGCCTCTTCGCTTGAGTTCATATATTGTTTTCTTCACATCGGGCTTTACAATGTCAGAAACCGCTATTAGTCCAATAAGTTCCAAATGACGAGCTACCCCCACAACAGTCTTCCCTTGCTTACGTAACGCGAGAATGATATCATTATGTCTGCTAGCGTCAATATCTTTTTTTTGAAGAAATTCCAAACTGCCAACCACGATTTGTTCATTGTTGGCTTCAGCGACTAGGCCATAGCCCGGAATCTCTTCGAAATCTTCTATCTCGTCAATGAGCTCTATCTGGAAATTCTTGGCAAACTGGAGGATTGCGGAAGAGATCGGATGTTGTGAATGTTTTTCCAAACTAGCTGCAAAACAAATGACTTCCTCTTCACTATTACCATCGAGGGGAATAACATCACTAACTCTTGGTTTGCCCATGGTAATTGTACCTGTTTTATCAAAGGCAAATATCGTAATGTCTTTGAAGTTCTGGAAGGCTTCACCTGATCTCATGAGAATTCCTCTTTGTGCGGCAATTCCTCCTCCTCTAATCATTGCAAGTGGTGTAGCCATACCTATGGCACAAGGATATCCCATTACTAAGACCGCTAAAGTCGCAAAAGTTGCTCGGTAAATATTGGGCTCTCCAAATAAAAACCAGGCTCCAAGAGTCCAGAAAACAAAGGATAGTGAAGCAATAGTGATTACCCCCGGAACGAAATGCTTCAAAAGCCTATCAACGAGCTGGAGGATTCTCGGCTTAAACGCCCGTGCTTCTTGAATTGATCTAGCCACTTGTTCGAGAAATGATTCTTCTCCCACTCTAGTTACCTCAACAAGAAGACGGCCATGTTTATTGATCGATCCTCCAATTACCTTACTACCCACCTCTTTTAGAACTGGAAGAGGCTCTCCAGTTACTAAGCTCTCATCAACCCATGACCGACCTTCTACTACTCTCCCATCAACCGGAATGCTTTCACCAGGGCGAATACTTACTAAATCCCCTCGTACTACTTCCCCTATCGGAATTTCTTCTTCAATGCCATTTCTAACTATGATTGCGGTTTCCGGCCTAAGCTCCATAAGCTTCTTAATCGCTTGAGAACTCTTTGTTCTAACATACAGCGAAATATACCCTGACAGAATGTGATACAGTGTGATGAAAATTGCTGCTCCGAGAAAATCTGCCATTGGAAAGTCAGGTCTAAAGAAACCAATGATTCCCCCCGTTAAGCCACCAAATGCTCCTAGTTCCATCAATACATGCTGATTAAGTATGCCTCTGCGGAGCGAGGCAACAGCCATTTTGAGAATAGACAGCCCTACCCCAAAAATCATCATCATGGTGAGTGCCAACATTACGTAAGGAAACCAAATCTGAGCCATTCCTGCCCATCGCATAATCATGAGCACGAGTGCGGGAAATGCAACTAGTAACGCTAAATAGAGCTGTTTCTTATGTTCTTGCAACTCCATTTCTTGTTCTTCAAAGGTTCTCACCTTGTTAGGATCTCTGACGACGTATCCCAAACTACGTATCAGATTGACAATTTGTTCAGGCCTCACCTTGGTGGGATCATACTGAATCAATGACTCTTCGTGAGAGAGACTAACCCCTACCTTTTCGATCCCATCTAATCGATCTAACGCCTTGTAAATACTGTCAACACAAAAAGAGCACTGTAACCCACCCAGCTTGACGAGTAGTTGTTGTGTCATCTAACTATTTAGAAATGAACATCAATTATAATTTGAGCAGTGTTGCTATTTTCTAGAGTTATTTATCCTAACAGCCTCTTGCCATCAACGTCTATGTATTCATTCTATTGATTGTTCAAGTCTAGATTTGTCGAATATTAATAAAGGGGAAAGCAATAACATTTAATATTCCCTATGGAACATAAGTTGTGACGCTCTTTCCAATGGAAAGCAAACGAGTGTGAGGTAAAAAGAAAGCATGTCGTTTGAACAAGAATCAACACAATGTAAAATATGCGGTCTTCCGGTTGAATATTGCGTTTGCGAAAGCATCGCAAAAGAAGACCAACGAGTCCGAGTGGCTCTAGAATTTAGAAGATATAGAAAGCCCTATACTGTCATATCAGGAATTGACCAGCGCGACGTCGATTTGAAAGAAATCGCTGTGAAGTTAAAATCAAAGCTGGCCTGCGGTGGGACTGTGAAAGACGGAGTAATTGAATTACAAGGTGACCACAGGTACCGTGTCGTGGACTTGCTCAAAGAGATGGGCTTTACCGAGGATCAAATAGACTTGGTTGGATAAGCTCTCACCAAAACGCGTGGGCTAATCCTGATCTGCTGTTTCTGGATCGGCAGATACCACTCGGCATTTCTTCGTATCGCAGATCTTAATTGATTCTTCTTTTCCATGATTCCAATATTTTTTCACTTTTAACCTACCCCTCCAAAGCGTTAAATGGTGTTTTTCCGGATTACTAAACGTGGCAAAACCCCTTTTTTCCCCAAGGCCGTATCAAGAAAAGATTCTCAACTTGAGCCTCGCTTCTATCAAAAACGGAGAGAATCCTATTATCGAGCTTGACTGTGGCATGGGGAAAAGACTCTTGACTATGTGGTTGAGCAAGAAGTTATTACCAAGCCATAAAGTAATCATTCTTCTGAATTCTTCGGCCTCTCTCTTCGAAACAAAACGTTTTATGGAAACGGTGCTTCCCACAAAGGTCAAACTAAGAATCCTCACAAGCCAGATACCTTCGTCAATGCGATGGAAATTGCTAAACGAAGGAGATATTATTCTCTCCCTGCCTCAAACCCTTGCAAATACTCTAAAAAGGCATGGAGGAAGCTTTCCCCCAGAACCCTCATGGGCAATAATAATTAACGAAGTTGACCAGATTATTAGGCGAACAAGCTACCGTATCGTTTTGAAACAACCCTTTCAACTTCTTTTATCCAACTTAGAAGACAAAGTAGTAATCTGCATGAGCGGCACACTACGAGACGAACACTACGTAATGGACGACTCTCAACTCCAGATCCGTCAGGATCTCGAAACACTAAGAGGTATTATTCCACGTTCAAGAGTGATTTATATGGATGACGTCTGGGAGGAAGCAAGAAACTTTGTTACAGTTACCAGTGTGGAAGTCATTCTTATTGAAGATACATGGACGAAAGGCGTAGCTGATGTACTCGAGCTACACATTGCAGAACTCAGAGAAAAGGCCAAGCAGCTTGGAATTCCCATAAGGAGTGATCGCGGAGCTGTCTCTACGGGATATTTTCCAGAAGACGAAGAACAAGAGAAGCTCCTTAAAACTCTTTCAAGGGCCTACCTAGTTCGCAAATACCTTTTTGCGATGCCCGCTAGAAACGCAGTTCAACACCTTTATTCTCTTTTTTCAAAAAAAGATGTAACGGAAGCTTGGCAAAACCTTCCAGTCATTCGAGGCAAAACACAAATGATTTTTTCACTTCTTCACAAAGCTCGCTTCGGAGTCGTTCTTTGTTCATACCTCTCGATGCAAAATGAAATTGCTTCGCTTCTCAAAGCAAAGGGGTTTCATGTTTTCACGGTTTCAGGAAAAACTCCAAATCGTGCTCAGGTTATCGAAACTGCACGAACCTTTTCTGAGCCGAGAATCTTAGTAATGTCAAATGTCGGCGAAAGAGATATTGATCTGCCAGAAGCTGATGTCTTAATAATCTATGATGTGGTGAATACACCAAAGACCGTGTACCAAAAACTCAAGAGGTCTCGTGATGGGAAAGCCTTTGTACTTGCCTACAAGGATACGCAAGAAGAAAACAAGGTTGGAAAAGTTTTGGGAAAAGTCGGATTGAGATATTCTTGGTCCCTAGAATTTGTCTCCAATAACTGATTCCCAATCTGCGAACACTTATCTTGGCGTATTTTTCTTTATACTGTCTAATTCGGTTGTTTTGAATAAATATGGTTATCAATCCTCTATGCCTAGCTCTATTGGCGATAGTCATGGGATCTTCGGATTACGCAATTGAAATCAACGATTTGCAAAAATATTATGGGAAAATACGTGGAATAGAACGAGTTTCGTTCAAAGTGAAGCGAGGAACAATTCACGGCTTTCTAGGACCGAATGGCGCTGGAAAAACAACTACGATCAGAATATTAGTCTCACTTCTCAAGCCCACTAGCGGAAATGCCCTAATCCATGGCCATCAAGTTACGGATCCCATTGTCAAATCTCTGATAGGGTACCTCCCTTCTGATTTGAACTTTACAAGCATTACACTGTCGGAGAGTATCTTGACTTCATTGAAACAATCCGTGGATCGGCCCCACTTAAAGATAAATTAGTAAAACGCTTCAGACTAGACGAAAGCAGATTAACTAACGAAATAAGTAGGGGAAATAAGCAGAAAGTCGCAATAGTTCAAGCATTCATGCACGATCCTCCCGTGGTTATAGCCGATGAGCCAACAACGGGACTTGATCCTCTGATGCAAGAAGAATTCGCTGAGTTCATAAGAGAATATGTTTCTAAAGGT
>JAJRWK010000281.1 GCA_024276795.1 archaeon | reverse complement strand
GCTACTCACTATAATACCAACGTTTCTTTTCACTTTAAAAGTATGTGAAAGGCTAATTCCATATGTTGCGTTTCTATTACATATGGGAAAAACACGCCTGTACCATCCATGGCCTTGAGATCCCTTTTGCATTCTTTTTCTAGGGAGGGGGCTTCACAAGCTACAATTAAAAATACACTAGGAAGTTTTTATTTCCCCTTTTCTACCACTCCAAGCATATTATGCTTCACTCTCTTTCTTTGTCTGGTTTTGAAAAGAATGGAAAAAGTGAACAAAACAATATTTTATCCTCTCAGAACAACAAACGCAGTCAAGAGGTCTGAATCTATAACGCTGGTCGGTATCATTGTTGAGAAGAAGTTTTGATTTGAACATGTTGGATCTCTGAATCGAGATTTCTTGAGTTTTGTCGCCAAATTGTTCCCCTCGTCTTCTCTAAATAAAAAATATTCACCCGCATTTACGCAAGAAGCTTATTCAGGAGTTACTTCATTGTATATTTCGAGGATCGATCATGCATCTGGTGTATTCATGCGTTTAATGGATTTTACAATATTGATTTTAATGAATATAATCATGGATCTCATTAAGAAACCATGTGAAACATTCTCCAAGATTAAGAATACTTTTTGTCCTCAAATATTGCTTTTTCAACACCGTTAGATCCGAATTATTCAATTTTATATATGCCCAAACTATTGTATGAGTTCGATGAATATCTCCCGCCCACCCCGATATATCATCCTCATAGCCCTATTTAATTTGATCCTAGGCATTAACCTTATTTTTGGAACTGGTCAAACCATTGTTACGTATAACGGTTCAATGCGTTTCGATAAAGTCGAGCAAGCAAAGATTATTCCTGTTGGTAAGGGTGGTGCTCTAGCGTTTGTATACGTAGAAATTAAACTCCAAGTCCCCGGTTGGATCCTCCTTCGAGTTCAGGAATTGGTTAATGGATTTTACCAACATACTATCCGGACAGAAATTATCAAAAAGACGTTTCGAGAATTCATTCCAATTAATAGAGGGATTACTCACCAATTGAGGATTTCAAACATACTCAATCAAACTGTTATTTTTGAAATACTGGTGCGTTATCATCCTGCAATGCAGGCGTGGTCCTACTTTGGGCTCTTAGTTGGAATCCCTCTACTCTTGGTTGCTTACCCGATTGTTCGCCTTTCTGATCATCTAGAAACAATCCAAGGAAGATCGTTCAGGGCTTACTCCCCTATTGGCAAGAAAGCTAGAGTGCCCAAGGAATCAAGAAAAGCAACCCTCCCTGTGAAAAATAAGAAATAGACCCCGAGGACACCGATTTCTCGTTGATTTTGTTTCTCCTCTCTCCTACGCTTTTTCACTTCTATTGCGGATTGTAGTGTACCGGTTTTGGTTTTCCTCGAATATGCTCCTTTTTTCTGCAAAACTCTAAACTCTTGAGACCTACATTATAATCGGACATAACGACTACTTACCGAAGGGCTGTTTCATGAATGGGAATGTTTGCCATGATATTTTGTGAGACAATCTCGTAAATGGGTTCTAAGTCCTTTTTCAAGGTTTCAATTGTTTTATTAGGTTTTAGAGCTAGTTCTTCCACAAAAAGAGCGATTCTCGCAATCATTGACGGAATGACGATTACATTCGAAGCAGGAACGTTTCTTTTTTCAAGAGTGGAGACGATGTTTTCTAACCAAGTTTTCATAAGCCACTCCGTGCTTGTTTCATCTTGTTTCCAGTTCAATAATTCTACGAGATAATTTGCGAACAGGGCATCTTTAATCTCATTGAACAGAATTGGCTTAGGTTGCGTTCCACCATAGTTTCGGTTTTGTTTCACAAGCCTTCGTTCCCCTCTAGCCCACATTGCAAGATTTCCGAGAAAGTTCTCAGACATATGAAATCGTGGAGTAAACACATGATGTAACCGTTCTTCAAACCCCGGTGAAAATCTTTTCAAGACATCCATTGCAGTTGTGAAGCGCTCCTGTTCAGTTAGGTTAAGTACCACAGAAGGAGACCAAATGTGCCAGACTTCAACAGGATCCAGTTCCCATTCTTGTAATTTTTGAAGAGGTGGGCATAAGAGAGGAAGAGTAAGGTTTGAATCGGCCACAATCACAGTTTTGCCATTTAAATCTTGAGTGAGAGAGGATCCGATGCTAGTAATAAAATTCCATAGCTCTTCGGTATTTGGAAGACCAAGAATTTTCGTATAGTCCCAGGAAATCAATCGTATTTTTTCCGAGATCTGCCAGTAGGGCATGGCCAATTCTTCTTTAACACGGTCATTTCCTTCTAATGATCGTTGTTCGAGATTCGTCCCATGAAGTATCGCGAATAGGTCTGCATTGTTAAAATTAAGATCAACGGCAATAACATTATATCCGAGATTCTCGTAGGAGAGAATAAGTGAAAGTGCAAGTGGTGTTTTTCCTCCACCTCCTTTACTCCCCGTTACCATGATTATGCGATCAACCACAGATCAACTAATCCCAACCTAATATGAAAACTTGTTGCATTTCGTAGTAACGAGGAATAGGCAACAAGAGCGTACTTAAAATTTTAAGGGAGATCATGTCTCTCCAGTTCTTATTTTTGTTGAAATACGTAGGAAAACATGGGTATCTTCCATAAACAATCACATAATCATTCCTGAAAATCCTTCACGACTGAAAACAGTTCTCGATTTTTGTATCATCACTCTTATTTAAATACGGGTTTTCTTAACCTCTAGTAGTGTAAAGCGTAATGGTATTCCTTTCTTGCTCTCCTCTCTTTCTTGGAAGCATTGCTTTCAGTTTTCTTTTAACTGGTTATTTGTTGTCTATCTTCTCGATCGCCCGTTCTTACAAGCTTTCGCCTATTTATTCTGCAAATTCTCTTTTTTTGGCATTTTTAATTCTGATTTCGTTACTTATTGTCCTAGAAACAATTAATTTTGTTGATACATACATTTTTTCTATTTCGTTCTATCCAAGTCTTAATTTTTGGAAGCTCTCGTTTTTCTTTGCGATCATGGGTATCTCTGCATATCAATTAAGGTTTTCCAATCTTATGCATCAGCAGTGGAAATTAATTTACCCCGTTGGCTTTTTTGCTGGAGGATTGACTGGAATTAGTTTTTCAACCCTTGGTTTGCAGAATTCAAGCATTTTTCCTCATCCTGGTTCTTCTTCACGAATTGGGGAGTTCTTAATTGTTTTTTTCTACATTTTGTTAACTATTCCTGCAGTTCTAGTTGTGAGTATTTCCCGACATCGCTACGGGCAGTATTATTCTAAGAAAATTTTGCATTCAAGCAAGTACGAATTGATGTCTGCGATCATGCTCTTTTCTAGCTCTCTCTCACTGCTTCTACCAAGCGAACTTCATTCACATGACCTCTTTGTTTTTTTCGTTGGTCTAAGTATAATCGCACTGGCATATTCGTATCGACGTAATCCACTTCCTTTTAGAATTCCTGTTGATGCTAAAGCGATTCTCTTTAGTCTTTACAATAAGCAGACTTCTAGGGAAATTATTAGAATAGAAGTTTCAGAATTTTCTACTGGAGCTGCTGGACTCTATTCTCTTGCCTTATCAGGCATTTCTGGTATTCTTTCTGAGATTACCCAGAGCCGAGAAATCAATGCTATGATAACGGGTAAGGATTCTCATGTGGTAGTCTCGGCGAAGAACAACTTTGTTGCTTTCATGATCGTCTTAGGTAGCAATAGTGCGATGCCTTCTAGCTGTATTGATCTTTTTCTTCATTCCATAACCAGAAAAAGTTTCTCCGACCTGGCTATCGTGAAATATGTCAACGATTTCCTTGCTCCCTTGTTTTATCACACGAATTATAATATTTCACATCCTTTGCCAGTTCCTCTCAATGGGTGAAGCCGGTTTTACTTTTTCAGTTTCTGTCGTTTATTCTTATCTTTTCCGCCGTCTCTTCTCTTTACTTCTCTTACTAAAACAATAATATAGAAAGAAAATACGATGGAAAAAAAGGGAACTGGAATTACCGCTTTATTTGCAAGGCCCAGTCTATCATATGCGAGAGAGATCTGAGAAATGGTCGAATTCACTTTCTGAAAAAAAGAAACTGATTTCTGATCAATGACAACAAAAGAGTCTGGTAGCATAAGAGCAATGTTTGCTTTGACTTCGATAGATGTAACTTCTGGATAGTCAGCATTTGTTAGGGAAAAAGAAAATACATATTCAAAAGTGTTGGAAGTTGTTTTGTTTATGACTTTGTTTGTTTGCAGTTCCAAACTTATATCTGTTCTAGAGAATTGTTCGTCTATAGATCGAGTTATTTCTAGACTTGTTTCAAGCACGTAAGGAATAGGAATAACGATTTGAATTTGGGAAATTATTGATATTGACGTGGCAATTTGCGAAGTGGAATTTGCATATTCAGGCTTTATCTTCGCATCAAGAATAAAGCTTGGCGTGGAGGAATCAAAATTTTTGGTGGAAAATTCTTGCATTATTTTTTTTGTTTCAAATGCTATGAACTCACCTTCTTCATCTCTTAGAGCAAGTGGGCCTAAGATTATTCTAAAATCGCCAACGTTGTTGTCACCTTGGCCGAAGATAGGTCTTAGGTAGGGAGAATATAAATCGATCTGCAAGATCTTGTTTGCAGGAAAATCGGGAGAGAATTTTTCTGTCTTGAGGTAATATATCACGCTTTTTTGGGGAGTTGTTAAATTAGCGAAAATGGGAACCGAAAGGGGTCTGACGTTGTTTGACACTTCCATTTCTAATGTGATGTTGATATTGTCGAATTTTCTGTGGTTCCAGATTTTTTCAGCGACAGCGCTTACAGCTATGATTTTCACATTCCAGTCGTAATCTAGTGATTCTTTTTCAATCTGGTGGGCTGATGTTAACAGCCACCACGAACGGTCGGTGTCGTAATTTTTCACATATGTTCCTAAAGTTATGTTTCCCCATAATGCGTTTCGAGCTATTTCTTTTGCCGAGAAAGTGAAATTGACTTTGCTCTTCGTGAAACTTTGTAATGAAATAGCCATTGTTGTTTTTCTCAACGCATTTGCATTAATTTGAAGAGGATCTTGGCTGGAGAAGAATGTTGTAAACGTATAGTTTCCGTCAATCGATGGGACTATACTAATCTGATATCTAAATATATCAGTTAAGGAATCCTTGTCGCTATCTATCTTAATCAGCGTGTAATTCAATACTTCCAGTGGTGAAGTCTGAAAAAGACGATTATCATGAATGTTCTCCACAAGGTTGGGTACTTTTTCACTCTCCATTGACCTAATCTTGTTTTTTTCAGCAACGAATCCTATACCAGGTCTTATCAATAAGAAGAAAAGAAAGCAAAAGACAACGATGCTTTTCTTATTTTTCCTTGCCATATTGTTTCCTCTTCAGCATTGTATGTTATCATGACTTGTTCGAGGCAATCTAGCTAGAAGGAGTAATACACTTGTATTATATCTAACGATCTCGGCTCTAGGTCGCTGCTATCGCCTTGGTTAGGTTTTTTCCATTTATCGGCTATTTTTCTACGGTTTTAACGTTGCTAACCATTGTCCCTAGCCTTTCTAATAAATAATGCACCAAATGTGAACAAGAGCAAGTATGTTGCTGATATGAATATCTTTGGAAAAATTCCAATTTTAGTAACTAATGCTGTGATTAGAAGTGGAGAAAGAGCAACAGAGCTTCCTATGATTGTGATTCCAATGATGTATAAAGCTAAGCTTTGTCTTTTGATCTCATGTTTATCCATTTCTTCAGAACAATGGTTGTCTACTTGTTGTTTCATAGGGGGCGTTATTTCTCTATTTAATTAAATGCTGTTAGTTAGGAGAACATTTTGGGTTTTCCTAACAATCTATCCAAAGTCATAACACACCTATGTTGTTCGTTAGGAAGGCGGCATTCAAGAAAATAAGGGAGGGGATAGCTAGTTTGTGCCTTAGAGTTCTCTTACTCCTTCTTGGAGAGTTTCTTGAGTTTTGATGACTTGTTTCCGAGTAGCATCAATGGAATAAGACCAATGATGGTAAATGGTCGAGCATTGTTTGAGTTGTCTCTTGCACTTGAGCCTATTCCTTCTTGTCCTATGGAAGCGCTGGTTATGTCTGTTTCAAAAGAGGTACTTTGTGCTTGCCCATAGCCGTTGTCTTGTTTGTTGAGTCCCATAGTGCTTACAATATCGGTGCCGTTGTATTCGTACACGTTTTCATCTATTAGTTCTTTGAAGACTTTGGTGCCACTTTGTACGGAAAGCCCTGCAAGTACAATTTCACCATTGAGTGTTTTGTACCAGACATCTATGTCTCCAGCGCCCCAGAATCCTGCCTCTGTGACGAATCCTTGGGCTAAGTATCCATACGGAGCCACAGGAAAACCGTCCAACTGCAATGTAACTAAGCCGTTGCCGATTCCAAGCACGAGCTTGTCGTCAACATAATCTCCTCGCACAAGTAGCTGGACATTGTCAAAGGCATTGACTGAATACAATGTAAAGCCACTAGTTCCATAGAAAAGAGTGTATGGGGCATCCGCAATTGAAACGAATAGTAGGGTTTGGGTTGTTCCTCCGGCATCAGTAATGACCATGGCTCGGAATTCTCTGAAACTCGAATAGGAATAAGTCCTATTGAAATAGTAACCATAGGAACTGAACAAGTATTGTTGTGGTATCGAGGCATACGGCACTTCTACTACTCCATCCGGAACATTTGTGTCAAATGATAGTTCTCCATCGCTTTGTGCTAAGAAGATGGTGTCGTCTGAGGCCTCGCCAAGCACTGGAGCAAATGCAAAGTTGACGTAGAAGCCTCTTGTATAATTGGTAACTGAGACAAGCCCTGTTCCAGTAACCCATTCCCAGACCCTTACATGGCTATATAATGTTATATCAAAGAAACCACCAGAATAGAATGGGTCTATGAATCCCATGTAATACTTATTGGAGTCAAACCCGGAGAGCGACAGTCCTCCGGGGAATAAAAGCTCCTGAATTGGAGTAAAACTATTGTCTCCAAAGACGAGAAGTCTCCGTGTGTATCCTCCGAACCATATGAAGAAGGGTTCTTCTGGATTACTACCAATTAGTTCTACATATATTTCTGTATTTCCGTCACTTTGGAGGTCTGATGTCGCAATTTCGTAGATATAGGCATTGTGATTGGCTAAGACGTCATAGACTGTTTTAACGGTTAGGGTTTCAGTTTCGATAAATATCAAATGTGTATAGTTTGCGAGTACTAGATATGATACGTCATTTGTGCTATCCTCATACAGGAAGGGTGCGTATTTTATGTCGATTCGTGATGCGTTGATTGTGAAAAGTGGAACAAAGCCGTCAGATGCCACGCTGGCAACGAAAATCACGTTATCTTCTAAGGAATAGAAAATATATTCATCAATTCCGTCTCTGTTGACATCGTCAACCACTACTTCGTAGTTCTCAGCACCACTATAAACAATTTCGTTTAATCTGGACATGGAGAGCGCACTGGGAGCCCACGTTACAGGAGTGGGTATTCCGAATTTTACGGCTCTGTCCGTTCCCTCGCTGATACCGATCGCTGTGTTTCCAATTAATGGAGTGATTTGATCCGCATCAGTGCCTATGGTTGTTTGATAACTTATCCCTTCAACGGCTCCTCCGAGATCGATTGAGACGAGTAACTCGTTTCCACTCAGGCCCCAAGCCACATCTGCCATGATCATAAGGAATCGCTGGGACATTTTGTCGAATGCTACTTCATGGACGTATACGAAACTATTCGTGGGCTTGTAAATCCATCGTTGGATGCCCATTAACGTAACTGCAGTCATGGTGTAGGCGACAGAACTTGCGTATCCATTCACGATAAAGACCATTTCATTTCCATTGCTCTATATTGCTCTAAAGTAGAGGTAACCGGTGTTTCCTAGTGTTAGGTTCCAGAATTGGGCTCCTGATGCAACATCTATGGCAACAATGAGACCATCAAACATTCTCCCAGCTATGAGGTCTTCTCGCCCATCGTTGTTGATGTCAGCTGTAGCTATGCCAAACCATTGACTCCCAGGGACATCATTTGGTAATGCCCATTTGTTTAATTGGGTACCATTTGCCAGCCAAGAAACCGCTGTATTGTTGGCATAAGTGGTTATTATCTCGTCAAGTCCGTCTCCATCAGTGTCTCCCAATTCGAATCCTAGCGGAAGTTCAGAGCCTAAGCTAGCATCGAAGAAAGAGATTGATCCGTCGTTTCTGACAATTATTGCAGAGGTCTTTGACGAAATTACTAGGCTTTCTCCTGCATTCTCGTCTATCCGTCCAAATAATGGCTCGAAAGGTCTAGGCCCTCCTGCAAGCGTCGTCATCAATGGCTGGCTTTGAATTACCTTGTCTTGGATAAGTGAGATTGTCTGTCCAGACAATTTATGTGTTCTAATCTCCATATGAGTAGCATTGTAGTATATACTAACAATAATTGCTTCTCTTCCAGATTCGTTTGTTGGGAAAGCCATTACGTACTTTGGTGTAAGTTGTGTCGTCTCAAAGCTATCTTCATAATTCCCTAAGGAATTTTCAGTTACATTGTAATATACTCTGATTATCTTTTGTTCTGGTGTTCCGGAAATTTCACCAATCATCGCAACTAATCCTGCCTGGCCGTCCCACTGGAATGAAGTGATGTCTTTCCATTGTCCGCCGGTTAGGGATCCAAGATCAGTTACACTTATTGCTGATCCTAAGGTTTTTCCTAGCGAGACATCGCTTATCTCAAAGGCTCTGATATCACCTGCTCTCGATGCAACGATTATTTCCTCGAATCCATTTCCATTTGCATCGAAAATACTGACTGCTGTTGTGTCTAATCGGGACCTGTTTTGGTCTAGAGAAGTGTCAAGCCATTCGGATGAGTATCTTACTATTCCTGCCCCAACGTTTTGCCACTGCTGTAGTTCAAACAACTCTGCAGTTCTACTATAACCTGCTAAGACTTCTCTCCTTCCGTCCCGGTCTGTATCACCTACTGCTAAGTCAACTGTTTCGCCAATGTCTGTGTATAGGAAAGAATCAGTTGGATTATTTATTACGAAGAGTTCTCCGATGTAGTTGAAAATAGGAAATCTGATTTTGTAGTCTCCGAAGTTGTATGTGAACACATAGAACGGTGTAAATGGGTCTCTGAAGTTGAAAGCATACGCCATCGCATAACCATCGAGATATGGAGCCAAGGCAGGTCTTCCAATGCTTATTCTTGGGGATTCGAACAGATTGTATTCTGCTTGATCAAATTCGAAGTATTGACTGAAAACCTCGTCGAAAAGTCTTCCATCAAATACTGTCTTGGAATATTCTCGCTCAAATAGTCTCATAACATGAAACTCGTATGGAAGTGTTGGTATGTCGCTCGGTTCAGACCATTGGTACGGCCATCCTTCATCTGAACTGACTCCTGTTACTGATTTCACGTCGTAGTTTGTCACGCTTCTCGATTTTTCTAAGTATGATATGATGAGTCCTTGAGAATTGCTTCCGATTCTCGCTATTGCCGGATATGTTTCGTCTTGGTAACCTGTTGTAATGCGGGTCCAGTTTCCCCCAATAGATATTAATGCTGGGTTGTAGTATTGTCCAGGAATCGTTCGGGCATGCCATATGTCGAGATTAGCTGCTCCGTCTCCTTGGTCATATGCCATAGAAACAGCTATGTCTACCCATCCTGGATTGCTTGCTTCAGCCTGAGTCATGGCAATGCTATGAATCTTAAAGTTAGAGAGAGTGGTGTTGGCGATTAAAGGATATAGCACTGTTAACCCATTACTACCTCCTGGGGCAAGGACAAAAGTTCCGTCAGATAAAATACTGAATGCAGTTAGATAAATCCCCATGGTGTTCTTTAAGGTGAAAGCTAATGTGAACTCTGCAATTGTACTTCCGGTTTTGGGAATTACCTGTGGTGTTGTTAAGAAACGGCTATCAGGATCTTGTCCTGAATTCCAACTCGCGACAAGGTAGGGGTAAAAACGGCTCCAATTATAGAAATTATCCGTCCATGCAACCCAAATATCTGTGCTAGCAATTGCACCGCCTGAATAAGTCAATGCAACCCAAGTCAGTACCCAGAATCCCGCTTGGTAAGTAAGGGAAGGCATTATCTCCGCCTGGCCATCATATGCTGGGACACCCTTGGTTGGAATTGTAATGTAGAACGGTTGTTGCCACGACTTTGTGTTTCTTGGTTCTGCAGAACGAGAAAGGAAGATGTGATTTCTCGAATCGGCGTTTATTGGATCGATTTTGCTCGTGAGTATCTCACTATAAGCCACATAATAATATCCTGTATCATCTTTTGTTATTGAAGAAGAGTACATGTTAAGTGCTGATCCATTATTTCTCGGATATCCTAGTACTGGTGAATATGATTCTATTGGATACCCTGGAGAACCTGAAATTGAAGTTTCTCTGTTCGAACCCACGAACATATTTGACACATCTAAGATGTCAAAACCGTATTTGTGTCCAACAATTAAGTCAAGTTTACCGTCGTAGTTCTGATCATCTAGAACGAGAGACGTAACATAGTTTCTTTCCATGAAGCCAATGATGTATTTCTCATTCCATACCTCTCGCCAAGTGTATGAGGGTATTCCGTACTGATCTTCTCCCATGGAAATAATTCGGAGAAATCCAGGATACCCACCGACCTCTAAGTTGGTCTTTCCTCCAACTATTAGGTCAATGAACCCGTCTCCATTTAAGTCTTCAGCCAGTATTGCTGTGATCTCTCCAAAAGGCATTGCTATGGGATTTCCAGCTCCTACTACTGTTGGGTAATACGGAGACAACTGACCATTGTAAACTCCTTTTATGTCATAACCCATGATTTCTTTGAAATCTCCGCTTGGGGTTAGTTCGAACATCATTAGGTACATTCCAAAACCAACAACAATTTCTCCGAGTCCGTTTCCGTCCATGTCATTGATCGTTGCTATGGCTGTTATTCCTTGGTCCAAATCAATTCCGGCTCGTTTTGAATTTAGAGTGGCAATGGTATCTGAATTTGGCAAAATGATTTTTCCAGCCGGTGTGTATTCGTCGTTGTAACCAGTAGCTTCGAAGCGGTAGATCTGCCTTTCTGTTGCCAAAATTATTTCTAGCAGCCCATCATTATCCAGATCTACTCCCGCTATTAATTCGCGAGCATTTTCGTATATGGAGCGGTTGATTGGAGCATCAATGCCAATCAAAACATTTGACGCATAAGGTGTGATATCGGTTTGCTCGATTCGAATCAGGTCTGGAGACCTGTATGCTCGTTTATAGGTGTTGTTCGTCATGTGTTCGAAAACATACAGATTATTGTCGTAGTCTGCTATGACGATCTCTTTGTTCTGATCACCATCGAGGATCCCAACATCCATTGCTTGAGTCCAGTTTTGAGTTAAGAGAGTGTTTGACCAAGCTTCATAATATTCGAAACCCCAGTTCTTGTTTGATGCTGAATTTCCAAAATTAGTTACAATTACCTTTACTTCAGGATAGGTTGCTAATGCCCATGCTTGCTGTCCGGAATAGTCTGGTTCAAATATGCCGATTTCTGCTGTATCGTTTAAAGCAAAGAATTCGTAGGAAGGAGTTGATCCGAGATCGTCTGGGTTCCACCAGATGATTCCGAGTTCGTAGTTGTAATTCGTAAAAGCACTAATCGGTTCCCGGTTGTGGACAAAAGGTCTTTTCTCTCGCCAAATTGGGTCAAATGAGTTTCCAATGTTTTCGTAAAATGTGAAACCAAATCTGCCTCTTAGACTTGCTAGCAGATCAGCGTCACCATCATTGTCATAGTCTATTCCTTGTAAGTTTTCGAGCTTCTTGTTGTCTGTTTCTAATAATTCATTGATCTCATCGAAGAAGTTTGGAACCAGTGTTAGTGTTCCGTTTTGTTCTCGACTGGTCCTGGTTTGTTTGAAAAGCTGTAATTGTTTACCATCTGAGACCACAAGATCTGTTAATCCATCTCCGTCAAAGTCTCCGGTTCCCATTTCAAGCGGTTCCGGCAACCCTTTTGCAGCGGATTCCAGAGCACCACTCACATCAATGACTGGATTGCCAGAAGCATCAACAAATCCTAGGTCTGCGAATGAATATGCTATTTTAGAAGCATTTCCTTGCCAGTCCTTCATAATATACAGTTCTAGCCCGGAATAACTATTTCCAAATTCATCTCCAACTATTGAAGTAGCGTTAGGAGAATAATAGTAAGAAACTAAGATTTCAGGCATAGGTCGCGATGATTCCCATGGCATGTATAGTAGATCCATGACAGCAATACGAATCTTTGTGTATCCAGAGTATCGTGCGTTGATTTGGTCAAAAATTATCGGATTAAGTGTTTGAATCTCTGTGAAGTCGTTTAAGTATGGGTCAGGAATAAACGCTACAGAGTTGTTTTCCCCTACAAAATAAATGTCATTGGGAGTGTCGTCTCCAAGCGCATAGAAGTATGGATGCAGAGATGGTCCTAATGTTACTTGTTGCACCGTAGTAAGCCCTGTCATTGATGTAACTGTGGGATAGGACAGTAGAGTTTGAGGCCCTCTCCAGTTGGGAACCATCCTATGTTTCGGGTTTGGCACCATTTGCCAAGCTCCGCCTGTATCAATAGTGAACAATTGATCCTCGTAAGAATTGAGTATCATTCGCATTCTTGGCTCCCAGGGATTCCTTTCTGAGAGTGGAACATATTCAAAGGAAATCAGTTTTCCATCCGCAGTTGTAGCGGTGAGCACCTTGCTTGTAGTGCCCACACTTTGAATTATTGTGGAAAACATCACACTTCTGGTGTCCCCCATTCTCATGTTGATACGAACTGCTTCCCAGTAGACGATTTCCATATCGACGGATCCTGACAGTGTCATATTCATGTACCTAACGAACTGCCATTTCATTCCGCTGGAAACTGGATCAACATCTATGTAGATCGTTTTTTTATCATTTGAAAGCCAAATATTGCTACTGTCCAGGTAAACCCAGTTTTCGAGATTGGTTGAAAGTGTCATGTTAATGTCAGAAACACTACCTAGCCAAGGAGTGTTCAGATGAATCAGAATATCAGCTTCGTTGTTTCCACCTGGAACCAATTCTTCATAGCTTCCCCAATCCATTAACGCCCATACTTTGCCGGCGCTAGCTCGAAGTAGGCTGTAATAGTTGTCTGATCGGTTTGCCATGCCACTAGTATAGGGTGAGACCTTGTTTCCACCATCTTTCCAATCCATGGGTTCTGGTGCACTTAAATTGCCGTTAAAAAAGATGTTTGACCCGTTCATTAGAATGTCCATGTAGTAATCTATAGGATAGGCTCCAGATCTTTCCCACGACTGGGGTAGTTTTGTGATCTTGTCGAAAACGTACTCATTAGGGACACCATCATTGTCCAAGAGATAAACGTCTTGCCCAAATGCCACTATTGCAGCCTCTGTCATTCCATCATTGTCAATATCATCAACTTGAATATCTAGGATTGGTCTCCATATGGTCTTAGTATCATTCCATACTTGTTTGTAAAAATTGTCATAAGTAATGGGGAATGGTCCGTTGGGTGTGCTTATTGTTTCACCAGCATTTTCATAAATAAGAATAGTACCGTCTCTTAACCCAACAATGAATTCCGGAAGATAGTCTCCATCAAAGTCTCCAGCCCTAATCTGTTGAACTGGTGACCCTAAGTCATCTGATACAAAGACTTCCTTCAAGTATTTGGTATGTTCTTCACTAAAGGGATAAGGTGATCGTTCGCGGTACTCGAACACGCGAATTTTTCCATCCCAGCCCCCAGTAATAATGTCTGTTATGCCGTCAAGATCCGCATCATAGACTGCTACACCGGCTGCTTTTAGCATTCGAGGTGATTTCCAGACTAGATCAAACCTATTCTCGGTTGATCCTAATGGATCGTAAACATGTGCTTGTTCGAACAAGTA
This sequence comes from archaeon, assembly GCA_024276795.1. Classification (GTDB taxonomy): domain Archaea; phylum Asgardarchaeota; class Heimdallarchaeia; order Heimdallarchaeales; family JAJRWK01; genus JAJRWK01. Next base: position 5,558 of record JAJRWK010000281.1, on the reverse strand, counting down.
GACATATCCATCGGTTGAGGCTGCAGCTATGTCGATGAAGCCGTTATTATCAATATCTGCGAATCCAATATCGACCACGTCTCCACGAATGATGCCGTCTCCTGCCTGACTTACGAGCACGTACTTGTCTTGTTCAGGATTCCAGCGATAGATGTGGATCTCATTGTCAGATAAGTATCCCGTCCCTACAGCCAAGAATTCCCCGTCGTCGCTAAGTGCTATCGTATGTGTTGCGGCTCTAGTAATCCATGGTTCCCAGACTTTTTGATAATCTGATTTGGTGTTACCAAAACTTCCTACGATGTTATCTACAGACCACCCTTGTGGAGTGCCATCCCTTCCAACAATGCTTTCCTTTAAGGAGAGTCCTTGATCCGCCATCATGCTTGCAACTTGGTCCATGGACAATGACGAGGGCATGATGTTGTCATAACCGGGTCGTGTCCCGACTTCAGCAACCTTGGGCGTTGCACTAGCTAATGCATTTTGGACAATTAGCATTGAAAGTGTCATCACCGCAAGCAACGCCATAGTTGCAATAATTGATTTCTTCGTGTTTCTCATTTGTACATCACATCCTTGGTTCATTAGGATCCTCCTCCACCGATTCCTTTTCGGCGTATCCTCACTACCGCCACTGAAGTACCACCCGCGGCACCTAGTGCTAACACTGACGCTCCGCCTATGAACCAAGGATTGGAATAGAATGGCTGACCACCAGCGGTTGCATTTACTCCGAAGAAGATCTCGTCCATGACGATTTTACCACTCGGAAGCCTTCCAAATGCTTGGAGGATGTATTTTCCTTCAAGGAATGATATTGTATCGTCTCTCCATAATCCTGGATTGGTGGCATTGTCGTATGTTAGTGAACTGTTTCCGCTCCATGAGCTAGAGTCTTCTTCGCGGTAGCGATACCATGCATCTTCTATCGTTGTTATGTTAAATACGATGACGGGGATGTCCCCGTATTTGTATAATATTTCATTTTCTGGAGACCAGATAATCAATGGTCCAGCAAATCTTGCTAACAGTGCTGCCATTTCCTCTGGAGTTGTAAATACAACGGGGTTGGATCCTACAATTACCTCAAACCCGTCGGAATAGTTGTCTCCATCTGTATCCCAATTGTTAGGATATGTTCCCCATGCACTGACTTCTGCTCCGTCTAACAAAGCGTCATGATCTGTGTCTGGGTCAAATACTCCCCATCCAATAGTATGGGTTGCATTTTCTCCGTAAAACTCGTCTCCATCTAGTAAGCCGTCGTTATCAAGGTCTTGGTCATATCCATCAATAACGCCGTTTCCATTTGTATCATCGTTTCCAGGAGCTGGGTCGTAGCCAAAGCTTTCAGAATATATCACGATTTCTGCTCCGTCTGGTAGCTTGTCAGAGTCGGAGTCTGATGTCCATGAATAAGTTTGATATATTTTTGTTTCAATTTGGGAGAAATTGAGTTCAAGTGCCGTTGGAATTAGAGTAGAGTCGATATCGTATTTGGTTAGGTTTTCTATGAGGGTAAAGTTGAAATCGGGGTAGTAATAAGTGATATTCTTAATAGTATTATCTCCTTTGTCTTTGAGCAGTTCTAGAGGGTCGGGAATACCATCTCCATCAGAATCTGGTGAAGTTGGAGAAAGGCCAACAAGCTGATAATATTCCAGGTAATCTGAAATGTAATCTCCATCAGTGTCCCAGTAATCTGGTCTGGTTCCTCCATTGATTTCAGTCCGGTCATCTACTCCATCACCATCAGTATCTGCTAAAACCGGTGACGAATTGAATGGGTTGAAAACCATTAGTGCACGATATGGATAGACTAGGGCCGATTCGTTGAGCAAGACAAGTTCATATCCATCGCTAAGGCCGTCTCCATCAGTGTCGTTGTTCTTGGGATCGAGTGCCATGATGGGGACATCAGGTGCCAATCCTGTACCCAAATAGACTTCAATGCCGTCAGGCAATCCATCACCGTCTGTATCTGGTACTAGCGGGTCTGAATTGTTGCCAATAACCTCGTCATAATCTGTCCATGGGAAGGTTGGATCCCCAAATTCATTTGGATACCAGATCCCATCATTATCAGTATCCATGTCTAAGGGGTTAGTTTTGTATGTGTAAACCTCTTCTCCGTCTCTTAATCCGTCTCCGTCAGTGTCTGGGTTAAACGGATCTGTGCCGTGTATGAATATTTCATCTCTATCTGACAAGTTATCATTATCCGAGTCTTCGTCCATTGGATCGGTTCCATATATGGTTACTTCGTCTCCATCTGGAATTCCATCTCCATCGCTGTCTTCCATCCAAGGATTAGAGTGATAGAGGAATAACTCCTCACCATCAAGTAAACCATCAAAGTCACTGTCTGGATACAACGGGTTTGTACCATAAAGCAGATATTCGTCTCCGTCTGTAACTAGGTCTTGGTCGGTGTCTGCTTCCCTTGGGTTTGTTCCTCTAAGAACTTCTGTCATATCTCCTAATCCGTCACCGTCGGTATCTGGGTTATTTATGTCAGTCTTGAAGTTTGAAAGACCAGAAAATGCTTCTAGCCCGTCGATCAGCCCGTCCCCGTCACTATCTCCATTGAGAGGATTCGTTGCAGGATCATTATAGTATAATTCATAACCATCACTTAGCATTATTCGGCCTGGTTCTGGTGGACCAGTGTCTACATCGGAGTCTGGCTTGATGGGATTGGTGTAAAAAGTCCTAGTTACGAAGTCTCCATATTCGATTATCGTTGCTTTAATGCCTGCTACTTCCGTCCCATCTCTCATGTCTCCAAAATAGATCCTAGATGGAAGGATTTCTCCATCGTATGCTTGCATGTAAGAATCGTCATCTGTGTCATTGTCAAGCGGATGGGTGTATCCATCATTGAATATTATTTCAAGTGTTCCTAGAACGCCAGTGGACTCATTTGAGGGAGCTTCTCCATATCTAGGTCCGAACATGCCTTCTTGTCCATCTAGTAGTCCGTCATTATCCGTATCAGGGTTGAGGGGATCTGTTCTATCTGTGTAGGCGGTTCCACCTATCATTACTTGAGTGACACTGGGGGTAATTCCTGTTAGGTTCCAAGCATATGTTACTTCAAAGTAGTCTGTCAAGCTATCTCCATCTGTATCAAAGTTCAAGGGATCGGTTCCAATAATGACTGCTTCTTCAAAGTCTGTTAGTCCATCATAGTCCGAGTCTATGTTGTTTGGATCTGTTTTGCGTTCAACATATTCTTCATAGTCACTTAGACCGTCTCCGTCGGAATCTGGAACTGTTGGATCGGTAAGAGAGTATTTGAGCTCTTCTTTGTCTGTCAAACCATCTCCGTCAGTATCATCTGATTTCGTGTCAAAGCCAGGTTGTGTTTTTTCAAACTCGTCTGTAAGTCCATCGTCGTCTCCATCATAACCCATGGCTTTTTCTTGAGTTGTGGGGTCGGACTTAGACGGGGTTAGATCTATTGGGAAGCCAGGTGGTATCCATTCCAATTCGAAATCTTCTGAAATGAACAAAAATTCAAGGGTTACTTTCAGAATGAACTTTATTGTAAATGTAATTTTCAGAGGCGAACTTAGATCTAGCAAGTTTTGTATGAATGTGAAGATAATCTCTATTCCTGCGTAAATTTTTATCGCAGCAATTAAGATATCAATCCCTAGAGTTATCCCTGCTGATATTGTAAATTGCACGGTAAGTGTTCCACTAGCCGCTTGTGTCGCTGTTTCGGCAACCATTACTATTGCCAGCATTATGCTGAACCCAATCGTAATTTTGATCGCGTCCAGTCCGATGTATTTGCCAAGTGCATTGAGTGCTCCACCTCCAGCTCCTCCCGTAACGATATCGAGGATTGTGATGTCTCTACTGATCTTTATTGTGATTTTCAAGCCCCATTCAATAACCTTGAAAAACTTGCTCATGTCGAAGCCGTTTGCACCTATGCTGAATAGCATGACTTTAAAGTAAGCTTCTCCACTGAAGTCTAATTCCACTCCAAGGGCTCCTAAAATAACCTGGAGAAGTGGTGATTCTTCTGAGTTCAGTCCTTTTACCCCAAGTTTTGCTGAGAAAACCGGGGCGAGATTAACAAAGGAAAATATTTTCTTAATTACGTCTCCGACGCTTTGGAATTGCGTAAGGGCTTTATTGCCCTCAAATATAAGGTCAAGAATAAATGATGCAATTGCATCCGTATCTATGTCTAAGTTCGGAGAAAGAATGAACGAATAAGTTAATGTGAACGCGTTGAATCCCCCTATTCCAACAGGAAACTCTCCTTCTAGTTTTAAGAAATCAAAACCTTCCAGAGCCGCATTAAGCTTAGAAAACAAATCATCCAAAAGATCTGAAACAAAGCTTTTTGCCCACTTGATAAGTTCTCCTACCAACCATCTCAGTCCATCTTGGAAGAATTGTCTAAGATTGGGAAGTGCTTCAATTACGAACTTAATCGCCTCAAAAACACCTGGATCAACGTACGATTTTACTTGATCTTCAAGATATTGAAGCAAAGCATTTACCGAAGTTCTGAGCTCTGGCATTTGAACTGAGAATTTTCCTTCAACAGCAGTTTCGTAAATCGCATTAGCAACATCCAGAAATAAGTCCATATCAATGTTGGGGAGGTATTTTCGGAGTTTTTCGATTCCTATGTTCAAGAAGAAATAGGCCAATTGTCTCAATACACTAATCCAAGAGCTTTTTGATTCAAAAGAGGAAGTCAGCATGGAAAGAACTAGTTTGGGTATTTTTTCTACGATCTTCTGTAAGGTCTGTAGCTGTGTGGAGTTGAGTCCTGGAATCTTGCTTAGCAAGAACTCGATTCCTTCGTTAATGTAATCCAATCCAACATCTTTTAGCTTGTCCAGAACTTGATCTGGCGTAAGGCTAAAGTCTAATAGGGATGCTCTTGCAAGTCCGAGATTTCCGGTGAGGACTGACATAATTTTTGGAAAACCGGACATGAAGAACTTCAATACTTTCGTAACCATCTGCTTAGCGTCATCCGGTAATTGATCGAAAAGGAAATCCTTCAGCTTGATCAGCAGGTCTTCGATAACGTCTTTTGCTTGTGTTCTCAAAACATCTCCTTTGCCAGAAATAATTGCAGATATTGCCTCAAATATTTCCTTAACAATTGGTTCGAGAGTTGCTCGAGTAGAAGCATCAGAAATACCTGATAGCAATTGAGGCACTATCGTGTCAATCCTACTCTGGATCTCGCTAGCAACAGACTTTGAACCATTGAGAATCCCCTTGAGTAACTCCACCATTTCCTTAACTTGTTCGGCCTTGTCAGGATATGTCTCCCCAACTGCTTCGTACAACTTTTGGATTAGTGAGTCGATAATATCTTCGACAGGAAACGCTTCCAGAAACTCCTTCGGGTCGGGTAAACCACCAGTTTTCGCTATTGACCAAAATACGATCTTAGCCATTTCCAGAATTGGATCTAGTTTGGACAGGTCAAACTCTGTGACTTTTATCTGATTTAATCCCACACTTGTAGCACTGGAATAGGACGAGGTACTATTCAGAATATACTTATCAAT
>JAJRWK010000280.1 GCA_024276795.1 archaeon | reverse complement strand
TTTTACAAATTGTCCGTCGAGTTCGACGCCGAGTTCTGCAGCAATAGCAGATGAAGGTAGTGTCCCAACTTCAATAAAAACTGCATCTACGTCGACTGTTTTTTCTTCGTTTCCGATTTTGAATCGGAGTTTGGCAACGTTTCCGTCTGGTCCCCCAATGATTTCTAGGGGTCTTGCATTGTCGTAGATGGAAACATTCTTGGCTCCTTTAAGTTGCTCGATAATGCTTGGGTCGATTCCCCCATATTTTGGTCTCGTGATAATGAGTTCTAGGCGCGAAGCGAGTTGGGACATGCGAAGTGCTGCACTGCCAGCTTCTTCCCCGAATCCAACGACGGCGATGGGTTTTCCTTGGAATAAGGGACCTTCACAAATTGTGCAATACCCGACTCCTTTTGCATAGTATTCTTCTTCTCCGGGCACTCCGAGTTTCTTATAGCGAGTGCCTGTGCACAGAATCACGGAGTAGGCGTAATAGGTTTCTCCTTTTGCATCTGCTATTTCAAACACGTCTTTGTTGTCTTTTTTCACCTTGCGGATTCTTCTTACTTCGTCTTCTACGAGGATTGCGCCATAGTCAAGTGTGTGAAGAAGCATTGCTTCTGCGATTTGTAGACCTTGCGTTCCTTCTTTTCTCCATGTTAAGAAGTTTTCAACAATTCCGGCTCTTGCCAGTTGGCTGTCATATGGATCACCAAAAATTACGGTGCGCAGACCGCCTCTTGCAGCGTAGAGTGCTGCGGAAAGACCAGCTGGACCCGCCCCGATGATCGCGATGTCGTTTATACCTTGGGTGGGGCTTGTCATATTAAGTTACTTATTGGTAACTCGGATTATAAGTCTTTTTTGCGTACTAAATTACGCGTAAGACACTACATAATTTTGAAAAAGTGGAGTTTTTCATAAAAGAAGTTTCACAGCATAATGGCGGTTTGGAGGAAGAATTGACCAAGTACGTAGGAGAAATGAATGAAGGGATCAAGGTTTATTTTTGATGGTTTTGTTTCTCTATGAGCGAGGGTAAGGTCAGATAGATAGAACAGCAAAGCCCCGATCATGGCAAGGGCTCTGCCAAGAGTGCGATTCGCAATGCCAACAATAACGGCGGCAACCAAGGTTGTTGTGATTATGAGGGAGTAGGTAAGTCCAGCGATTCGAAGTTCCCGCTTTTCAAAATGGTAACCGGTGAAGCGATAGGCTAGAAGGCTTATTCCGAGTATGATGATAACGATGATTCCTTGTTGAGAGATGGAGAGTTGTTTTGTTTGTAAGAACCATAGGGTAAATCCTATGATATAGAAAGCGTGGGCGACAGAAAAAGCGACTATCCCATCAATTAAACGGTTTCCGGTAACGGATAGTTTCTTATCCATGAATAGATCTCCGATGAACGAGGTAAGAATAGCGGTAAAGAATGCAAGGTGGACAAAGAAAGTGGGCATGTTAGGATTGCTAATGAGGAACACTAGGCTCATGAGGAGAATGAGAAAGACTTGGGAGAGAAAGACGAATTTTCTTTGCGGTCTTTTTTTGACTTTGAAGTAGCTGATTTCAAGACCTAGTAACATTCCAGCGGTGAGAATGACTAAAAGGATGTTGAACATGGTCAAAGGTCTGTCTTGTTGTTTTTAGGAATTGTCGTAATTGCGTCATTGAAGGATTGAGCTTCGGGGATTCTATTTGATTTTTGCGCGGAGTAGTTTTATTTCGTGGGGAGCAAACTTGACCAGGCTGGTTTCTGATGGGAGGATGGTGGATTTTATTGCTCCGTGTATGTTAATTGCTTCGATGCGAGTGATGAGTGGATTCGTAATGATTCTTGTTTCTTGAGACTCGGTCATGGAATTGTAAGTGGTGATAATGATGTGACCGTGTTTTCTGCGTAGTGAAGTTATACGGATATTGGGGTTTTCAAAGGCGATCAGGGGGTATCGGAAAGGGAGGGGGAGTCCGCTGGTAGAGTAAGGTGTGGTGATGGCTCGTAGAGCGAAGGCTTCTGCATGGTCTTGGATTTCGTGCATGGGGGTTGTTCTGGGGTGAATGAGGAGAGCGTACTCGTACTCGTATTGTTTATCTAGTTCTTGTGCTCCAGGGGTTTCGAGTTGTGGGCCTGCGTGTTCTGGGCGTTCTGGATAATCCGCTCTTGACATCCATCCTATGGCTCTCAGCAAGGTTAAAGCGATGTATTTTCCATCTACTACTTCCACTTCTGGGAGGCCCTTGTTAAAGAGAGTGATGGCGAGGGGAAAATCGCTGGAAGGGTTGACACGAATAAATCTCTTTTGGGGTTGAATGCCCGAAGGTTTTTCGGGGTATTTTTCGGGGTCTCCGATAGGATCGGTTGGTCGTTGAATATAGCCGAAGTGGGTCTCTGTTATTGATGTGTGAGTTTCAAAGGGCATCTCGAAACAGATCCGTAGGCGGTGATCTTTGGCATTGTTCGTGAGGGTGGTTTTTATATCGATTCGGGGATGGGAGGTGTAAAAACGGAAGGTTGTTTTTATGGGGATGAGGGTTTTGCCTTTTCTTTTTGCTCGATCAGAAGTGATTTCTTTGAAGACTTCTAGATGCATAGTTTGTTCGATTTCTGTGAAGAGAGGCCCTTGGGAGGTGATTTTTCTCTTGATTTTTGTTGGCTTAGCTTTTTCGGGCCCTACTTTTCCAAAAGTGTAGAGATCCCCCCGGTCTCCCCAATCCTCGAAATAGTGGAGATTTTCAAGGGTTTTCCCGGTTTTTTTGTCAATCAAGGTCATGGTTCCGTTTTTCTTGAATGTGATTATGTGAAACGGGGTTTCGATTTTGTTCTTGGAAAATGTTGTTTGGGACTGACTTCGAGGAGGGGGAAATTCGTCGTCTGTTGCGGAGATTATTTTTGCTTTTGTGAACCCCCAGGGGTTTAGTGGGGCTATTGCAACGAGTTTTTGATTTGTTTCACCAAGGATGAGGACATGGAATTTCTCGTATTGTTTTGAATCAATGATTCGGATCAGGTTTTGTTTCAGCTCACTGATGTTTAGATCGCCTTTTTCTTCTTCGTGAGCGATTAGTTTGATTTCACATGTTTCACCTTTTGGCGTGATGTAGACTTCGTTTATGTAGAGGTCTCCGACTTTTCTTCCTTGCACAAGTTTGAGCATGGTTTTTAGCCGGGTTCCTCCTGTTTCGAGTTCCCAGTACTTGTTTTCCGTTATGTCGAGTTCTTGTGTGGGGAATCGTTTTTTCCCTATTTCCAAGTATTCTGGATTCTTTCCAATAGGGAGTTCGAACTCAATGTATGCGGGGATGGTTTGTGTGTTTGTGGGGTTAAAGATTAGTAGTTCGGTGGGCTCTGTTGAGCTGGCATGATGGGCTTTGATCGTGTTCAGCGAGTTGGTGATTATTTCTTGAGCAATGGTTTCAGCCCAAGAGAATCGTGTTTTCATTTCTTCGTGAACTTGGTCGATTGATGTTCCGCAGATGGAGTCGTGAGCGTGATTTCTCAGAAGCCATTTCCAAGCAATCCTTGTGAGGGCTGGAAAAGCAGATTAGGGGGCAACAAGGGAGGTGTATGCTTGAAGTGGTTCTGCGTAGCGGGTTAGGAGATCCTCTATTTTCTGGTTCCATTGCTTTATCCATATTCTGGAGGAATACGTGTCTTGCAAGAGATGGGCTCGCGCTGAGGAGCGGTGTTCTCCAGCATAAATGGGGAGTTGAATGTTCTTTTCCTGCACGTAGTTTTCTAGAGCTTCAGTGTATTGGCTAAGCGTGGTGATTTTGACTTTGATGTTGGAGGGTTTTATGGCTTTGACTGCTTTGAG
>JAJRWK010000044.1 GCA_024276795.1 archaeon | reverse complement strand
TCATTCATAGATGTGGAAAGATCGTCACATTTTCCGATCCAGAATCTACCCTACGGTGTCTTTATCCCACCCTCTGAATATGTACCAAGAATAGGTGTCGCTATCGGAAATTACGTGCTTGACTTATCAGTACTTGAAGAAAACGGTTTCTTCAATGATACACCTATCGCCGATATGCGTGTGTTTAACCAATCAAGTCTCAATAAATTCATGTCTCTGGGGAGAAAAACTTGGGTGGCTGTTCGCAGAGTAATAAGCGATGTACTACGACATGACAATCCTAAACTAAGGGACAATGCAGAGCTTAAGAGTAAATGTTTATTTCTCCAGAAAGATGTTACGATGGTCTTACCTGTGAAGGTTGGGGATTACACTGATTTTTATTCGTCAAAAGAACACGCTACGAATGTAGGAACGATGTTCCGTGGCAAGGAGAAGGCGCTCAATCCGAATTGGCCACATTTACCAGTGGGTTACCATGGGAGGTCAAGTTCAATAGTTGTCTCAGGAACCCCGGTAATTCGCCCACATGGGCAGATTAAACCATCTGGCTTGGATGAACCAATATTCTCAGAAAGCAAGTTACTTGATTTTGAACTGGAAATGGGCTTCTTCATTGGGCCAGGAAACAAACTTGGAGAACCAATCAAAATCGACAAGGCTATTGATAGCATATTCGGCATGGTGCTCGTAAATGACTGGAGCGCCCGTGACATTCAAAAGTGGGAATATGTGCCGTTGGGTCCATTTCTAGGAAAAAGCTTTGCTACTTCGATCTCCCCATGGGTTGTTACACTAGAAGCTCTCCAACCGTTTCGCACAGAAGTACCCGACCAAGATCCCACTCCATTGTCCTATTTGCAGTACAAAGATAACCATACCTATGACATACAACTCGAGGTTTTGCTGAAATCCAAGAACATGGCAGAATATCATCGAATCAGTCGTTCTAACTTTAAGTACTTATACTGGTCAATGTTTCAGCAATTGGCCCATCATTCTGTCAACGGTTGCAACCTCAAGACAGGAGACCTACTGGCTTCTGGTACCATTAGTGGACCAGAGCCCACTTCTTATGGATCCATGCTTGAATTGGCTTGGAGAGGAGAAAAACCAATAACTCTTCCCAATGGCGAAACGAGAAAATTCCTCCATGATTATGACAGCGTCATATTAACAGGCTGGTGTGAAAACGAGCATTACAGAATTGGTTTCGGTAAAGTCGAAGGCACAGTTTATCCTGCTATTTCTTATTAATTAATTCCGAATTTTAAGCTTCCATTATAATGAATGTATTCACCCAAATAGCACTCTGAAAAGCTTCATAAGCTTATTTTCGGAATTTACTGTTTCCAAAATGTAAATAAGTATATCTCAGTAAACCAAATCAAGAACGGTGAACAAAAATGGTTACTGAGTTACAGAGAACCAAAGAACTCGAACAAGCTCGAGACATCCTCACTGTTGAAGATTTTGATTCTGTGGAGTTCTGGGTGGGTAATGCCTACCAAGCAGCTTATTATTACCAACATGCTCTGGGCTTCCAGCCCGTGGCATGGTCTTCACTTAAAACAGGGAATCGACGTTATGCAAGTTATGTCATGCAACAAGGAGGTGTTAAGATTGCGCTTTCCGCACCTTACAGCCCTAGTGACGAAATGGCTGCGCATCACATGCTTCATGGCGATGGTGCCAAAGTCGTTGGTCTAACTGTGAGAGACGTTGAGAAGGCATGGTCTGAGGCCATTGAAAGAGGAGCACGCCCCATCATTCCTCCCACTGAGGAAAAAGATGATTGGGGAACAGTAAGATATGCCGTGATCGGTACCTATGGCGACGTAGTGCATCGTTTCGTTGAACGAGACGGATACGATGGCCCGTATCTTCCAGGATATCAGCCCTACAAGCCTCCCGTCGAATTACCCGATACTGGTCTTAAACGAATTGATCATGTTGTTGGAAATGTGGATTGGAACAAGATGAATCCAACCGTTCAATTCTATCACGAGGTTTTTGGCTTTGGCACTTTCATTGAATTTACTGAAAAAGATATTAGCACAAATTATTCAGCGCTTAGATCAAAAGTGGTTCGGAATTACAACAACAAGGTAAAAATGCCTATCAACGAACCTGCTGAGGGACCTAGGAAGTCTCAAATTGAAGAATACGTAGAGTATTATCATGGAGCGGGAGTGCAACATGTGGCCTTGCTCACTAATGACATTATATCGACAGTAAGAGAAATGCGCCGCAGAGGAGTAGAATTCATCAATGTGCCTCGAACCTATTATGAAACGCTAACAAGCAGAGTTGGAGAGATTGATGAAGAAATCCAAGAACTTGCTGAACTAGGAATTCTAGTAGATCGTGATGATAAAGGCTACTTGCTACAATTATTCACAAAACCAATTCAAGATCGCCCCACTTTCTTTTTCGAAGTAATTCAGCGCAAAGGTGCTGAAGGATTTGGGAAAGGAAATTTCAAAGCTCTCTTTGAATCAATTGAGAGAGAACAAGCTGAAAGAGGCAATTTATAGAACCTTTTGTCCCTTTTCTGTTTCATTTGTTGTTGTTAAATTTCTCCTCTAGAACATTGCACAAGCAATTTTATTATACTCGTCCTAGCTTAGTTTTAGTAGTTGAGTCATTCAAAAAGAGAGCTATGAGGGAAAATAATGGAAAAGACAAGCTCGATAATGTGGGAATTATCAAAAGGATTGCTTTTTGTACTCGCCGTAATTGGCCTAACTGGAATTCTAGTAGTTAGAAACACAGGAACGGTTGCAGTAGGAGACGTAGAAGTGGAAGGCCTTATCCAGTCGGTTAAGGTTTATCGGGACGATC
>JAJRWK010000279.1 GCA_024276795.1 archaeon | reverse complement strand
CGATCATTTGACCAGGATCTACGATTTCACGATTAAGATCAAGCGTTTCGATCCCACCAAGGATGAAGCGCCATACTGGAAAGAATACAAAGTTTCGATTCCCAAGGCTACCACCCTCCTAGAAACTCTCTTCAAAATAATGGAGGAACAAGATCCGACGTTATCTATGAGGTATAACTGCCGATCAGCAGTCTGTGGGAGCGACGCTATGCTCATTAATGGAAAATACGGACTTGCCTGTCAAACCAAACCCGCCGAGCTAGGAACCAGCACCATCACAGTTGAGCCCCTACCTTACTTGCCCGTGATCAAAGACCTAGTCGTAAACATGGATCCATTCTTCGAAAAATTGCGGGCAATCAAGCCGTATTTGATCAGCGACGAAGAAAACTGGCCGGAGAAAGAATTCTTGCAGTCTCCGGCAATTCAAAAAAGAATTGACGATTTTTCTGGATGCATTGCTTGCGGAAGTTGCTACAGTTCTTGTGTTACGGTTTGGACAGCCAAGAACTACTTAGGTCCCGCGGCATTGGCACAAGCCTTCAGATTTGTTATTGATAACAGAGACATTGCGACAAAAGAGCGGCTTGAGATTGCAGACAGCGAGGATGGTGTTTATCGTTGTCACACAAGCTTTAATTGCATCGAGGCTTGTCCCAAAGGCATTCAGCCTACCGATGCAATACAGGGTCTGAAGCGAAAGATTGCCGTTCAAAAGATCAAGTCGCTTCTGAGACTCAGTTAGTAGAGCCCCAATTATTCCCCCTTGCCCATTTCTTTTTGTCCCTCAAACCTTTTCACGGAATTCTTTTATCCTCGAAAGAATAATGGATTTTTATGTCAGAATCCTATTCGCCTATGGAAGACATCGACAGCAAACCCGATTACGTGTTCCGCATAGCTAAATGGCTGGAATTGGCCGATTTAAAATTCTTGCCTCTTCGTGATAAACGAGATGGTGCGTACACTTTTCTCTTGCGGTGGAAGGATTCGCCGGATTATTTCGTTGAGATTGATAGCGGGGGGAAATATTTTTCTTTGTTTTCTAATGTCATCACGTCTCTAAAAGACCAAGATCCCGAGAAAATAATTGCATTCTGGGGGAAAGCCACTGCTCCAAACATGCAGTATTGTCCCGTGAAAATCACGTATGATGAGGAAACAGGAGCACTTCGTGCATTTCTAAGGCTGTATTGGTTCGAAGTAACGGGTGAACTTTTTGTAAGGCTTGTGAAGAGCATCGCTGAGTTCCTCAACGATCTTGCAAAGATCGCCGAAGAATTGGGGCTCCCAGAAGTCTGGAGAGAAACCGAGGGAGAGCCTCGGTCCGAAAGAAAACCGAACTGGGATCGATTATTTGCCTAGTGCTAGCAGATTCAGAGTTGAACATCCAACAACTTTTTTCTATCCCGTGGTCTAGAAAATTTGATCTGTTCCCAAATTATTTTCAATTCATTAGTTCTTGATACCCTTGTAACTTTGAAAAAGTTGCGTGGGTGAGAAATGATTAAAGACCAAATAGTTGAAGAGTTGAAGAATGAAGAAACACTGATCTGTTGCCCAGAAAGGACAGGATCAAACTGTGTGAAACTAGAAGCAATCGCAGATCTACCCACCATTTGGAGTAACTTCACAATCATAGCGTTTTCAGAGCTTCAGAACAAAAAGGAACACATAGCACTCGTAAAAGGTAATCCCATTGGTAAGTCAGATGTACTGGTCCGCCTTCATTCAGAATGCCTAACGGGAGACAGCCTCGGCAGTCTTCGTTGTGATTGCAGGGCACAATTGCATAAATCACTGGAAATGATTCAACAAGAAGGAGAGGGGATACTTTTATACCTTAGACAGGAAGGACGGGGAATCGGCCTCATTAACAAAATAAGAGCATATTCGCTTCAAGACACAGGGTTAGACACCATCGAAGCAAATATCCAGCTTGGTTTCGCTCCAGATCTCAGAGAATATGGAATAGCAGCTCACATGCTGAAACTGATGAAAATCCAATCAATCAGATTGCTGACTAACAATCCGGATAAAATACATCAGCTCGAGTTCCACAAAGTGGTGGTGACAGACAGGATTCCACTCATTACTCCCCCCAATGAGTACAACAAATATTATCTTGAAACAAAAGCGAAAAAAGCCCATCATTTGATAAATTTTGAACAGCTAGAAAGAATGCGGACAGCATGAGAGGAGAGCGCCTCTACGCTACAAGATTGAAAGAATCAATCAGAGGGGCACCCAATTTTGGCTCTCATGGGATGCGTGTAAAGCATCCAAGACTCTCTGCACATAATAGCCATCTTCGAAGGAAGGGGTCGGGCTTTTTCTCTCTCTGATTCCGTTACTGAGATCTCTTAAGAGACTTTCAAAGGCTGGTTGTAGGAAACTCTCGGACTCGTCATGTTCTCGAAGCTGGAATTCTTCGGGAATTTCTAATCGTTTCCATTCAGAATCATTTTCAGCAGTCCAAACAGACCGATCCGCTTTAATGACCAGACTTCCCTTTTCTCCATGGGCCTCTATGATGGTTCCACCAAGTCCATGGCGAACCACACTTCCATCCATCATTCCTTCAACACCATTTTCGAGCTTGAAGATCGCATGATATGTGTCATCGCTTGTAACAGATCTTGGCATTGATGAAACAGGATCGGGTCTGGTCCTGACTCGAGTTATTAGCCGACCCATGATCCCCTCGAATTCACCAAAGACCCCCCGGACAAAATCTATGAGGTGGCTACCAAGAGCACCCCAGATCCCGCCTCCCATTAGCTCACTGCTCCACCAATTCCACAGTCTGCCAGTGTAGGGCAGGCGAGAACTATTTGAGAATGTTACTTTGACTTCATAGATTTCCCCTAACTTTCCTGAATTCACCAAGTGATGGAAATAGCGTCTTTCTGGGAGGTGGCGAAACTCGTGGTTGATCATCCCAACTCTTCCTTCAGCTTCCAAATACTCCCACATCTGATATGCTTCATCTTGATTCATTGCCATTGGTTTCTCACACAATATGTCTTTTCCAGCAGAAATCGCACTCATTGCCATTTCATAGTGGTAGAAAACAGGAGTAACAATGCTGACTAGATCAATTTCAGGGTCTGAAATGACGTCCTTCCATGATTTGTACGCTTTTTTCAAACCTAGTTCTTTAGCAATCTGATTTGTCTTTACGAAAGAATGTCCAGCAATTCCGATTACTTCAAAGTCGCCCACATTCAAGAAACCAGGAAGTTGCACCCGCTTTCCGAAACCAGTTCCGATTATAGCGACTCTAATAGTGTCTGCCATACAAAAATGATCTGTATTTCTTGTTTTTGAAAATTTAGATAGAATTATTCAAGAATCGTAATCTTGCAAATCCGAAACTCAAGATGGCAATATCGGCAGAACTGAGCAATAATTTCAACACAGATGCGTAAGGCTCTTAGATGAGGACCTTTTAGCATTTTACGACTTCATCCAAGAGGAGAGATGTAGGACATGTTCTCAACAATAAAAGAAGCCATTGTTAATATGCTTCCGGGCCCGTTCGTTCGACTTTTTGCGTCCCCGTATGTTGCTGGACTCGGAATGAACGCTGGAATAAACACTGCAGAAAAGTTGTGGAAAGAAAAAGGGATTTACGCTACTCTAGATTTGCTTGGAGAAGCAGTACACACTCGAGAACTTGTAGAACGAAACGTGGGCTACTACTTGAACCTAATCGAATTAATAGAAAAGAGGAAAGCAACAGATCACATCACGATCTCTCTCAAACTCACGTCATTAGGGATACACGAAAGCAAAGCATATTGTATCGAGAACTTAGAAAAAATATTATCCCGTGCGGATCAAGCAAACATCCCCGTAACTATTGACATGGAAGACAGCCCCTACACAGACATAACTCTTGATATATACAAAGAATTGTTATCTTCACACCCCACATTGGGAACAGTCCTGCAAACTCGTCTATTCAGAACAGAAAAAGACATTCAAGAACTTCCTCCCAATTCACGCATAAGACTTGTCATCGGCATCTACAAAGAGCCCCCAGAAATTGCATACACAGAGAAGAAAATCATGCATGAAAGACTTGTCGAATTTTCAAAACTCTTGCTCGAAAAAGGTATCTACACAGAAGTAGGAACCCACAATGACTACTCTATTCGCAAAGTGCTAGATTTCTTGCAAGAACAGAAAAAACAAGGAAAAGATTATGCAAACAAAGTAGAATTTCAGATGCTTCTTGGAGTTCCCAGAGAGAGAATTCAAAGAATAATCAAGCATAAAGGGTATAAGGTTAGACTCTACGTCCCATTTGCTATGGACTGGGGAGACGGTGTAGCATACCTAAAGAGAAGAATGATTGAAAACCCAAACATGATCGGCTACGTTCTGAAGAACCTCCTAGCTTCCAGAAAAATTCAAGCATTAATTGGCTTGATTGGCATAGTTGCCTTAAGTTATTTGAGAATATACTATTTATGAGAAAAAAACCGTGGCTAAAGAATTATTGTCGTTTTCCGTACTACTGTGATCTATCATGTTTTTCCCTCACCTCCCTTAATGAATAAAGAAACAGCCAAAATAACAAAGGCATAACAAAAAACATTAGTATGTTGACGGGGTAATACAAATGGAGTAGTCGCGATGGTCAGTGAGGCTAAGATTTCGATAAAGCTAGCGTTACTTGGGGATGCGGGGGTCGGCAAGACAAGCCTTAGACGAAGGTGGATGGGAGAAAGTTTCAAAGAAAGTCATTTGCCAACAATAGGCGTTGATTTTTCAGTGAGAATAGTTCACGAAGAAAACACAGAAGTAGAATTTCAGATCTGGGACATGTCTGGACAAGACTTGTTCCGCCCAGTGAGAGAAAGATTCCTGGCAAACTCCCAAGCAATCTTGTATGTTTATGACGTCACGAATCCCTTGAGTCTAGAAAGGTTACGATATTGGAATCAAGAGGCTAGAGTAGCAATAGGAGGGGATAGATATCAAAATGTTTGCTCACTCTTAGTCGGAAATAAAATCGACTTAGTCTCCAATTCTAAGGAAACATTGCCAAGAGCAAGAGAAATCTTAAGAGAGTTGACAGCGTGTGGATCGAGCGAAGAAGATAAAGCGATTTTTCTCACTTCTGCACTAACTGGTGAAAATGTAGAAGAGGTTTTTACCTACATAACCAAAAAAATGGTAAAAAGAATTCTTCTAAACAAACAAGAATCCTAATTGCACAAACATCTCCGCTTTCTTTTTCCAAGACAAAGCAAATAATCAGTAGTATAATCTTCTAGTTTTCTCGAAAAATAGGGTTGACAAAAACATGAATAACCATTCTCAATTTATTCACATTAAAACGCTGATGCCATGAGAAGTTTCTTTTATTTTCGCTCTTAAGACACTTTGCGCTAGAAGGTTACGAAAAAAGCAAAAGCAATGTAGACAACTACCAACCCATGAAACCATTGAATGTTGGGATCTTGTTGTACGAAAACGTTGGACTTCTTGATTTTGCAGGCCCGCTGGAGGTCTTTTCTAGTGCAATGATTCCAATTGCAAAAGCGAAACAGGAGATCAAATTATTCCAGCCAGTTACTATTAGCAAAACCACAGATCCCGTTAAGACTAGCATAGGCATCCAAGTCTTACCTGAAAGATCCTTTCATGAAGCAGAGTTTCTTGACATTTTATTAATTCCTGGGGGCCCGGGGGCGTTAGGCATGTCAGAGGATAGTGAAGAAATCAGGTTTATTGAGAGAATGGCAGAAAGGGTAGAGCTAGTGGCTACTGTTTCCACGGGTATTAGACTAGCATTATTAGCAGGAATAGGTGTTGGGAAGAAAGTAGTCACGCATTCTGCACATGCATACGATCTCAGCAAAGAATTTCCAGGCAGCGTGTTTGATCCAACCTATCGCTATTTGGATGAAGACACAATTGTTTCGTCAGCAGGGGCGTCCGCCGGCCTCGATCTTGCATTGTATTTAATATACAAGTTTTTTGGTGATGATGCAGTGGAGTACGCCTCAAGAAAGATAGAATACGTATTTACTCCTTGAATTTTTTGAAACTGATTAGAGGGCTTGTTCGGAGCTCTGAGTGCGTGCGTTTTTCATGTCATTGGGAATGAAAGGGGTTTTGCGTGCAGTGGTTCTT
>JAJRWK010000278.1 GCA_024276795.1 archaeon | reverse complement strand
CCAGCTGCCGATTCCTGGTTCTGGTTCGAAAGTGCCGACCTTGACGCTGTCCCAGCTGCCGATTCCTGGTTCTGGTTCGAAAGTGCCGACCTTGACGCTGTCCCAGCTGCCGATTCCTGGTTCTGGTTCGAAAGTGCCGACGCTCAAATTAGACGAAATAGGTCCTTGGACATGAGCACCAACAGAGATTGCCATTGCAGATGTTGCCAGAATCAAAACCCCAGCAACCATTGCAACTAGTGTGATGATCTTCTTCTTGCATATCATTTGTCATACACCTAACAGATAATCTTCATTAGTACAGGTCAAAAGAAAAAGAAGAAACGCGGTAATGAATCTTTGTACTATATTTTTCGTGGGTGAATCATAACTTGGGCGGTAGTTTTGTTTTCTTGGGGAAAAACTAATATTCAACTAAGAAGCAAAAATGGAAAAAACATGCATTATATTTGGAAAAAAAATAAATATTTTGGCCCGGTTATTTTGCATGACCGCCGGGTAAATACTTGGAGATTGACAATGATACAAAAAAATAAGATCATTGAAGAGTTTGAAGCTGTCATCGAGAAAGTCGAATATTCATTCGCTTCGAAAAAATTTCTTTTATCCGTCAAACAGTTGTTAAGAGAGTTAGGTTATCCTCGTTCGATTCAGATGAGTGAAGCTGAGCATTATTTCAACTTTGAATTTGAGACCCCTGAAGGAGGCTATGAGTCAATTCTTTCATTGCTAGTTCTTGCCTATAATAACAATAGAGACTTACTGCTAAAGCAGATGATCTTTATTATCGATTGGCATCTCAAACTTGGGAAAGCGATTTCAATTGATGTTTTACTTGATGTCCTAGGTGAGTGCAGTATAAGTGAGCACGTAGGTTTGACCTCAGAACAACAACAAGTTTGTGATTTTATTGCAAGGCACCCCGATCGCACCGAAAAGGAAGTTTTTCAGCTTTTTAATGACTCGAGGAGTATGATGGGTAGAAAACAGATTTCGATGCCTACATTCATTAACCATGTTAGGGCTTTGAAAGCAAAGCTAAGATTCAACATTATTCCAGGTTTTGACTATTATCGGTTAGGATTATTTCCAATGATGATAAAAATGTGGATAAGTAAGCCATTTTCTGCTGTGAACCCAGCAATAGTTCATCCTTATATCAGATATACTAGTGTACTTTTTGAGGACAGATTCAAAAGGTTGTTACAAATTGGAATCGTACCACCTAGGACTCATGTAAAACACCTAATCCAAAACTTAAAAGAAAACCCATATATCGAAAACTTTCAAGCCTATTGTTATCATTCTGTAACTGATGGGCTAAATGCTCGCTACATTAGTAGGATTGCACATAGTTGGGAAGTGAATGAAAAGAACATCGAAGGCTTATTATCACATACACCATTAGACTATGTTTCTGATCAATATTTGATTCTTCCTAGAACATTTGAATATTGGCACGATTGGGTAGATTTTGAACAGGAAAGAGGAAAACGATTGATTCCAATAACCTACGAAAAGCTTTTGATTATCCATGGCTTGTGGAAATCAGTAGGCCATTCCAAAAAACTAAAAGTTAGTCCTTACTCGGTTATTAAGTTATATAAAGAGGATGGGATAAGACTCTCTTATAAGAGAGTAGTGCGAATAGTGCGAGAGCTTGAGAAACAAAAGGTTATTAGGTGGAAACACTTTGCAAGACTTTTTTCTACCCAGATTCTTACAATATTTGTCGAGAATCCTTCAGAAGAAGTCGAATTCTTACTCAAATCATCCTTAAATTATCTACCCCAATATGCTTTGCTTCATACCTACGAGTATGAGAAGCCTCGAAACAAACAGCTTCTAATTGAGATTAACGTCCCTAAAGCAACCTCGATGCCAGTTATTTATTCATCTTTTCTTAGAAAACATCGGAGAGAATTGGATGACTTCATTGTTGCGAGAACCGTTCGAAGAACTCATGCACAATTACCTCTATACTCCTTATGGGATATAGAAAACAATCAGTGGGAGTGGGACACCAAAACAGCACTTGAAATTGCCCCTATGGGTTAAATGAGTTTAGAGTAACGAGCTACAAAAGATATAGCGAGAAAGCAATTTATGAACAGAGTGATGAGGGAAAAATCTTGATTCTCAGCAAATAGTTATATTTTTCTTGATTTCAAAATATCTTAATAGATCTGTGCTACGGAGATCTTAGAGAACGCATGGATTGAATCTACATCATCTAGGAGAGTCGTTTAATGGATCAAGACAATGACATTCAAGCAACGAGTCAAAAAACCGAAAATATAACCCAAGGAAGACCTCAGTCATCAGAAACATCAAAAAACAATTCTAACTTCGGTGTCTTCTCAGAAAAAATAGGAGGAATTTCAAATCGACAAAAAGCTCAACTAAAGATCGCGGTTCTTGTGGCGATGGCGGCTTATATGATTATAGTGGCGCTACTGACAGGAAAATCCCAACGAACCGTTTTCATCATTTTGCTGATCGCTGCGACAACCCTTTTTGAAAACTCGAGAAAGGTGCTTAAGGACTGGGGAGCATTCATCATACTGCTATCAACCTACGACTTGATGAGAGGATTTGCTGAAAACATTGGTCCGAGAGTCCATGTGAAAGACATTTATGACTGGGAACTAGCAGTTACGGGGTGGTTCACTGGCAACAGGGTTCTGCCCTTCATTTTTCAAGAGTATAAGATTGCCCATGCCGGAGAACTTCACGTTCAGATTTTAAACATCATAACTGGCATAGTCTATGCAAATCATATCCCCGTTCCGCTCATTATTGCAGCCCTAATTTACTGGAAGAGCGAAGACAAGTCTGAGTACTGGCGCATGGCAACCACTTTCCTGTTGACTTCGTACATGGGGTTTCTCACCTTTATTCTCTTGCCCGCAGCCCCACCGTGGTATGTTTGGAATGACGGAAACGGGCTCCGATTCACTCCTCCGGAAACCGGGCAGGTCATCGTGAACGCGGCAGGACTAAAGGATCTTAGCAGTATTGCTGGCCTCAAAATCTTGGCGAGCACATTCGAAAGCCTAAACGCTAATCCGTATGCAGCGGTTCCAAGTCTCCACGGTGCGTATTCTGTGATTGCGGCGATTTTTGCGATCAGAAGATGGGGAAAGAAAGCCTCGTGGGTCGTAATATTCCCCATTGCAATGTGGTTTTCCACGATGTGGTTAAATCATCACTACTTGATTGACTTGCTCTGGGGTGCAGCGTACGTAGCAATCGCCTACCCAATAAGTTTGAAACTCGTAGACCTCGTCCAAAAGCGAAAAGCAAAAAAGAAAACTGAAATCAATTAACGCTAGTCAATAAAAACTCGGAAACCAGATAGCGTAGTAAGAATTTCTAGCTTGTCAATTATGCCCCCTTCAAAGAGCGTTTCCGGGGTGAGGGATATTGCAAGGCTCTAAGTTCGCGTCTAATATT
This sequence comes from archaeon, assembly GCA_024276795.1. Classification (GTDB taxonomy): domain Archaea; phylum Asgardarchaeota; class Heimdallarchaeia; order Heimdallarchaeales; family JAJRWK01; genus JAJRWK01. The sequence goes on along the minus strand of JAJRWK010000278.1, from coordinate 657 downwards.
CCTAAACTCTTCTCTTTTCCGTTTGGCTTCTTGATAGAGTTCATCGGCTTCCCGTTTGATTTGGTCAGCATAAGCATAATATGCTTTCATGTCTATGTGATGTCTCCTAGCTTCTTGCCGTGCAATTTTTAGGGAAGAGCGAGCATCTTCATACGCTTGGCGTCTTATTCTAATTTCTTCAAAGATTTCGCCAATCTGTTCTTTTATTTTGACTATTTCTTGGTAAAGCTGTTTTCTTTTAACGACGTCTTTTTCCTCATCAAGCTCTGCCCGCGTGGTACGCTTTTGATCAATCAGTTCATATTTTTGTTCCAAGAGAAATGTCAATTCTTTTCGCAAGCTTTCTTTTTTCTCCTTTAAAGAAGAAGCTTTCTTGTTCCAATCGTCTCGCTTTTCCTTAGCCATCCGTGCCTGACGACGAATTGATTTGACGAGCGCATTTTTTTCTTTGACCTTAAATATTAAAGAGAATATCTCCTCTTTGAGTGCCTCGATTCTTTTTTTCAGTTTAAGGATTTCTTTCTGCTCTTTGACGAACGCTTCGTCTTTACGCTTGATTTTGATCTGAATGTTTACGTTAGATGATTGCAGTTCGTGCAATAGCTTTTCAAGATTTTTTTCCATACTCATAGAAACGACCCGTTAGCTCCAACTACT
>JAJRWK010000277.1 GCA_024276795.1 archaeon | reverse complement strand
TTAAGCAGCCCTGGCTCTAAGACCCAGAAAGATAGATATATGCAGTTGAGCAAACGGCTACAGAGTATCGTTAGCCAATGGCTGGGTGGCGCTGGTACAGAGATCAAGGATATTAGTTACTGCGCTGGGCTAGTAGCAGTACCTGCCATTGGACTTGATGAATATGCACAAGCTGACTTTGGGCGAGAGTTGGCTGAGTGTTTGTTGACTTAAATATGCGTAGAAAAACGAGGAGAAAATCAATGTCGGAAACAGGTACCGGCCTGGCGGAAACAATAGCAAAAGTAAAAGAAGAATTGTTGGATCCCAGATATCGTTTAGCAGATCCCGATCCTTTGTTTTTCATTGAGCAGGTTGAAATTGAACTTGCAGTGAAGATATCCAAAGATGCTAAAGCGGGTATTAATATTCAGGTGCTTGAAGTTGGTGGTAGTGGCTCTAAAGAGAATGCCCAAACGATCAAAGTGACTCTCTCCAGTTTGTTTTCCAAGGAAGATATACTCGACCAAATGCCAGATGAGAGTAGAGAACGACTACGAAGAAAGCTGGGTAAGGCTCTAGCAAGAGGAAGTGAAGAAACTATAGGGCTGGATGATTTGTAATAGCTTGTAATAGAACCGTTGTGATGGGCATGCGACTAGACATCAAAGTGCAATTGAATGGCAAGCGAGTTGGAGATGACGAACTCCAGCCAATATCTGTTGAATTGAGTACAAGTCCAACGGTTGGAGAATACTCATTTGATTCAAAAATGCCATTTAGCACCAACTTTCTAAAGCTGGCTTTGCGTATTCTTGAGATCAATGAGAGTACGCCAGTTTTTTTTACCGTTGAGCAAGTAAAGGTTTTACAAGAGAGGCTGAATGCGATTAAGAAGGAGCGTCTCGATAAGCTTAGAGAGCTTGGAGATGAGGATGAATTCAAGCTGACCTATGAGTACATCATCCGTCCGAATCTACAGAAGACAGTGTCTGAGAAGTTGTTCCAGGCACTATTTCCAGAAGAATCGCAAGTGGGTGAATTGTTTGCAAAAATGGAGAAGGCGGAAAAGTGGCATCTGTGCCTTCGATTGAATATAAACACGTCATCCAAATCTCTTTCTGCGTATCCCTGGGAACTATTGACTCTCCCAAACTCTGATTGGTTTAGAAAGCCAATCACCTTGTCACGCTATATTGAGATGCCACGAACCCCGCCTAAATTGGATATGCCTAATCGCTTGAATGTCTGGGTTGTCACCTCACGACCAAGTGATATGGAGGTTGGTCCTGGGGGTGACCTTGAGCAGATTGAGGTAGCATGGACTTCCAGCACAAAGGATAAGAACATTCAAGTGGAGGTTATGCGTAGCGGCTCATTAAGCAATCTGATTGACCATCTTTCTGCAAGCAAGAAAAAAGAAGATAGGCTACATGTACTCCATTTTGATGGACACGGGGGATTTGGTCGAAAATGCAATGTGTGTGGGAGACTTTCTCGAAAAAGAGGCAAAAGTACTTGTCCAAATTGCCATGAGGAGCTAGAGGGTTTTGGGAGCTATCTGGCATTTGAGAATAATGATAATGGCGACGTTAATTGGGTCAACGCAGAAAAGTTTGAAGGTTTGATACGAAAATATAGAATACCGCTCATTTTTCTAAACGTTTGCAGAGGCAGTCGGCATAAGGATAGCAACCCATTTGACAGTTTGGCTTATCGCCTATTGAGAAGCTCCCCCGCAGTCGTAGCTACACCATTTCGCCTTGATTGGGATACGGCGATTAAATTTGCTGGATTCTTTTATAGTGAGCTTATGGAGAGTGGTTTGTTGCTGGAAAGCATGAACAAAGCTCGCCATGTTCTCTATGCAGAAGATAAGCCTGGATGGTATCGTCTGGCTTTGTACTTGCGCTGGTATGATGATGAGGGTGGACGGCTGTTTTCCTTCGCCCATTCCGATGCGGAACCGACTTTTTCAGTGGACGGCGATCTTCATCAATATCAAGTGAAATTTGCTGAACGACTTGAGAATGAAGCGGTAGATCAAACACTGGGCATTGAGAGCTACATCCAAAATTACATTACAATGAATGCAGTATCTTACAAGATGCTGCCTCCTGATTTGGAGGAGGTTAATCCAAATGCTTCTGAAGATATACAGTATAAATTGCACTCGTTACAGCATAAGCAAGTGATGTTGTTGGGGGAAGCCGGTAGTGGAAAGACAGTGGCCTTACGAAAGTTTGCACGGGATCTCATTCGGAGAGATCCTAAAGCGATACCGATTCTCCTCGATCTGGGGAATGTGGGAGAGAATATAGCTTATGATGTGGTTTATGAACTAAAAAGATACGAAACCTTTCGTCATCTTGAGAGTCAGGATTTAAAGATATTTTTACAAGAAGACATCCATTGCTATTTTCTCTTTGATAACTTTAATCTGATTTCCCCGGAACGGCAACAGGCGCTTAATGACTTTTTGGGTGATTATCCGGTTCGGCTTGTTGTGATCGTCAGCCGCCTGCCTCACTATGCACTTAACCAGCCATCTAAAATAGATGAATATTTGTTGTTGCAACCATTAAGTGATCAGGAAATAGAAAAACAT
>JAJRWK010000276.1 GCA_024276795.1 archaeon | reverse complement strand
GGGAAATTGGACTGCTAAAGGATACACTGTGGAAATCAATAACGGCACATTTACACTCGACGAACATGTAGAGGCCCTCTTGTTGCCTGGCCCTGAAATCGCCTACAATGATAGCGAAATCCAAGCTATCCTTGATTGGTATTCCACTGGCGGGAAATTCATCTGGGTTGCCGGAGACAGTGACTACGGAGGATACTTCCTCTCCAATTCCTCGGCCAATCCATTACTCGAGGCACTCAGCGCCAATCTAAGACTCTCCAGAGATGCTGTGGATGACACAGCCAGCAATGATGGCGCATCCTACCGTGTTATTGCAAATCAAACCGGAACCGATGCTGTTGCACAGGTTCTTGCAAAAGGCGTTAGCAGAGCAGTTTTCCACGGTCCTACTAGCGTCCTCGGTTGGTCAGATGATGGAGCCGTTGTTGATCTCAGAGACAGCAGCATCGATGGGAAAAACATCAGTGTTGTAATGAGCTCCAGCAAATATGCAACCGCCATCGATCAAGACATCAGTCTTGACCCAGTTTTCGATTACTACTCTGTAACTGCCAAGGACAAGACCGGCTCTTACCCCATGCTCGTCGCCCAATTCTTCGATAACAACAACATGCTTGTTGTCAGCGGAGAGTCAATCTTTGCCGATTACAAGAACATGTATGGTCTCATCACTGAACATGGCGGAGAACACGATGGTAGGACTCTTGTGGACAACATCATGACATTTGCCATGTCCTTAGAGGCTCCTGCCAAGGAAGGTGGATTCTTGCCAGGATTCACCACCTACACTGCATTAGCAGGTATTTTAGCAACAGTTGCAGTCTACGTTAGACGCCGAAAATAGAAACTAGGCAATAAATAGAAACCATTTATTCTAACGTGGGGGAAACCCCACCCTTTTTTTCATAAAGTAAATGCTTGAAAAGATATTTTCAGTAATATTGTTGAGATATACTCATTTCCAGAGAACAGCCCAAAAAGAAATGAATGTATCTTGTTCACATTCTCACAAATAAGAAAAGACATACATCATTAAGAAGGGTGAAAAAATGAAACCAGACAAAATTAATCTGTTGTCCGTGTTGCTCACTCTAAGCGTATTAGCCTTAGTTGCGAGCCCGGTAGTTGGAGTCAATTCAACTGTAGTAGTTGATTCTCAACAAGTGGGGTTACACGAAACAAAACTCGTCATCGTTTCGCGACACGAAACCGTGATTCTAAACAAGTTCATCGATGCGTTCATCAAAACGGATCTGGCAGCGGCTGTCGGAATTACGAGCTCTGACGAAATTAGAATATACCAGCCTTCTTCCTACGACAGCTTTTACCGAGCCATGACACTCGATCAGATCGGTGCAGATATTGGATGGGGAGGAGGCCCCACATTATTTACTTCACTTGCTCTCGACCCGGCGGGACCAGCGATTGGACCAATAACAGACCAAGAACTCCTAGATCTGTTTGATAGCGTTGTCAATGATACAATCGCTGGAGCGAGTATGAAGTACTACAATGATAATAATGAAGTACTTTGGGTGGCAAATGCAATTTCATCTTTTGGTTTCACGATCAACAAGAAGGTCATTGAAGAACTCGGTCTTCCCACTCCCAAAAGCTGGGCAGACCTTGCAAGCGTCGAGTTTTATCGATCCGAAAAACCAACAGTGGCTCTTGGCAATGCTCCAGATACAACAAGCAACACCAGAATCTATCAAATAATTTTGCAAAAATTTGGATGGGAAAAAGGTTGGGAAATCATTTACCGAATGGGGGGCAACGGTGCGATCTTCCCGGGATCTGTTGCGACCCGGCAACAAGTGATTGATGGCAACGTTGCAGCAGCCATGACCATCGACTTTTACGGTTTCATCGCACAACAGGAGAATCCAAATACACAATATGTAGTTCCCGCCAATGAAAGCATTGTTAATGGAGACCCCGTAGCGCTCGCAGTCAATCCGCCTCACTTTGAAGCTGCCAAGGCATTCTTGAAATTCATTTTCAGCCAAGAAGGTCAAGCACTCTGGCTCGACCCCGAGATCAACAGACTTCCTATTCGCAGCGATGCTTTTGACACTCCACTTGGGCAGACCAGGCAAGACATCTATGCAGTCTACAACCAAACTATTCGAACTCCTGGAATTATTTTCGACGAAGATAAGGCCCTAAGTCTTGAAGAGGCAATGAGATACCACTTTGAGGCAACCCTTACTGATGTTCATGATGACATGAGAACGATTTGGGGCATCTTGGTGCAACGACTACAATCAGGCAATCTAACTGAAGAACAGTTCAATGCCGAAGTCAAGAAGTATGCTGAGCCAGCGATTACAGAAAAAGAAGCGCAGCAGATCAATGAGAAAATCATTGAGGATCTAAACTACAGGGCTCAACAGCAGGAAGAATGGAAGAATTTCAAACTTGATAAGATCAAGGAAATCTATGATGACCTAGGAATTCCCTATGGTGGTGCTGGAACTGGTGGAAACGTCAAGCAATTCCCAGGGTTCACGACTACGTTGACAGTGATTACTTTACTCTTTGTAACGGTGCCAGCCATTCTGCGAAGAAAAAGAAAACACTAGAACTAAGTAGACCTGATTACTAACGTTATTTCTCCTCCCGTTTTTCACCTATTGGATCTATATGCATAATTTTTCTCCAAGTATTGATGCAAAGTAGAAGTTACTCTTCGGAATAAAAGAATATATTCTCAGCTACTCTCGTAAACCCCAACATTTCACAGCATGCTTTTCAAGCAAATTAATTGATTCACAAAAATATTGCTCAACTGCATGGTTTCGAGATCCTATTGTAAAGGGAGCAAAAGGGAATACTTTTCAATATCATTCGAGAAGACGGGATGAAAAGTTAGGTGTCAACCATGACATTTTCGTTCCCAGCCAATCCGAATCCAGTCAGAGAAAAAGTTGAGCGGGCAGTACGTGAATTGAAGAAAGACCCCATTAGCTGGTTCTTTATTGTAGCCATTACTGCGTTT
>JAJRWK010000043.1 GCA_024276795.1 archaeon | reverse complement strand
TCTGCCCAGAATCCCTCTAGGTCTTCAACTGAGCGCTTGTAGGTGTTCTCATATTCTTTGATATTAGCCTTGGAAATGACTTCTTCGCCTGGATAAAAGATATTCTGGTTACTCACAAATCAACCTCCTAATATCGTAACCTATGAACCAAATCTAATAAAAATTTCGAACAACATATCCGATAATCGGAAATAGTAGGGGGACACCTTACTACGTACGGGAGAATTTATATTTCTGAATCACCATGATTGAAGAGCGTCTAGTTACAGATTCTCTCTGGTTTTCTTAAGTGAACAAATCGAGCGCTTTATTGCGGTTAGCCGTTACTAAACGCGAAATCGTCAGTTGTTCAATAAATATTCTTGTTTGAGCCGGTTGAAATGTTTTAAATTGCTAAGGAAAATGGAGTTAGAGATTGTGAAATGGGTGGAGATAAGACCAGTCGGACATTCGACGAATTATCTCATCTAGCTTCGGCTTCGCGATCTTTTCTGTATCTTCTAAGAATTGGAGCTAGAACTATTGTCAGTAATGGAATTACAAAGAGATCGCTCCCACCTACTGGTATTTCAAGTGAGGGAATAGTTGGTTCTTCAATCGATTCACTTTGCGACGAGGTCTGATCTCCATAGTTGGAGGATCCTGTGTGAGTCTCTGAATAAGTCGTTATAGTTTGTTCTTCTATCGAAAATGTTACGGATTCAATTCTGGAAACAACCGTGGTGTTTGAAGAATTAACAATTTCAAGTATCAGGCTGTAGACTCCCCGTTGCATTGATTGTATCTTCCACAAGAAATAGGTGTCCATAATAAATTCTGAGATTGTACCTTCGACATTTGTATCATGATTTTTCCATAACAAATTGTATACGTATGGCGTCCCATGGGTATCTGCTGCGGGATACCAAAGAATATCAATGACTTGCCCGTTATAGTAAATGTCGTAAGATTGTGGTTTCTTAAATTCTGCGTCTAAGTAAAGTATTGGAAAGCTTTCTGAAGGCCATGGCATTGTTGCAGGAAAGGAATCGACATACCCTTCACGGGTGTAATAAGTATCATAATAACCATCATTATTCAGATCTTCTGCCTTTATGTGTTGGTAATAGTTTTCTGCGACTGTTACATTGCTTGTATTTATGAATGCCCACAACCCGTCATCGAAGCCAGTGGACAGCCCATATTGTGTGAAAAAGTTATTTCTAAAAATGAAGACGTCTTGTATGTTCCAAGTGAATATTTCTACTCTGTAGGTAGTCGGCGTCAAGAACATGTTGCCGACAATTCTGACATCACTTATTGGTGCTCCAGATTGCTGATCTATGCGAACGCTTTCCCAGTCTGTGATGTTCATGAAAGTGCATCCCGAGACGGTTATTCTTGTAAAGTCTGGATTGTTACTCATTACAACAACAGCTTTAATGGAATTTGTTATGACTATGTTTTTGACGAATACGTCTTGGCCACTATTTCCGGCGAATTCCACAGCATTTGCCATTCCATTAATCGTTGAGTTTGTGATCGTAAAATTCGACAGATATCCTCCGTGTATGAAGAACCCTCTCGAAATATCATATGGTTGCTGTTGATTGGGTCCGAATCTTTGGTCTTGAAGATTAAATCCAGAAAGAATTGTATTGTTTGCGGATACGACCTCCACAGAGGTAATAGGTATTGTAGTGATAGAAGACCATGTGATCATTTTGAACCCATTAGTGAAAATGCGATCCACATTGACGAGGCGAAGTCCTTGCGGGCTATTTTCAATTATTGTCTCAAGGATATTTGTCTGTGCGGAATTTTCTATTAGAATCGAAAACCGCATTGAAAGAAAATCAAGTGAAGTGAGGGTATTGTTTCTGATGGTTATATGAGTTGATGCAAAAACATGAATATTATTAGAACGGGTCGTGATCCAGTTTTCAGAAATAATGGTGTTATTCGAATATGTTACATAGACTCCTTTTGATACGCCATGAATGGAGTTTCTATTAATTGTTACGTTGGATGACTGAGTTATTTGAATTCCGCTGGCTGTTGTATCATTATACCCGGGAAGAGCGATTATGTTTCCGTGTATGGCCACGTTGGAAACGTTTGATAATTGTAAGAAGGAGTTGAGACCAATACTGGTTAAAGGTGCACTTACGGAATTGTTTGCAATAATAATGTGTTTTCTCGTATTGGCAATGTGAATCCCAGAAAAATTAAACCCAGTGATTACGTAAGGATGCTCTCTAGTACCGTTTCCTGTAAACCCTTGTATCAATGCTATCTGTTCGAGGTCCGTATCATTATTAATGATCATAGTACCATACGTCGTGTAGTTCGATATTTGAGACAGCGACTGTTTTTCGATCTGAATGATAGATTTGCCAGCAACGTGTAGATCTTCATTCACGCCCGTTCCTGCCACTTGGGTTGTAACAAGGAGACCAAGTAGTAATAGTGTACCAGTGAGGACTTTATCCCCCTTCATCACTCTTTTAATAATTCTTAAACACTTAAAGCTTTTTCAGATTTCACGAAGAGGTGCTTTGCTCCAAAGATCTTTTTATTCTGAGCAGAAACTCTTTGGGGATCTCTAACAAGTCCTTAGCATTTGATACCGAAATGATTACCTCGTATTTCGTTTCGAGTCTTGAAACATTACCAACATTCCAAGTAACGCTCGCTATGAATTCTTGTTCAAAAGGTGGTATGATCTCGGAAAACATGGATTCGATGGTTGAGAAGGGAACTGATGTGTCAACACCAAACACTAAAGGATAATCATATTTCACGACCTTGTCATCGTCGAAAATGGCTTTGAACAGCTCTTTTGACTCCTCCGCCCAGTCCTTTCGCTTGGAGTCATGATTTTTTTCTGATTTTTCTGTCTTGTCCTGAACTTGGCCTTTGCTTTCTGTGGGCTTTTCATGCTCTCTTCTTGTATTGATTATCCTCGCATCAATGATTGCTCTATTGGCAACCATTGCTCTTGTATGGTTTGGCAATAAGATACTTGTATAATTAATTGTTATTTCCTCTACAACACCTTCAATATCCATACTAGGGAGAATCACATAGTCTCCTACACTGAATGGTCTTGTAATGATGACATATATTCCTGCCACGAAGTTTCCAATAGTTTGTGTTGAAGCGAAACCTATGGCTGTTCCAACCAGCGCTGAAAAGCCAAGAAGAGTTCCTTGAAACTGAGCAAACTGATTGAGAAAGGCTGCCGCAAACATTGAAATGATAAACATTCTCCCAACCATTTTGAGAGCCGTGTAGGAGCTAGGCTCTAACTTGTTTCGATTTTTTCTGAGCAGAGCCGAATATAAAGTCAAAGCCAAAACAAGGAACGCAAAGTATATCGCCAAAACAATGAATACTTTGATAATTTCTATTTCCCATCCCCTTTGAACTAATCCTTGGGCTCTGCCGAGCCAGTCACTGATTTTCCCCATGAATAATACACATACTTCCTCTCTTGAAGGACAGATCAACAATTGATTATGAATTATTTAATCCTCCGCTTACTCCAAGAAGCTATCTGACTTTTAATTTCCTTCCAACAATAGAACCTTGTATTGAATACCACGAGAGATCTGAGAAGAACCTCTGAGGTCTGGAACCGTGCACACATAATTACAAAAAGGAATTATCATTTATTTTGAATGATGCCATAGGAATTCGAAATTGTTTCGAAAAATTTCTATTAATCCAGGATTCTGAGTATAGTGTGGTCGATATACCTTCTTTTGATGTTCTTGATCTGAGGCCCAGATCACGAAAAGAAGTTCGTCATTATCCTTCAGTGTTCCTCTGGCAAGCAAT
>JAJRWK010000275.1 GCA_024276795.1 archaeon | reverse complement strand
TTTCTTTGGCATAATCGTGCTTCTCGTCCACCAAAACCAGGTAAAAGATGCTGAAATTCTGGCAGACAAGAAGGCTTTGAAAATTGCGAGAGATTTGCTCGAATACAAGGCCTTAGAGTCAAAATCCCTTTCTGAGATTGACAGAAATGAAAAGATAACGCAACAATGGTGGTTCTGGGCAATAATTCTCGCAGTGATCGTTTTGTTTGCAGTCTATGCGTTTCTCTGGTACAATGACATCCAGATTAGGCAAGAAATATAGGGGGTGAAGGAAATATGACTGATTACAGGAGTCTAATGCTCCGGGACGCAGCTCAGCTGGATCAAGCAGTATTTGAAACAATTGAGCAGATCGTTGGAGGGATTCAGAACACAATCGACGAAATAGACAAAAAACTCCTAGGATCTATCAAGGATCCTGAGAACTTTTACATGCTTTTGCCACTTTTGCGGAGCATTCCTTCAGCTGATGCTCACGTGAAAGAACTTTCAGAATACGCCACCAAGATCATGAAACTTAGAAAGTCCCCCATACTTCTGAAATACGAAATTGACCTTTCCAACATCGAGGCAAAATATCAAGCCAAAGTGCTCCAGATCTTCGCTGCGTATAAGAAAGAGATTCTTGACTTATTGATTTCAATGCAATTCAAGTTTGCACAAATGGCTAAGGAAAAGAAGAAACGGGAAGATGACCCCATAGTTGCCTAATGAGGTATTGCTTAACACAATACAAATAGTTCTTTTCTACTTTACATTATCTGATGTTGATCGAAAGATCGCCGATAGAGCAGATTAGATTGGGCTTCGAGACGAATTTCTATAGACAAAAGCCAGACAAGGCCTCAGCGTATAGAAATCGAAATGGTGCAAAGATCTACCTGGATCAAATAGATTATGTAACAAGGAATCTCATTCCCCAGGTAATCAATGTTTTTGGATCTCGAGATTCGGGTAAATCACGAATTGCCAGGAAAATTGCGTATGACCTTTTAGAATCACTCGAGAAATATGGGAATCGTTATTCAGTAGATTATTCATGGAGCTTTGAACAAGGAGTGTATGAACTGAGAAAAAACATGGTTCTGATCGTTGAAAATGGAGAGTTCTTATTGAAAGGCATAGAACTCGCAGATGATTATGGAGTGCAGCAATATCTCTCAAGTTCCCAGAACTTGGATTCTTTTGTGATTTTGGTAACAAATAAGCGTCTTTCTGGTGTAGATTTTGCAGTGGAAGCCTTAGGCTGGAATCCTGAGAAAAGAGTTTTTGATAGCTTGTTATTTGCTGGTGAGAATCCTGTTGCCAGATTGTTTTTGCGTTTTCCACCTGAAGATTTCGTTTCTCTAATGAACCAGAAAAGCTCTCTCGCTCGAGAGCGTTTTTCCACGTCTGAAATAGAATCTATTCTTCAAAACATAGATTATTCCACAAAGCAATTGCTTGAAATGATATTAGTTCCTGAAAGCATTATCTTTTCAAAACGTCCAGAAGAGCTTAGGCAGTCAGAAAATGCCATCATTCCCCTCAAATTTCTGGTTTTTGGAGACGTTGGCAGCGGGAAAAGCACTCTTACCGAGATTATTTATGGCCTTCTTCTTGCATATTACGGGGAAGAACATGTCCACGCTTATGTTCATGAGAACGATTTAGGTATTCTTCTTCAGAAAGCATTTTCTTCAAACAGAGAAAAGTTTGTCCAATACATAGTTGTGGAGGACGCTACTTATGGGCTAACCGAAGATTCTGATGTAAGCCATGAATGGATAAACCTCAGACACATAGTAAATGAAAGGACCGGTGGAAAAAGAGGTGATCGTTCAGCGGGGCTACAACAAGGATTGGTTGTTGCAGGAATCTGTCTTCACCGTTTAACAGGAAAAGCATGTCCCACCTCATTTCGGACCAGTTTCGATTTCCAGTTCTTCCTTGACATACCTACGAACAAATGGGACAAAGATTATATCCAGGCTTTGTTGGATTCTGGGATTTACTTTGACTTTTTGAAATTTGTTTTTGAAAAACGAGCCGAAGCAAAGAAAAGAGGTGATCGTGAAGAATACTTGAAATGGCTTGGAGTGGGTGTTTGTGTAACCAAGCAAGGAATCTATGCTTTTAGGTTGCACACAGATAATTATCCTGCAATACCAATTCCTATTTTAAAAGAGGAATCTAGCTGGAAGAAAACTTGGCTTGAAGTAGCAGATTATCTTTTGAAGAAATATGAGAATTATGATCGTTGTCCGCCTAATTACGTAATAGATTCTGACATAGATTCCTACGAATTAGAGCGTTTTGGGAGGATACGTCCTAGTTCAGAGGGAGGTATTAATTATCGGACCCGTGTTAAGAATCGTGTTAAATCTCTTTGGGGGTCAACTTTTTCAGCCGTACGACAAACCGCGCGACAAGTCGTGAAATACGATTTTTCAAAGGCAAATATTGAATCATTAGATCTTAATGAAATCATGTATTTGTTGCTACTCGATTTCGCAAGGAAAAACAACCTGGAAGTCACAATGCAAGACTATCTAGAGTATGCAAAAGGGATGACAGAATCTGAAATAGCTGCTAAATTCGAGAAATCCAGGAGTACTGTTTTTGGGAACATTGGTTTGGTTAAGAGAAAACTTAATAGTAGTGCTACTGGAGGAATTGGTTTTCTTTTTGAACAAGCCATCTTTATATTTTCTTATAATTTATTGAGGAAAAGATTTGGATCCGCTAGGATATTGGTAAAGGATCAGGGTGGGAACATACTTGAATCCTCAGAAGAACTAATTTTGAGAGACTACCGAAAGCATAGGAACCTTATTTTTGAGCTACATCCCCCCGCCACGAGCCAAGACCAAGAACACTCCCCTACCTCTCCCTTCTCGGCCGCTGGCGGGGGTGTTGGGGTTGTTTTGCGTTGGTTTGGCGGGTTGTCCGAGGCAGACTTCGAGGTTGTTTTCTCTGGTTCTCCGAGTTCTGTTCTGATAGAGGCTAAGGCTTCAGCGTCCCGGAACTGCGATTGTGTGGTGGAGTCCTCAAAGCTCTGTGATGCGTTCCGTGAGAGGGGTGGCTGGGTCTTGCACTTCCATCCATGGGCTTTCAAGGCAGCGGAGCTTCCGCCAGACCCCCCCTCGCAAAGCCTCAGGAAAGCGGGGGGAGGTAGGGGAGTTTTGGAGAAGTTGTTGTTTCATGAATGAGAATCACTTTTGTATTTCTTTTCTCAATACGTGTTTGTGGTGAAGAAGAAAGTCCCTAGAAGAAGACATGTTCGGAAGACAAGGAAAGGGCGGACAATTGTCCGCAGGCATGAACTGACGGTTCATGAACGACAATTACGTCGAGACCTAAACGGCTACCGTCGGATCCGTGAAAGCATTAAGAAGGAGTGGGCTGGCCGTTCTCCCAAGGTAGAATCCATTTAAGCAACGGTGCAGGCCGTGAATCTAGATGAGGAAAGCCAAGCTGTGATTCAGTTCACGGACGAGGACAGAAACGAATTAGAGACCTTAGTCATTAATAATTCAGAGCCCATTGCAGAAATAAAAGCGGAGCACATTGAAGGCACACCAAACGCAGATGTCGTGTTGATTGAAGCGGACGGGGACCGAGTTATTATCCGGCGTTTGTCAGATCCTTTGGATCCGATGCGTCCTTTTGAAAGAAGGAATCAGTGATTTCGAACACGGTTTTGTTTTTCTCCTTCCTTGCCTTTTCTAATACTTCGAATACTCCTTTTGGCAGTTCGTTTCTTCTTTTCCTCAGTCTTGAAAAAGTAGCGGGGGACCACTTACGTACTTGCATGCAGTAGCCCTGTAACGCCATTCGTTTTGAGAGTTCGTCTCGCTGGAAGAAGTAATGATTTATGGTTTTGATAATTTGGTCGATATGGCTTGGTCTCCCTTGCACCCTTAGCCTTTTGATTGTGCCCTGGATTCCTCTTTTTTCGATGCTTTTTTGCAGGGCGGCAATTAATTCTGGAGTGAGTTCTGTTTGTTGCACATTATTACTTTGTTTTTCAAAATTATAAGAGTTTTTGAAACCAACGGGTGGTATTGTTTTATGCAATACTTTTATGTATTCTGTTATGCAATACAAGGTTGGGCTGGGCGTGAAAGATCCAGCTCGAAAGGTGAGAACTTGCAACTGCAAAAACTCATGAAAAGAAACAAGTTATTGGCTTTTTCTGGAGCCATATTTCTGCTCCTGCTCCTTATGAGCATGGAAGTAGTGAGCGGGCAAACGGTATATAAGGACCCAGAAGACTACGAATCCGAGCAATTCATTCCCGTGCTCGACATTTGGGTGAATGTGAGCGCTAGTTTGACACTACAACAATCACAGCTCAATTCTTTGAATTCTTTGAATCTTGAACAACAATGGGAACTTAGGCATTACTGGATTGTTCCTGACAATGACAAGATAGAGTGGCAAGTTTTTGATCCCGATCTGCGAATCGTGAAAGGATTTCTTGGTCAAGCAATTCATGACGAGAACTCCAAGAAGTCTTGGTTCAGCTTTGATTTTGTGAAAAGTTCGAGTGCAGCTGGTGTTCAAGACTCGGATCCGGGGTATGAAGGCTTTGACTTCAGAGACATTGATACGGTGAATGACTTTGCCAATGCCGAAATCCTTGCAGGAGACACTGGAGCGATAATTGATATTGATCCGTCTCAGATTGACGATGCTACTGCTCCAACCAACGTTAACTATACTTTCCCCGATTTGCAGACTGACGGCGTGCTTTATTGGGCAGACGATAGCAAGAGTGCAGAGCAGTACGGGAAAGACATGGCGGAGAAAGACGGTGTTACCTTTTACAACCTTGTGAATGCCAGTGCTGTCGGCTTCGCTTACGAGGACACGTACGAGGACCTAGACAGCGTTGTCTGGGCTTTTGACGAAGAATCAACTGGAATTACTTTGAACGCATTGCCAGACTCTAGTAGTTCAGGGCAACAATTAAACGGGTTTACCCTGAAACGATACAGGATTCCATTGCATCAAATGCAAAAGAAAATCACTTCTTTTGGCGGAAAAGTTACTAAGACCATCAAAAACAGCGAGTTCAAGAAAATCGGCTCCTCAGTGATTTCTGCGAGTCCCGTGGGTGCGAAGTTCCATTTTTCGAAAAAAATCGGCGATGCTTTTACTGGGTTGAAAATGAAGGTTGGCAGTCTTGCCAGCGGTATCTTCAAGTCGTTAACAAACATAATCATTGCTGTCGTTACTGGCCTTGTCCTGATTCTGATTATCGGGATCATTTTCAAGATCGTGTTCTGAGGTTTTCATATGCCGAAGAAGCACTCCTACGTCAAGGGCTACACCAGAAAACAGAACGGGAAAACCGTGCGAGTACGGCCGCACCACAGGAACATAACCCACCGCAAGCGTCGCCGTCGCTAACCCCGTTCTTCCTTTTTACTTCTTTTTTTCTTTTTAATAACTCCATTTAGAAGCATGAGTGAGCGTGATAGGATTGAAAAAACAAATCGCATTCAGTATTGTAGCACTGGTCTTTGCAGGAATGTTGCTACCCGCCATATTTTTCTCCAAGAATAATACTCCCGAGAATGCAGATGAAACGTACTTTGTCAGGATCTCATTGCAACTGAATGTGTCTGAAGATTTCATGGCGGAGTATTTATTGTACGCATCGCGTCCATCAAACAATGACCAGGCATTATTTGTATACATTGCTCAATTCGTTGGCACGATCTATTCTGGGAGAATACTAGAATTTGCGTACTATTATATTGAGGACTATTCACGGTTTGAAGTGCGGGCCATTTCTTCGAAGCTCTTGTTAGTTTATGGTTCAGGCGATGACACAAGCTTAGTTGCCGTCGGCTATTTTTCATCGGCAGTTCCAGAGAGCTTCCCCCGTTACGACGTCCTAGGTAATTACACGGTTTTGTATGATGGCTAGCTGTTAGTTCCCGTCTTGCCTGGTTTTTTCGATTTTTTCCAGTTTTTTCAAGATCTCATCGATTTTTTCCCCAAAATTGACGTAGTAATCGACGCAGAACATGACGAACGAGGACAAGGACTTGAACCCTCTTTCTTCCAGGAAATCCTCGATTTGTCTTTTTTTCCGTGGCGAAATCCTTATTTGGATAAACTCTGTTTTTCTTTCTTGAGAGTCCGGACTACTCATTCCAAAGCACCACCCTCCCCTTCTCACTTCTTCAATTTGAAGTTTTCACAAGAGATCCGGGCGAGGTCTTCGAAAAACGCGAAAAAGTTATTCATGCTCACAAAATTAACAAAACTGTTCTTGTTTCGTGTTTCTTGTGTGTTTCAGCGGTTAAAAAAAAACGCTAACCGAAGTAATACTGGCCGACTATGTTGATTTAAAACTGGGAATGCAACACGTCCAGTTTGAGCACACCCCCTTTACGCGTATTTAAACCGGTCAAGCAATACCACTAACGGCAAGAAGAAGTGATAATGATGGACGGACAAAGCACTGGCGAAATCGCTCCGATCGAAGAAAACATGAGGGCAGATCATCCTTTTATAGTAATGCAGCGAGTCCAGGAACAAATAATTGCTGCCAAGAAAGAAGTTGCAGAAATAAGGAGGTTAGCTAGAAGAATCGAGGATTTTCTTTCTCTTTTCGAAAACCTCGTCAACTCTTCTTACCATAACTGAGTAATTCTCCACTAGTTCTTGCAACCGTTCCCTGATCGACTGAATGTCTTGCTCCATTTCCATAAGTTTTTTTTCAAAATCAGGTTGTTCGAGTTTTTCTTGAGCAATTTTCCTAATCCATTGAGAAGCAGTCATTCCTTCCTTTTCTGCTGCCTGATCTATCTTTTTCCGAAGTGTTTTACTCATTCTGATAGTCATAATGGTATCGCTTTCGTCCACAGCTATTTTGTAATACCCTGTGTTATTGTGTGTAACGTATTTCGATGTAATACATCGAAATACATAAATAACCCGTATGACAATGAAATACATGATATTACATGTCAAAGACGGTTGTCTATGATGAACAATTGACTCTTCGGCTTTCTTCGGCTCTGAAGAAAGAATTGGAAAAACTCGCTGAAAATGAAAGAAGACGCTTGAGCGATTACATTCGCTTGGTCTTGGAGCAGCACGTGGAAAAAGAACTTGCGGAGGCGAGCTGATG
>JAJRWK010000274.1 GCA_024276795.1 archaeon | reverse complement strand
CGGCTTACCTCCCGGAAGCTCGCTTCTCAATCAATCAAGTGACAACGAGTTCGTCTTGTTTCCGGAAGTAACGAGTAATTTCTCAGATGGATTGCGAATGTATTTTTATTGGGAGAATCTTACCATTTCTTCTTCCCAAGTTATTTTGATCCGATTCATGTTTCCTCAGACACCCGTGGCCCAGTCAAATCTGCATACAACCACACTAGTCATCTTATCATTCTTGCTAGGCGTTGCAGTAACAATCCTTTTGATCGGTGGAATGACGTACCTACTCATCCGATTTAATCGGCTACATCTTCGTTACGGGAAGACCGACCCAGAAAAAGTGAGGCCCGTGCACCTCTCGATTCCTGAACACAAAATTGTCAAGACACTTCGAGAATCTGGCGGTTCGATGCTTCAATCGGACCTTGTCGAAGCTGTACAATTCAGTAAAGCCGCTGTTAGCCAGTACTTGAAAAAACTGGAAGAAAAAGGCGTAGTGTCAAAAGAACCTGCCGGCCGCACGAATAGAATTATCTTGATTGCTGATCCTTCGAAAACGCCAGAAACTACAGATGTGCCAAATAACTAACAAGAATCTATATGTAACCTGTTACGTTAGCATTTTCCCCCTCGAAAAGAATCTCTTTCGAAGAATGATTCAAGTAATCTTCTAATACTTGTAGCTTTCAAGAAAGAGGAGATGACAGATTTTGCAGATTTTTCTTTCGAAGAATTCCTACACGCAAGAGATCTTTCAAAACTTCCCCCCTTCGGAGAGACGTGGCTGGGAGACGAAGATGCTGACAGGGGAATTCTTCTCCTACATGGGTACACGGGATCTAACGTAGAAATGCACCCTTTTGGGCTACTCTTTGCGGCTCAAGGATATCGAGTACACATCCCTCTGCTTCCCGGTCATGGAACAAATCACCGAGACTTGCTCAAGGTTAAGTATCAAGACTGGCTTACCGCGGTTGAAAATGCACTTCACACCTTAAACGATGAAAAAACAGGTCGAAGCATCGGTGTTTTAGGACTATCGATGGGGGGTACACTGTCCCTTCATCTCGCAGCAAACTTTCATGACTTGGTAAAAGCAGTTGTGCCAATAGCCGCTCCCGTTTATTTGAAATTAGGAATTAGGAACCTCTTCAGATTGTTACGATGGACAAATCTCATTGTGCCGTATCGTGAATATCAGTTTATGGACGAATCTGTGAAAAACAACGCTCTTGTTCGTTATCTTCAACAAAACTACGGAAGACTACCTGTTAAGAATATGATGGAAGTCGCTGATCTTGTTAAGTTTGTTTCCAATGAGCTTTCCAATATCACGCAACCGATTCTTGTGATCCATTCCGAGCATGACGAAGTGGTCTCTCGCAAAAACCCCGGCATTATCTTAAAGTCTGTTCGCTCACAAATCAAGGAGGTGAAATGGGTTCATAATTCCTACCACGTCCTAGTCGCGGATTACGATCGAGAAATCGTTGCCAAATCGGCATTAGAATTCATGAACAAGCATTTGTAAGAGAATAAATCTAATACTTCTTTTTCCTTTATTCCGTGTTTGTTTTCATTTTTCGTATCACTCTTTTCTTGCTTCTCTCTCCTTGTTGCGTTCTCTTCGCTTCTCAAGCACCAAGCATTTTTCTCTGGGAAAGGTTGCGCTCAAGAAATTAAGCTTGAGACGCCCTAACATGACTGGTTTGTGAGACACATAAGAATCCCTCAGACAACATTAATTAATCCGCTCAAAACTAGTTCATTGACGAATTATGGCTGAGAGGGAATTTGCAGGTGAAATTGTCTCGACTCTGAAGTCAGAGTTAGAAAAAAGCTCCCAACGATCAACCCGTGTGAAGACTCTGCTTTCGTGGTTTGAAACTCCCGAAGGAAAACAAATCCTCGTTTCTCTAGAGGACAAGATTGTCCAATTACTGAAAGCTAGCGAGACAGAGCTCTCTGTCAATGAAATCATTCAAACACTTGGGTGGGAGGTTCCGTAACATGCTCAAAAGGCTACTTGTTGAGAATTTCAAAGGGTTTCCCGAAAAAACCGAAGTTACATTTGATCAAGGCGTAACGCTTATTCTCGGCAAGAATGGAGCTGGAAAGAGCTCCATTCTTTATGGTGTCAAATTCGCTCTTTTCGGAAACGACAAAAAAGAAGGTGTGCCGAGACCGAACTATGATGGTCATAAAGAAAGCGTTGCCGAACTAGACTTCATTGGAAAAGATGGAGCACAGTATCAGATCACATATTCCTACAAGCCTCGCGGGAGAGACAACCGTCCAGAATTTTACAAGTATGACTTAGCAACACGACAATATACGGAAATTTCACGTAATGAACTAGGATTAGAAGATGTTTTTCCCTATGACCTTTCTCTGTTTAATTCGGTGTTTTTTGTTGAAGAAGGAGATTTGTACAAATTTATTTCCGCAAAAAAAGATGTATGGAAACGCCTTAGTGAACACCTTTCACAGCTTCTTCACCTCGACAAACTCGACAATCTCTATTCTTCCCTTCAGAAAACAAAGAAAGCCTATGCCAGCAAAGCAAAAGAGTTAGGTGGCGAATTGAAATCTTTGAAAGAAGAAAAGATTGAAGAACGGATTGAGACGGTGAAAAAAGAGCTTGAACAAGTTGAAGCTTCACTGGAAGAGTTGTCTCAAATCGACATTGCTTCTATTGAGTATCTAGCAAAGACAAAGGCTCAGATAGAACATTTAGAGGATGAAAGCACAAGATTGGGCGAAGAAGTAAAGAGTCTTCGCAAACAATTAAGTGGGGTATCTTTGGACGAAGTCTCGGAGTTGATATCAAAAAAAGAAAATGAAATCATGGAAATTGAAAGCGAACTTTCTCGGCTTAAAGGTGAGCTTCGATCCAAGGAGAAAATGCAACACTTATACGAGGGCATTCTTGAGCTCCTAGAGCATGTAATCTCCAAACATGAAAATACCTGTCCAACCTGTCGGCAATCTCTCAGCCTAGAACAAGCTGAAGAAAGCCTTACACAAGCAACTGAAGAAGCCAAGGAATTTCATCAGGCAGTACGTGCTTTGAACGAAAGAATCAAAAGCCTCTCAGAGTCTCTCAAGCAGAAACAAGATATTCTTCGAAAAATAAATGCTAATTATGAGCAACTTACGGACACTTTGTCTAGGCTTAAAGACATACAATCTGAACTTGAAAAACTTCGTTCAAAACTTGCTGAATCAAGTGATTTAGTCTCGATACAAGAACAGATCGAAACTCGAAAAAACCTCGAGATCAAAAAATACACCTTAGCATCAGAACTGGAGGAACTGACCTCTCGCAAGTCTAGACTGGAAGAATTACCTGACCTAATCCACTATTATAAGGTTCGCGAGATTCTTCTTGACCAACTGATGAAAGCTACTAAGACGGTTCATGAACAGAAATTGAAGCAACACTTGGATCCAATCGAGAGTCAACTAAGAAAACTGATTCGAAGGATTAAGGACGAAAACTGGGATGTTTCTTTTGAGGGCTCAATTGAGCCTGTTTTTCGCCGAATTGGAGTTGGAGATACCTATCTTTATCTTGATGACCTAAGTGGGGGGGAAAAAACATTGGTTTTCTTGTTATTCCGTTGGTTGCTTTCTAAGCAAATCGCCGGGAAACCTTTTCTCATAATGGATGATGCAATTAACCATCTAGACGAAACTAATCGCAAGCTTCTTTTCACTATTCTTTCCGAAGTTCTACACCTAGATTCTGAGCCTAACTATCAGCTTATTTTGACTTCCTACGATTCATCTCTCGAATCCTTACTGAGTCACTTTCATCCCAAAGTGATACGCATTTGATAGTTGAGGGTTATCGGATGAAAACAGAATCTAAAATTGTCTTCATTTTTGATACTTCTTTTTTCCGGAGTATTTACGATGCACAAGGGGGAAGATCATTGGAATTGGTTGCAAAGCTGATAAAGAACACTCCTTCTCAATATTCCCACATCGTTCCAAGAACCGTTCTGAGAGAGTATTCTAAAACCCGTGTTCTTCTTCAAAAACTATTCACAATTACTAATGATGACAATGTCGACATTTCACGGTTAAAGAAAATTAATGAACAGTTACAGCGTCGTGCTTTTGAACGTAGTGAAATTGGAGACTTCAAAATCATTGCCATAGCTCTTCGAGAAGCTCGTCAAGGAAGAAGCTCAATCATTGTCACTAATGATGAAGGCTTCAGGATCTTCATTCGAAATGGTCTGAGAGACGATGATATAGCGGTAAGCTTCACCCCCGATTTTCTTAATTTCCTGACAAGAAATGCTGTGTCAAAGCAAGACAAAGCAATGCTTCGTCAACTCGCAAAGAAAATTGAGGCAAGTCAGAGCCAGTATCGAAAAAAACAAGGAAGGGGGAACGTACAGCGGTCTGTTCTGGAAAAACTGCTCTCTTCGACCTCTATACGAACAAAGGAGCATCCGGAAGTAAACCGTCTTCGACAAAGTGTTCAATCATTCTTTAGTGGATTACCAATAGAAGAAATCGAGTTTCCCCCAAGCTTCGCGTTATTTAGAAGAGTCTTAAGAGATTTCTGCATTTACTTAGATATTGGGAAGCTTCGACAAGCAAAAACTGTTCTGGACCAAATGGTTAGTAGGTGTAAGAGTTCCTATGATCCCTCTCTTTTCTCAGATTTAGATGAAATAATCCATTCAATATTACAGTATGGGTATTACGGTTTGGCCATTTCAGTTGATAAAGATGGTGAATGGTGGGAGGCCTTGGGTCTGCTACATTCCTATCAAACCCTACATGTGGTGAGGGCTCAACAGCCACCTCGTGAAATCCAACTAACATTGACTTTTGCAAACTATATTGCTCGCGGGTATAGTGGCCTAGACCACCCCATCCTGTCTCATGATCAATTCCTTGCCTTACTGGAACAAGCAGATCTGGGCTTATTACATGAAATCGAAGGGGTTGCCACAATGGCTAGGAATCATTTTCTTGGTGACGCAATTTCAGAAATCATTCAGAAAAAGAGCGGGTTAAGTATTTCAAACAAGCTCAAGAGAGCACTAGATGGAAAAATCTTTGATCGCGAAACGCCGTTTGAAGTTAAGACTCCATTTGACGACGTGATAGCTATAAGGAAAGTTCAAGTAAAAGACGGTTCTAAAGGAGAAACTGCAGAAATTTGCTGTTTGAGCATTGCTGGACCCATTTGCTTACGCGTTCCTTTAACTGAGGCGTTTCTTCCCACCTTAGAACAGTTAGGTCCGGGGGTGCTTGCTATTCTCCAACGGGCAAAAATAGAGGCAATACGTTCTCCTCCTGTAGGCGTTCAGGAATGGACTGCTACCTTTGTTCTTGGTGAAGACCCTACGATTATTGTTAGTCAAAAGCGTCCGTTATTGCAGATATGCAACGACTTGGTAGAACTTTATCAGTCTTTTTCTAAATCATAGCCACATCTCATTCATTCAGAACGTATTGATTCTCAGCTAATTCTTTCATTGAATGAAAAGATGCTGTGAAGGAAACGTGCGCCAGATTTAACATACACCATTCTTGCTCAATTATTAGTTCCTGCGCTATTTGTTGCAAACATAAGCTGCCAGTGCTTTTTGAACAAGCAAGATCGTGCTTCTGTCCTTCTTGAACTCCTTTATGATGGGCTCCTTTTGGCTTGAAACCCATATTTTCAATTCTGAATCTCTGTCAAATGTACCTGCCGTTTCTATCAGGAAATGGGTAATCGCTCGATATGGTATTGAATAATATTCTGTTTTCTTACCAGTTAGTCCTTGCTTATCTACTAAGATTAATCGTCTGTTCGTGAAGATGATCATATCCCTAACCAGTTTGAAAGCAGCATCGATTTCTTCTCCTGGAACCAGTAGCTCCCCCACTGTCTTTTGTGCATCTTCTAGTTTCGCTTCACTTGCGTGCCCTATAATTCCGCTCAAGATTCCCATTTTATCACCTGAAAAACTTGTGAAAAGCTATTTTTTATTTCATTAAATGCTTTCTCCCAAACTACATGAATAAATGGGCAAATTAATGAAGATTCGTTATTATCTTTGAGCGCTTCTTTGTGAGAATTGAGCGTAGATTATCTTTTATTTTATTATTAATCGGGATCGTTTGTTCCATTTCCAATTCTTTTCTTTGTCATTCCAGAGCTTCGCATATTCTAAAGGTGCTGCCAGTGTAATCAGTTTTTCACCGATGGCAACCCTACCAAAATACTCATTGAATGTTGAGAAAAATGCGTGATAAATCCTAGGGAGCGAGCTATATCTTGGAATACTTATCTCAAATAAATAGTGCTTTTCGTCGGGCCTCTTAGGATTGCTCCCCCTGATAAAAGCATACATGGGGAGTAGGTCTAGAGATGAGAAAAACAAGTTTAGCAACTCTGGTTTTGGCCTTTCTAGGTATATTAGGAATGTATATGGTGAAATGTTACGGATTATTGCCCTCCAAAACCATGACTGAGTAATATTCATGAAATTAAACAGCCATTGGACCCTTCTATAGGAAACATCGATCTTATTCCTTCTAAGGTGCTTCATGACTGCATTAGGGGAAACCGCAACGCGATTTGTTGATGCAATGCTCATCCACGTAGCCCTTATGATAGTTAAGTCTACGGCGTTGAAATCAATGAATCGGTCTCCGCGGTCTCCGAACGAGGCATTTTCATGCCAGTAAGTAATCATAGAAGGCGAAAAATGCGTGAACGAGAGATTTTCCAAATACTCGAAAGGAGTGGTCTCAAGAATGTTTTGAATGGTTTCTTCTTGATTTTCCCAGAAATAATTGTTGATAGTGTAAGATCTGGGTTGAACAGAAAAAGCGGTGTCCTCGACAAAAAATACCGACACTCCTTTAATTTTAGGATGAGACAAAACGTCTTCTAAGAGTTGATCGATGTGTTCTCTAGGTGCAAAAATACCAAACACAACAAGCTTGTTCTCTGATTCAGAGTAAATTGTATTGGCGAACCGAATGTAGGGGTGCTGGAGGATTCCTTGGCCAAACCGATCCGTTTTCACCCATGCAATGAATATTGTCGGAATCAGCCTTAATCGGTAGTGATCAATAATCGGGCCTGTATTTAATCCTACTTTCTGCCTTAATTTGAAGACGATATTTCTGAAAGCTGTGTAAGAAATATTTTCCTTTCCTCTTGAAATACGGGCGATTTGGAATCGCTTCCACCACTCCTTTTCTCTCTCATCCGGGTAAAGCGCAATTACTCTTAGAACAAGTTGTTGCAGTGGAGAGACCGATATTTCACGTGGGACGTGATACCTGGAGATAACCTTGAAAATCTGCTCCAATCTGACAAATCCCGCCAGTCTCGTGTTCCACTCTATTACTTGACTAAGGGATGCTAGCAACATTCTTCGATTATTG
>JAJRWK010000042.1 GCA_024276795.1 archaeon | reverse complement strand
CCCGCAATAATGAATACTTCTTGAACTTGATTCAGCTTTCCAATTTTCTTCGCAACCGCTTCCTGATCCAGTTTTGTTTCTCTTTTGTCAAAAGAAATCATGACGAAGGCTAATAGGTCCAAACCTAGTTTTCTATGGTCAATGAGTGCTACGTAGGTCTTGATAATACCCTTTTTTTCTAGCTTAGCAATTCTGGCATGTATTGTTGACTTAGGAACTTCAAGTTGCTTTGATAGTTCATGAAGAGACTGTTTCCCGTTAGCTGTAAGTAATTCTAGCAACGCAAAATCTAGGTCATCTAATGTTAGTTCTTTCACGCGGACACGTCATTTCTACGCATTGAAAAGACTTACGGTCTGAATTGGATATTTTCCATAAATTAAGCACCAACTATGGATGCTTCTGGAACGATTCCACGGTTCTCATGAACAAAATACATATCCGGGCATGGCGTGGTTTAAATTATGGAAACGCTCACTGCCAAACCCGCAATCACACGAGACACAAAAAAACTCGTTGCAATGCAAAAAATACAATCCGTTGCACTAAAAGCGATACATGACTTTTTCGAAAGAGAAGGTTTTCTTCAACTCATGCCGATAATGCTCTCCCCAATAACAGATCCTCTGGGACCAGATCCCGGTTCCTCTGTTCTGAAAACTGGGGAAATCGAATATCTGGGCCAAAAGCTTCAGTTAACTCAAAGTATGATTTTGCATAAACAGATTGCCATAGGTCTGGGCTTAGAGAAATTCTACATTATGTCGCCTAACATTAGACTCGAAGCTGCAGAACGAAGAGCTACCGGAAAACATGCTTTTGAGTTCACCCAAGTTGACTTTGAAATCAAGGGCGCAACCATGTCTGATGTCTTCAAGTTGGTAGAAGGCCTTCTCAAAGCAATTGTTGACGATGTAAAAATACGTGCTGTCGAAGAATTAGAGCTTTTGAATCGAGAGATTCCCAAATGGAGGTTTCCATTCCGCCAAGTTACTACTCATGAGCTAGAAGACCAGTACGGGAGTGACTGGGAATCCTCTGCTAGTCTTGATACTGATACTCCTTTCTGGGCCATCTGCCATGACCGCGAATTCTATGACAAGAAGGACTATAGTCGAGAAGGTGAGCATTTTCTAAACTATGATCTCATTTATCCCGAGGGTTTTGGTGAAGCTTTGTCAGGAGCAGAAAGAGAACACGAATATGATCGCTTGATGCAAAGAATCACCGAAGATAAGCTAGATCCCAAGAAGTATGCCTCTTATCTTGCCTTAGCAAAGGAAGACCGGTTAAGTCCTAGTGCGGGAGGAGGCCTTGGAGTTGAAAGACTAGTTAGATACTTGACCGGTAGCAAGCACGTCGGCGATGTTCAAGTGTTTCGAAGAGTCCCAGGAGAAACACTGCTGTATTGATTCGATGCTGATTTTGTGTCCTACTTCCCGTTGACTCACCTAACCCCTTGCATCCCCTCCCTCTTCCCCCCCTTTTTTTTCTCGCAAGCTCACACGAATACTCTAGCATTTATATTTTCCCCGTGAATAATGTCTCATGAGTGATCCATTTAATAGGGAGGACAAAGAAGCAGAATTGGACTTTGCCCGAAAATATGATGAGATGATTCCCTGGGAAGCAAGACTCAAGAGAGAGCTTCCTTTGTTAACACACTACTTGGAGGGGAAATATGTCTTAGATCTTGCCTGTTCCACAGGTCGGCATAGTTTTGCTCTTGAAAAACATGGATGCAGATGCATTGGTCTAGATTATTCTGAAGGCATGATATTTATAGCAAATGAAATCAAGCAAAAACTGGGATCCCGCTCAAGATTTTACCAAGTTGATGTCTCTATCCCTTCTTTCAAGCAAGAGCTAGAAGAAATCCCTGTAGAACTCGGATTCGAAGGGGCAATAATGTTGGGCAATGCGATCGCGAACCTTGGTTCTTACGATGCAGCGTTACAAGTCTTAACAAATGTACACGAAGTGAGCAAGGAAAACAGTGTTTTTATACTTCAAACAATAAATCGACCAATAACTCCGATGTACTTGCCACTACGCCGTTCAAACGGCCTTATTCTTCAAAGAATCTTTATTCCAAAAAGCCCGCTGGTCGAAGGAGATCACAACGTGGAATTAAATGTTAATCTAATTGATCCTACGGAAAACGTGTACAAGGAACACAATGTTTCTCACTTATACATGTTCACTTATGATGAATTCGAAGAGTTAGCGAGGAAAACTGGGTGGAAGGTCATTGCTTCTTACGCTGGTTACAACAAGGAAGTCTACTCGAAAGAAGAAGGTAAAACAATCGTTTGGATACTCACCAAGTCGAAATGAAAAAATGGCAAGTGACTCCTCGTATGGAGTCTTCTTATCCCAAAGACGTTTTCTTGATAAATTGTTTTTTTCTTACGAAGACCTTTTATTTCCTCTCGACACATACGGTAACAACCTCTTGGAGGTTAAGAAAAATGAAAAAAATAGCATTTACTCTAGCGTTGTTTGCTCTGCTTCTGTTCGCGACAGCAGGTGTAAACGCAGATCAACTGGCAGATATTAAGGCTGCTGGAAAGATAGTAGTAGGTAGCGATACCACCTATCCCCCCTTTGAATTCAGAGACGAGTCCGGTAACATAATTGGATTTGATGTCGATTTCGCCAAGGAACTTGCCAGTCGCTTAGGGGTAACGGCTGAAATCAAGTCCGTTGTTTGGGACACCATTATCCCTCAGCTTAAGAACGGAGAATTCGACATTATTATTTCTGCAATGACCATTACCGAGGAACGATCCCAAGAAATCGATTTCTCTATTCCTTACTATAACTCCACGCAAGCTATTCTAGTTTACAAAGGCAACCCATGGAATATCCAGGACGAAAATGACTTAGACCAAGAAGGTTTGAAAGTAGGAGTCCAAATCGGAACAACCAGTGACATCTGGGCCACTCAGAATCTCAAGAAGGCGACCATCGTCAGATTGGATACCTTCGATGCTCTCTTCCCAAAAATGAATCTGAAGGAACTTGATGTGATCCTCGGAGACCTACCTGTAGTTGCTTATGCCGCAAAACAAGGAACCGTAAACGGTGAAGTTGTTGCAAGCTTTGGTACCCCTGAACAGTTCGGTGTTGGCGTAAGAAAAGGTGAAACCAACCTCTTGAACGCGATCAACACTGCAATCAAAGACATGCTTGCCGACGGAACATACGACAAGATCTTTGCAGACTGGTTTGGCACTATCGGGGAAGGCGGCGAAACTGGAGAAACAGGTTTCTTGTCCTTTAATGTTCCAACAATCGCTGTTGGTTTCCTCTTTGTTGCAATTGCTGTCCCTCTAATTCGGCGAAGACAATAAACTCTAGGATTTTAATCTACTTTGGCAAGCTTTCCGAATTTACAAAAGATCGGGTGGGAGATTTTTTCCAAGATATTATTTTGATTCTTACTCTGTTTTAAAGACTACTCGCTTGAGGAATTCCTGTGTTCTTGGATGATCAGGATCTTGCAATAATTTCTTAGGTGGGCCTTCTTCTACAATGCGACCTTCGTCCATGAAAATGACTCGGTGAGCCGCTTCTCTGGCGAATCCCATTTCGTGAGTCACGACGAGCATTGTCATGTGCTGATCGGCGAGTTTTTTCATAATACTGATGATGCCTCCGACTAATTCTGGATCAAGGGCAGACGTGGGCTCGTCAAAAAGCATTAGTGTAGGATTCATCGCCAAGGCTCTTGCAATACCAACCCTCTGGGCCTGCCCGCCAGAAAGTTCTGCGGGATATGAGTCTGCCTTGTCAGCTAGGCCAACTTGCTCAAGCATTGTCATTGCTATCTTAGTGGCTTCAGTCTCATCCATCCCTTTTACTTTTATTAATCCCAAGCGAATATTATCTATAACTTTCAAATGCATGAAAAGATTGAAAGTCTGGAATACCATTCCCATTTCTTGTCGAATCTTGTTAATATCTACCTCAGGGTCGAGAATGTTCTGGCCTTTGAAAATAATTTCTCCATCGGTTGGCTCGACAAGTCTGTTAATGCAACGGAGCAATGTTGATTTTCCCGAACCAGACGGCCCAATTATGACGAGGACTTCACCTTTTTCAACAGTTAGACTTACTCCGTCGAGTGCCGGAGGATCGGCAGGATCGTAGATCTTCACTAAGTCTCGTACTTCCAACAACGGCATTTTCATTCCTCCTTATCCTTTTCTTCTCGTACCGGCTACACCTAGTCCTGGAACGCTGTACTTGGCTTCGAAATACTGCATTGATCGTGAAAGAGTCAGCGTCAATGTTAGGTAAATGATGCCTGTTAGGAACCAGATTTCCAAGGTCCGATAATATATAGAGACCGATTGCCTCGTCCAGTAGGTAAGTTCTTGCACAGCTACCACACTCGCTAAGCTGCTGTTTAAAATCATGTTGATGAATTCTCCCGCTAGTGCCGGAGTCACGACTCTAAACGCTTGTGGAATTATAATGTATCTCATTGTCTGAGCGTACGTTAGTCCTAAGCTCCTACCTGCCTCTGCTTGTCCAGTGGGAATACTCTGAATGCCTGCTCTGAAAATCTCTGCTTGATATGCTCCTGTATTTAGCGCAAAAACTATGATTACGTCCCATAGTGGGTCGGGATTTGTAAAAGTCCCGGGAGTCGAAGTGATATTGACTGTGAATCCTAGCAAGTCGGTGAGTGGGTCGTTCAGCATGTCTCCTAATACGTCGTAAATGGTGGGATACGCAAAGCTCATGAAAAGAATTTGAACCAGCAAAGGTGTACCTCTAAATACTTCAATGTATCCAGTTGCCGGGTACCGCAGTAATGGGTTCTTTGAGATTTTCATGAGTGCAGCAGTAAGGCCGATGATTAGGCCGATGGAAACCGACGTAATCGAGATAAAAAGCGTGAGCTTGAACCCTTGAATCATGAAAGGAACGACGCGGGAGTAAATTTCGAATGTCGTAGCCATAGGATAGTGTCTTATGAATCTATATTAATACTTAATGACTTTTAGCGGAAGAACCGTATTTTAGAATAAAGCGAGATCTCGTGACTTCCTAACGCCTTGAAGTTGTTGAGAGTTACGCAATATCCCTTGAATCGCTTATTCCTATCGCCAGCGTAGGCACATCGGCTGATCGATGAGTAATT
The DNA here is from genome assembly GCA_024276795.1 of archaeon. GTDB lineage: Archaea > Asgardarchaeota > Heimdallarchaeia > Heimdallarchaeales > JAJRWK01 > JAJRWK01. The sequence goes on along the minus strand of JAJRWK010000042.1, from coordinate 621 downwards.
TCTTACTCTTGGTCAAAACGACTTCGCACCTAGGTAATATTTTTCAACGGAAAAAGTAATACTTTATCGATGCATATCCCTGATGGCTGGCTGTCATGGCCAATAATATTATCCGCTTGGGCCATAACGATGATGTCGCTATCGATCGCTGTTGGGAAATTAAGATCTCGACAGGTTGATTCATTGTCGAATATTGGTGCTGTTGCAGCAGTGGTTTTTGTTGCTCAGATGTTCAATTTCCCAATAGCAGGGGGTACGAGTGGACACATGCTGGGAGCCGCGTTTTCCACTCTTGTCGTAGGCATTCCCGGAGCAATTGTCGTAATGTTTAGTGTCTTAACTATTCAAGCCTTCGTATTTGCTGACGGTGGCATCCTTGCTCTTGGGGCGAATGTAATGAATATGGGAGTTATCGGTGTCCTCGTTGCTGGAGCTGTTCGCAAAAGTTTTGAAAAAATGCATCCCCCTGTTAGAAGCAAAGATAGTCTCACGTTGTATCTAATAATGGGCTTTGTAGCGGCCTTCTTATCAGTAATCATCTCGTCTTTCATGGCAGGTATCGAACTTGTGCTTTCAGGAGCAACGACCTTTTCTGTATCGATTCCACCTATTCTTGCTTAT
>JAJRWK010000003.1 GCA_024276795.1 archaeon | reverse complement strand
ACGACATTTTTTTCTGCCTTAACCAATAATCCAAGAATGATTAATGATTCCAGTATCATTTGTTGTTTTTCTTGTCTTGAAAAATCCACCGATTCTTCGTTCTTTGAGAATTTGACAAAATCGCAATGAGGTAGCAAGATATTCTTCCCATATCCTCTTGAGACAAATTCCTTCAAATTAAAATTGAAAACGGTTGAAACGATATCCCATGCATCAACAAAAGTAGCTGAGAAATTGAACAAGAACCCGTTTCTTGAAAGAATAGAGTAGTAGTGTTGTCGTTTTGAGTCCTCCTTCGTTCCTTTGTGAGCCTCATCTAAGAAAATGAACCAATCACCATGTGCCTCAATGTCTTTGTATGATAACCTATTCTCTTTCGTCTGGTCATCAATGAGATCAGATCTATAAATGAACACATTAATTGACGAGTTCTTTACTTCTCCTTTTCGCCTAGCCTTTACGTCTTCATATTCTTTCAAGTTCCAGATCCGTATTTTTCTAAATCTCCCTTCGTTGAATTCATTTATGTGTTGCCTAAATTGATCCAATAAGTCCTCCCGGTGGGATAGGACAAGGAAATTATAGTCCTGATCGTGATCTCCAGTGTTCCTGGTCGGTATGGCTCCTCCTTGGATCAAAACATCAAGGATTTCGATTAGCTTGATCAACACTAGGGTTTTTCCAGAGCCCGTTGCCATCCAGAACCCCATTCTGTTTGCGAAGCAACGGGGGTCAATTATTTCAACAATCCTCCTTTGTCTTTTTACTTTGGTTGAACCATAGATTTGTTGTAGGTGCTCGAATGCTCCTTTCCTGTCTTCTATCCATAGTAATTTAGAGACTTCTTTTCTTCCGAGAACTTCGAGCTGAGAAACAATTGAATCGTAGAATTCGGCCTTCCTCTTCTCAACATACTCCTCGTAATCAATACTAGGCAACTCACCATCTTGTGGTTTACTGAAAGGTTTGTTTCCTCTCTGGCCTTGATAGAACAAGAACAAGGCCTTAACCGCGTTTTCCAAAGCCTCGATTTGGTAATTGTAAAGTCTCTTATGAGTGGAAAAATGGGAGATATTCTTTGCTTTCCATTCTCGGGGTAAGTCCGCAAATCTGAGGTCAGAGACGAGGATTTGTAAAATCGGAATTGGTCCCAGTTGTTGTTCGCGCGACTTCTTAGGCATATCTTACCACCAAATCAGTGGCATTATTTCTTCAAAAGACAAATCCTTGAATTTGAGCATGACTTTTGTTTCACCGCTGTTATCGTTTTTGTTTTTGAGAATCACCCCATCCCTCCCTATGCTCACTATTTTCTTGCCCATTAAGTTTGCCAGAGTTTCAGCAAGATCAATATTAGGATACAATTCTTCCCAAACAATTTTTATTTTGCTCTTTCCTCGATTTAGTGCGATGGCCGTCGTAAATTTCTTGTCTTTTAAGAACAAAGAATCCAACATTATCTTCCAAGCATGTTGGGGATTTGTGCTTTTTTCCCTAACACGAAAAGGCTCTTCGGATTCATAGGTTGCTTTTCGAAGGATATCTTCGTATTGTTCTAGACGATAGTACTTGAAAAACCCACCAGCAGTTTTTGCATTATATTTCTCGCGAATATCCGGGTCTTTTGAAATCCCAGACTTGTCGTAGAAAAGGACGCGTTTCATTCTTGGAAGTGCAACCGTGGAAAAATGCTCGCCCATTTCTATTCCTATCCATTTTCTGCCCATTTTATGAGCAACAGCTATGGTGGTTGCGGAGCCTAAGAAAAAATCCATAACTAAGTCTCCTTCCCGAGTAGAAGTCATGATTATGCGCTTTAGCAACTGCTCCGAGTTCTCAGTTGTAAATCCCCACTTGCTTGCGTATCCGTAAATGTCTGACCAATTATCGGTTAAGTAGATTGAACGGGGCTTCATCATCTGAGGGTTGCCCCGTTTGCTGATCCGTAGCTTTCCTTCTTTTTCCAGTCTAGAGATCGTTTCTTGGGAAGGAAATCTCCTTCCAGGCGGAGGCATTACTGGTTTCCCTTGGATGATCCTTGCACGAGTAATGAATCTGTCTTTTTCGTCTCTTTGCAAGAATTCAGGTGGATACAAGTGGAGGTCGCTCTCTTTGACCACTTCCCAAGATTCTCCGTCCGTATCGATAGAACGCCACTCTGTTTTCTTTCTTTCAGCTGATATATGATGGAAGTAGTTTCGTTCTTTGTTCTTCGCATAGTAGAAAATAGTATCATGCCAAGTCGGGAATTTTGTTCCTCTGGTTTTTATTCGAACGGATTTGTTGACGACAATCTCGTTTTTGAAGTTTGTCTCCCCGAAGATTTGATTAAGCAAGAGTCGCAGAAACATATTGCCATTATGGTCACACCGAGTGAATATGCTTCCCTCATCAGAAAGCATTTCTCTTGCAATACTCAACCTATTCTCTAGCATGGTTAACCATGTTGAATCCTTATAACTCACCTTGTACTGGAAATCTGCTTTTTCGCCAAGATTGAAGGGAGGATCTATGTAAATTAACTGAATCCTTTCTCGAAATCTTTCCTTGATTGTGCGCAAAGCTTGGTAATTCTCGCTCTGAATAAGCCAGCCATCTAGTGTTTTTTCTAAATCATCAAATAATTCAAGTAGGCGGAACTTGACAACATCATCGAAGTGCTTGGTATCCAGCGGAAGGCTCTGATATTTCTTGGTTAGTTTTTTCTTTTTCTTGCTCGAAAACAAGATGTCGGAAGCCGAAAAATCGTTGTCTACGAATCCCATTTCTTTCCATTCTTCAATTTGTGAAGACATTTTTGGATGCTCTAATATTTCTTCGATAAAGGAGATTCCACCTTCCTGTTCAGCAATCCTATTCAACGTTATTACGTATTCACTTCCTAAAACAAATCTTGGTTTGTTCCAGATCTTGACAAGTTCGTCCTCAAATTGTGCAATTAGCTCGATAATTTGATGTGCCACGGATTTTAGGACTTTCAGTTGTTTCAACCGCTCTTCTCTGAACATCGAGTCGTCATCCAGCAAATAGCTCTTAATCCATAAGTCAAATTCTTCTCGAAGAAACGATCTAGCATCCTTATTGATGAAAAAATCAACATCATTCTGACGTTTGAACACGGAAAGCAGAGTTTCCAATTCGTCCCTCTGTATTGGTATTCCATTTTTATCCAGTTGCTTCAAGATTTCACGGATGCTTGTTCTTCTTCCCTTCTCGCTCAACTGGACTCGGAAAACAATTGTTTTTCCTCTCAAATCAACGGTATCGAGTTCGAAGATGATTTCTTTTTTTTCATTGCTTTGCGTGTGCTTTAGTTTTGAAACATCGAATTTAATCGAAAATTCTTTTTCCTCGATGGTTCGACGGATTGTGAGACTTTTCCACATTCGATCTGACTTCACATAGTAGAGCATGTGGGTCTTCCAAAACAAAATAACGTCTTTTTTCTGTGAATAAACTTGCTCATAGACTTTTTCACTAAATGGTGTATGAACATAATACACACCACCTGCTTCTGAAAAATACCTCTTGAAGAAAGAATATAGCTTGTCAAATAATTCTTCCCGAAACTGGGGGAACTCAGAAACCTCTTTATCAACAGTATTCAGGAGGGTCTTAAGGACAATATCAAAATACTCTGATTTCATCTTCATGAGCTTTACAAAACCGGATTTTCCCTCCACTTTTTCCCCCACAAATAAGTTTCGAAGAGCATCAACGAATCTCTTCTCTTTTTCAGTGGCTGCTTCAGATTGAGGCATGTTTCCCTAGCAAAAACTTCTGGTTCCATCTTTAAGACTTTGTCGTCGAGATTCTCAGTTATTTTTCACGTTTGTATATTTTCTGCCTTCGGACTGTAATACAGATTTTTATGTATCCAATGAGAGTATAAAACGAGGATACCTAAAAGGCGAGGCAATTTGGAAAGCACTGAAACTTATGAACGATTGCCAAATTTGGCCGTACTTATTGATGCGGAAAATATTAGTAAGAATAAAATTGAGCCAATTCTATACGAGATTTCTAAGTTTGGCGTAGCAAGCGTCAAGCGGGCTTATGGGGATTGGAGTAAGGGCGAATTGCAAAAATGGAGAAAAACATTGCTTCAGCATGCAATTATTCCTATTCAGCATTTCTCTTACTCCACGGGTAAGAATTCAAGCGATTTCGCATTAGTCATTGATGCGATGGATCTGCTTTACACAGGTCATTTTCAAGGTTTTTGCATTGTTTCCAGTGATGGTGATTTTACGCGTCTCGTCTCCCGATTAAGAGAATCAGGTATAAGGGTCTATGGGTTTGGGGAGGCAAAAACGCCAAAATCATTTGTCAACGCCTGTGACCGTTTTATCAGTATTCAAAACCTTGGAGACTCTGAAAAAGAAGAAGCAATTGTGGCCCAGCCCTTAGAAAGCCCAGAGACAAGAAAAGAACTCTTAGAGCTCTTACTTAAAGCGGTAGAAGCTTGTGCGGATGATGACAGCTGGGCTTACCTCGCTGATGTTGGCAACTATATTCGAAGAGTAAGCCCAGGATTTGATCCACGGACTTATGGATACAAAAAACTGGGACAAGTCTTTGAGTCTTTAGAAGACCTTTTTGAAATCAATGATCGCTCCCCAAAAGACTCACAAACAAAGCTCTTATACATTCGAGTGAGAGATTGAGAAAGACTGCTAACCCAAAAAACGGACGTTAGCTTATCAGCTCCGGCGCTTCTTCATCAATAACCGATAGGCTCCCAAAGGCTCCCTCGATCTCTGGTAACAAATCGATCGTTTCGTAAGGGTCTAGCTCTTCTCGTTGGGAAAGCAAGTATACAAAATAGTCAAAAGTAGCTTGTAAGCTTCTGTCATAGGAATAAGCTATCAGTGCCGTCTCAACTTTCTTTTCACGAATAGATCTGTGGAGAACCAATTTGTCTTCTAATTGATACACTCTTCGATCGCCTTTTCTCCCAAAAATCTCAGTTGTCGCCGCTCGAAGGGCTTGGAGTAGAGGAGCTACGAGTTCTTCGGCATATTCCTGCTCATCACTACTTTCAAAACGATGAAAATAGAACGCGCTTGCGTCTCGTGAAGAAAACACTATGAGAGCTATTGGCCTGCTGGTCGTAAAACTGAGGATCAATGGTTGTTTATTTGCTCCAAAGGCCCATATTAGCCAGCCTAAGGATAAAAGAAAGGGTCTAAGCGAGCGTACCCACTTATTGAAAGTAAACAAGGTCAAAAAGCCCCAAAGAAGAATTAGAATAAAACCTATTGTCATAATTTTCAAGACTTTTTTGTCCTCTTCTCTCGTTAGTTGTTTTGTCTTCAAGATGAGAGGACGCACTATCTCAACGATTGACAACAAAATAATTGGGCCGAATAAAAGGAAGAAGTAAGGAGGGTACCTAGGGTTCCAATTATGTGAAAATTCATCCCAATAAATAACGACGTCTCTTGAAAAAACAAGCGCTGCAGAAACAAATCCACCTAGAAATCCTATAAATACAGCATATAGTGGCAGTTTATCTTGGCGAAAATAAATGAATCCAATAAGCCAGCTTGTTACCCCGGCTAGCAAGAAGAAATTTGCAAATTGAATATGGACCACTGCTCGCCCTGTTTCCTGCTCAAATATTGCTAAGAATCTCATCCATGAACCAATAATCGCTACAATAAATCCTATTGCTAGCAAACTGTAGGATCTATACGCTGTTTTTCTAAACTGATTAACCGTTAGAATCAAAGATGAAATATAAGCGACTTGCTCCAAAAAAAACAAGGCGAGAGGAAAAAATGCTAAATCTGACATGGCAGCGAGATAAGCACGGACATGTCTATAAATAATTGTATCTTCCCAACCGTTATCTTTACAAAAAAACAAAATCTCAATACGTCTTTGTTTTCTCTCGACAAATCCCGAAACTAAAAAAAACAAGCCAAGAGCAAGAACTTGGAAAATTACCAATGCATTTTTCATTCAAGATACATCATTTATGTTTGGTATCCCATCAATTCTTGATCCCTCATATGCAAAACATCAAACTTTTGAACAAATGAAACATCATGTGTCGCAATTATCGCTGTAGATCGATTTTTCTCGACTTCCTCAACTATTAAATCATGAATGACATCTTTGTGAAAGGAATCAAGATTTGCATCTGGTTCGTCTAGCACAAGAACCTCTGGGCCGCGGGCTAGAACGAAAGAAAGCCAGATTCTCTGCTTTTCGCCTTCAGACAAATCTGATATCGAAACTTTTCCCAAATCAGAAAGCCCTGTCTGTTCCAAGAAATTCTTTAGCTTTGTTGCCTGTCTGTTATTCAATAATGCCTTAGCTAAGGTTGAAACCCCAAAATTCGGGGAAGGTACGACCTCGCTAAAAAAGACGCCTATTTTTTCCCTTCTAAGCTTGGCTCGTTGCCAATAGCTCAGTGTCTTCAGATCTACCCCATTGAACACAACACTACCTTTGTACTCTGAGGTAATTCCTGCTATTATTTTCAGCAATGTTGTCTTTCCAGCTCCGCTTGGCCCCATGACTCCTAATATTCTTCCCGCTTCGAGCTCAAATGATAAGTTCTTAAGGACTAAGTGGGCTCGGGAATATTGAAAACTTAAGTTAGAAACTATGAGTGCCATGGCTCTTCCTCCTTCTCTTTTTTCCTCCCCTTTCTACGATCCTCGAAGGAATCTGAAAGAAGAGATTGCTCATAGATCTGCTTGTTGTCAAATGAATAAAGCTCAAGCATCAATCGATTAACCGGCTTAACCACGCGTGCAGTGCTCTTGATCGCTACTTTCTGCAAAAGATCACGCGGAATTCTAAGGTCTCCCTTCGAAGAAACGTGCAGAATTGTCTCATAAGCATAATCACGGTCTTGCTGGATCAATGGTGATATTTCCTCAGTATCAACGCCGTCTTGTGTAATCTTAGGCTCGAAGCTTTCCTGCTGTTTGATCCAATTTCTTATCGAAACAATTTTCCCTTGCTCAAGGTAATAAGTGACATCTAAACAAGAAGCCACGTAAGGATCATGGGTAGTAATGATTGTAAAACTAGAAAATTTTTTAGTATATTCGCTAATAACCAGAATTACCTGTCTAATTAATTCTTGATTGAGATGGGCTGTTGGCTCGTCTAGCAACAATATCGACGGTTTTTTTGATAAAACAAGAAGGATTGCAATCCTTTGTTTTTCTCCCGTTGATAAACTATTGATCTGCCTTGACAAAAGTTCAGAAACCTTCATCTTGTTGGCAAAGTCCAAGATCTCTTTCTCGTCCAAGGAAAAGGGTTTATCCCATAGAAAAATTTCTGTCAATTCGTAAAAATTAAGCTGGGGTAAGATTAAATTATTGATATTCTGTGGAAGTAATGAAATAAAATCGGAAATAATCGATCTTTGTTGTTGTCTGCTCAGATCATAAAAGGAAACATCGTTGATGAAGACCATCCCGGTGTCTGGCTTAAGCAATCCACCTAGGACTTTAAGGAGAGTGGTTTTTCCGCCCCCGCTCGGCCCCATAACCGCAGTCATTGTTTCTGCTTTGAATGTCAATTCGATACTATTCAAAGCAAGGATTCCTCTGTTTTGTAATCGATGAGGATAAATCACAGATACATCTCGGATATCAATTTTCATCATCAATTTTACCTCTGCTTAGCTGAATTATCGCTCCTCCAAACGTAAGAATACTGCGGGTTAAGACTATCGCAATTCCAGTGGTTAAAGATATGCCAATCCAGGGGAATGAGCTTAGAGAACTTAGGAGAATTGGATCCAAACCGAAGCCATTTATCCACAAATACCCGATCTCATCTTTAGTGACGAAATATCCTATCATGACGGCAGGAATTGCCCAGAGATATGTCGAAAAGTTTACTGCAAGAATACCCGCTCCCAGCTCGCTTCTAGAAATCCCGTAATAATGTGTGATTTTTAACAAACTTCTCGTTTGGCCAGACTCATTTTGATTTTCATAGATTAATGCAAGTAAGAAAAGTAGGCTTAGAAGAAATGCGAGGGAAAAAATAAGTGCATTAAAACTTCTTACCGTGATGGCCGTGGGAGAATAAACATCATACTTAGTCATGACACGAACATCCCATTTTTCAGAGATCTTCTTAATAATGGAGTCTAAAAACTCCTTGTCTGTTATTTCAATAAATACTTCTCCCTTTATTACAAGACTGGACTGGTTAATCGCTTGCAGGACTTTTTTTCCTTCTTTGAAATCAATAATTCCAACCATTTTAGGGTTATCTTCCTGCTCACTTGGATAGTAGTAAGGCCATCTATAAAATGCAATGTTAGAAACGTTCAATAGATAGAACCCATGCCAATCTTTCGGAATCGGGTTCGTGTTATTTGTTTCAACGCTGTGATGCCCTAGCGAAACGTTCCAGACTGTCCTTGGTAAGGGGAATCTATTCTCCTGGTAATTATACAATAGCTCACCCGAAAGCAACGAATCATTTACTGGCTTTATTGAAGTTACTAGGGTATATTCCTGCCTAAAACGAGAGATTTGCAGGAAAGGAATTGTTTCTATTGAATGAATCGTGATATCCCGCCCGAAAATTGTGAATCCTCGAGCAACGCGTTCTATTCCCCGAATAGCTGTCAACTCAGTCACGACATCATCACTCAATACATCGGGCATGTCCAAAATAACCATGTCTCCCCCCGTGAAGAGGTATCCCTCACTAGCAACATATTCCGAATCAGCGACGTAAAATTGCAGTGTCCATGGCAAAAACATCATAGTTATCACGATAAGAGGAAATAAGTACGCTGATGAAAGCCGGCCAAGCCGTCCGCCATGACCGACCCAGATAATACTTAGCGTCCTCCGTAAAAGTAGCAACGATGAGACCAGTCTTAGAACAAACGCATGAGCAAGCGCCATCAAACCGATAAGGGCCGTGATTAGGAAAAAATCTCCTAAAAGAGTAACTAAACGAATTGTCAAGGCCGAAGCCTTGCCGAAACCAATCTTGATGACCAGATTGATTACAAGATCTATCAAGATAAACGAGAATGACATTCCAACAATAAAAGAACTCACCGTAGTTCTTCCCCTTATGAAAGTCCTTGGGGGTACTAGTACGCGAAATAAATCAATCAAATGTGGCAAAAGTATTAAGGTCAGCCAAACAAGCAAAAACCATACGCTGATCCATAAATTCGCAATCTTTAGCGTCTTTAGTATGAATGTGTGACCTGTGAGGACTAACGGCAAAAAGAATCCCACCAACATTGTTGTCGATTCCAATGAAACTCGAATGAACGCACTCTTTGCCAGCTTCCTCACACCTAGAGAATAATTGCGCAGAGTGTTGATTTTTTGTTCTTGAGACGAACCCCACAGTGAGAAAAACAGAGAAAAAAGAAGGAAAAACGGAAGAAAAAGTGATGAAAACATTGAAAAAAGAACATCACCTGTTGAAAAACGGACAACCGCCTTTCCTAATAACTTACCGAGCTCTGATTCCCAAGTAATATCACGCCATCCCGGAAGCAAGAAAGGATCGGTTTCATCTTGTGGCATCAAGAAACCTTGTAAGCGATCTATCTCCTGAGGAGTCATTTCTCTTAGAGTTTCCTTGTCTAATTCAAAGGTTACCTGAACGCCAATAACATAAGATTCGTTCCTAATGCCACCCAAGAATCTCATGAGCCATTGAGGAGTAGAAATCAAGAATAAATTACTAGGATTCTCAGATGACGCTGAAAGAAATTCAAGATTATTGTCTTCGATCTTATGCATGTTTGTCTTGTAAGGGTCTATTGGTCCAGAAAAAATAGGGATCTCTTCATTCAATGTCAGGGTTTCCAAAAAGTCATCATTGTTTAGCAGCCCAACAACATGTGATGCATTCCCAGATCTGGTCAGGGTTTGGAAAGGATCAAAAACAAGCACAGAAAAATCATTTTCGGAAACATCCAAGTATTCGAGAAAGAGGGATTTTGTGTCATTTGCTATCGCCATGATCTGAAGTTCAAAAACCCTGGTCTGATTGAAAGAGGAAGATTCAACTAGCACCATCATTGCGTCGAAATCCACCATCATTCTAACTCCTCGAAACAAAAACGCATCAGCAGAAACGCTGGGTATTCTTTCAATAAACTCTTGGTTCAATAATTCAATGGATGACCAGTTTCGGGGGATATATTCGATGCTTTGTGAGGTCTGAAGAACTTGTGGAGTATTTGTGCCAAAAAGAACAATGTCGGATAAGTTCGCCCTCTGCATTATTTCCTGAGTTTGAACAAATTCTGTAACATTCGATGGGAAAACCATCGCCTGATAGTACGCGTTCAACAAAAACAACCACAGGATAATCACTGCCAAGATTACCCTGAAAGCGGCGAATCTTCCGTCGCTCTTGATTAAGATCTTAGTTACCTTGAACAGTGCAGTCATCTTACTCCTTTCCCCTCTCCAGAGCATTCCGTAAGTCATCGTATTTTGAACCAGGATGGCCCTCAAACTCGTGCTTGAATATGTTTGCTTTGAATTTTCGTAGCCTATTACTGTGCTTTCGAACAAGAATCGCTCCAGCTACCGTTACTACCGTTCCTCCCCCAGCAACCAAAATCAAGCCATAAGTTGACCATTTATTCTTAAACGAAAGTAGTTGAATACCCGTTAAATTCTTGTTACTCACAATGTACGTTTCGACCTGAAAAGAATTATATGTCCCATAATAGATGTTTGTTTCTGGATAATATTGCCATGTATTGAACGGCATGTATGCAGCAGCGATCGGTTGAGTTAGTGGCGTAAAAATAGATTCGTTAGCAGTAATCGTGAGAATTAGAACACTGAGTTGTGCAATTGATGTCTGAATGTATTTTCCCATGAGGAAGGTAGCTGTTCGGTTATGGCTTACTGGTTTTGAAGCAATGTCGAACGGAAATTCATATCCTTGAGGAAGAACGTAGCTATGCATGATTTCTACGTAGGGATATTTTCGAACCTCAAAGTAAGTTGCATTATTCCAGATTACAACCGGAAATCCTTCCTCCATCCATAGAGGAAACATTCTAATCCATTCATATTCACCTAGTGGCCTCCCTTGGGTTATTAACGGGTTCTTATAGTGCGTTACGGCTTCTTTATCTTTGTCGACGAAGACAAGGGCATTCCCTGCAATAATTCCTATCTGGTTATCGCGGGCAAACAAGAAAACCCGTCCATGGTTTTTGTCAAAGCTTGTTGAATTTTTGGGGAGAGGGATGGAATTTGAATAAAGAATTTCCTCGCTCTGATAATCAAAATTAAGTTTGATCAGTATTGGATCTCCATACTTTTTGAGAAAAAACCAAGCTGTACTGCTTTCGAAAATTACATCTAGGATATCATCTGCTATGAACGGGCTCGGGAGGCGATAAGTTATTTCATACACATCAAGTTTTGCTGAGACAAAAACCATCGTTACTAGTGCCGGATCCTTATTTACATATCCAATTAGAAACACCATTGTATTTCCACTTATTATGTTCACATAATTGATAAGACCGTTATGGACCAATCCCAGAACCCCCCATTCAGGAAGTCTTCCCTGAGGGTTGGTGACTTGCCTAGTTCTCCATTCTCCTGACTTATTTGAGAATATCCAATATCTCTCAAGACTCCATATATCAAAAGATATCCCTATGATTGTATTGTCATCTGTCAAGAGTGTAAACCCATACCCATCAATTATTTTCTTTACAGAGACCTTTTCAGCAAAAATATTCGTTGTTGAGGTTTCCTGCCCAGCTAACGTAGGCGATAAACCCGAAATTAAGAGTAGACTTATGAAAAAGAAAACGCACGAATCGCGTTGCACTCGATACATATTATCCTCCGTAAACCTTGCTTTCCAACTTCCCATGTTATGTTTTTTAGAAACCTGTCTCTATCTGTCTCTATTCCAAGATCCTCCTCCTACGCCTCCTCCTGAGCCACTGTTTCCACTACTTGGTTCCCATCCCGAATAATCTAGAGAGCTGAGAGCAAAAATTAATTGAGTAAACTTGAGATACGCATCTCCGTTGTTGCCGATAACGTAGTTCATGATAGCCTCTCTATAACCCCAAAATGTTTGTCCGTCCTTATTGGGATATTTCGAACCTCCTACAAAGCCACTGTCTTCGTTAGTGTTTATAGGTAACACGGAAACGCTTGCCAATCGCTCTCCGTTTTTCCCCAAGGTGATTCTCCAAGCGCCGGCAACATAATCTGTCTTATCATTCCACTCGCCAAAGTCAAAGTTCAATCCGTTCGAACCAACAATTGATCCGTCCACGTTTCGCATTTTTACAGATTCAATATAAAAGTCATCCGCATTTTTTCCTCCTCCTGAGAACTCGTTCACCAAAATAAAGAACATGACATACCGATTAGTCAAACTGCTGGGAGAATAATACGATTCAAGCCATGGTCTTATTGCACGGTCTTTATCAGTGTATTCCTGCGAGAGGTATAAGGTTTTTGCCGCAGTATTTTGAAGCTTTCCTCCAACATCTATTACCCTATCATTTACGGCGTCCCACAAAATGAGCACTAATGCTTTGTTTCCAATGGAATTGTCAAATCCAACCACTTTCACTTCTAATGTTAGCCCGAGATTTTGATAACTGCTTACGGAAGCGGTTGACAAGATGAGTAGCAAGTTGAATGCTAAGGCAATTGCTAGCACACGAAGATCAAATTTTTGCATGACTTTGGCTAGTTCAAAATCAAATAAAAATTTAGTCCTTTGTATT
>JAJRWK010000273.1 GCA_024276795.1 archaeon | reverse complement strand
CCCATCATTTCTTGCAATATTAACGTTTTCAGAAATAAGCTCACTTCCAGTGGCACTCTTGGACAGGAACTTCCTTCTGTTTATGACCGTAATCTATACTGTCATCGCGGGTTTTATGATCCCTAGGCATATGGTTGGGCTGCACTCTATTGCACTGACGACGGTCATATTTCTATACTCTGTAACCGATTTCTCAACGTTTGAACATTCTCTATTTCATCCGGTAGATCCACAACTGCTTGTTTTAACTGCTTATGTTTGCTATAGTGCAACTATTACTTTCATATCCTCCCCTGGCAGAACCCGTTCCGACAGACTAATCGGCGTGTTTTCGCAGAATGGCATTGCAACTCTTTCTCAAGGATTTCTTTTGCTTTCGTATTCTCTCAGCGTAGATACACTTGAGGGAACGATCTTCTTCAAACTCCTATTCCTAGCCCTCTTCACTGTGGCGAGTTCTTCACTATTACAGCTGGTTGACTTTGATCAGCTTGCAGTAAATTCAACCCTTCTTGCAGTCTTATTTTTTACTCCAAGTGCATTCAATGAGCCAATTGAATTGTTTACAGGAATATTCTTTTCTGTTATTTCTCTCACTTTGCTACTATATTGCATAGCAAATATCTTAACCCTCAAATCCTCGCATTCAATGACAACCAGTGTTCACAAATCAGGGATTTTCATCACCTTAGCGGTTTTTGCTCAAGTCATTAATTCCCATATAGTCGCTTCTAACACCGTTCCAGATGTTTTGACCCTCTTTGTCATTCTTTCCCTCCTTTTCTCATTTTTGAGAATAAAAGAACACCCGACGCTTGAGATTACCATTCAGTATCAAGCCATCATTTTTAGCTCTCTCCTTTTCTATAATACCTCTCTAGAAAACTCACTGTTGATCTTTACCGACATTCCGTATAGAACAGCTTTACAGTGGTTCTACTCGTTCACTTATGTTGGCTTACTAGTAAGCTGGTATTCTCTGTCTATGAAACGGAGAATGAAAAAAGAAGTGATCCTCCCCATCTCATTCATGAATCTGGCCATAACCAGTATTATGTTGGTAACTCGTACAATCTTTGTTGATGTCTTAGTATTCACTTTGTCAATCTTGCTCCTATGGATCGCTTTTTCTGGAAAAACACAAAAAATAGTAGAGGTCATGCTTTCTGCAAACCTTCTTGTACTCCTATTACTACCTGTTTCACCTGGTCTTACGCTTTTTGGTGATAACGTAAATCCCTACCTCCTCCTTCCATTTGTTTCCATAACAATCTTTGCAACGAGGAAGAACGACGTACAAAAAAATCACATCACAGACATGCTTCTTGCCGCTTATGCAATCTATTACTTCATGATCATTATAACCAGTGCCAAGCAACCCTATATTCCGTTCGAGGTTTTCGGTCTAATAACAATTTTCTCTCCCGCAATCGCCGTTGAAAGATACCGGGATTTGAACATAAAAACAAAAGCTATTTACTTTTCAATTCCATTTTCATATTTTGGGAGTGTCTCTCATCCACAAGTCATGGGAAGATTGCGGCATTTCGAACCAACATTCTCTCACTGGCTAACAGGACAAACCATGCTCACTAGTATGTTTATCGTTTTTCTTGCTTACACATTCGTTACTTTCATAGCATTATACTTCTCCAATGATGAGACCTCAACATTATTTGAAGCGATTCATCTGCAATTCCTCGGCTTGTTCGTATTACTGACTGGCCTTCTCTTCGCCGGAAACTTCATCCTTACACCAGATCTAGCAATACTGTTAGTCCTAATCACAACTGTTGGTACCTATCGTCAATTCGCAAGGCCAAATCATCGATTATTAATAGTCTTTGAAACAATAACTTTGGTTCTAGCGTTAGTTATAGTCTCAGGTTCACAGATACTTCTCATAGCCATTCTCTTGTTTGCAATCTGGGCAAGCGCAAGGACATACTGGTGGTATCTTAGAGGCGATGACTCGACGTTGTTATTCCTTCACTCGGTATATCTTCTTGGAATTGGAGTGTTAACTGCATTCTCCTCCTCAAGCGATATTTTATCCCTCGTCACCGTATTATTCTTCCTCGCCTTAATCCAATTTGGTTTAACAGGATTAATGATCTCAAAACGAGCCTCCCTTAGCAACATTTCGTTCACTCTGTATGGCTTTTTTGTAGCATCCCAAATTGTCACTAGGCTGTTATCGTGGGTAGGGCTCAAATCAGTAGTGCAGATGACACTTGGAATTGAATCCGACGCACTGATCTTTCTACTAGATCTCCTCTTCTTCCTACCGTTGTTACTTCACACCCGGTTTTACCTACGCTCAAAACTACGCTATTTAGATCAACCAACTCTCGACCCTAAGAAGAACCCTGACCTTCCGATCCTTAGCTACATAACTGGCCTATTCCTAGTCTCTCTAGTTTTTGGCCTAGGCAATATTGGCATCTTAAAGCTACTCCTAGTTGTGCTCGTCTTTTGGACCTTTGAAGCTACAATTCGCACTAAGACTTTATCCTTAGTAGCCACCTTGCTAACTATAATAATTCCTCATGTAACGATCATTGAATTGTTTGGCACGGGGTTGTTCCAAGAGAACATGGGGATTTACACACTATTTCTTATTTTCCTAGGATTTGGTTTGATCTTCTTAGCCGTCATGAACGAAACAAAATATTATGGGGAGCCACTGACATCGTCTCTTTCCCTCAGCGGACTCCTGTTTGGATTTATCGCCGGTGCCTTCACAATAGTCGCAAATGATCGAATTTCTCTTCCCCTCTTCCCCTCCGGCTCGGCAAACTACTTTTCAGGAATTATCTGGAGCATCCTTGCTATTTACTCCTTTAGAGTGGGTCTGAAACACAGAAAGCTATACCTCAGAAGAGGGAGTATTGCTATCCTAAGCATTTCTGTTCTCAAAGCATTGGTTGACCTTCAAGGCCTTGCTAACGCTATTCTTCCAGCAATTCTGTCATTTATTGTCACAGGAACTCTGTCTATAATCATGCTTTATTGGATTTCTCAAAAGCAACAGTAGCTTGAAATCGCCCATATTTATTTGGCTAAGACTGTTTCTCATCTTTCTTCCCTTTCTTCAAGTAGCTGACGAATCCTTTCAACGAAAGCAGAAGCCATCTTAATCGCTTCAGCAGAATTTTCTTCATCGATTACTGGAAGAGGTCCATAATCTGCTGTTGATCTTTCTTCTGAAAGCCTAGCCAAGATTTTATTCATTTCCTTTTCCAAGAGGTCTGTTTGGATCACCTGAGTGAAAAACAAATTCTGCAAGCCTTTTTGAGCTCCTGGACTGAAACCAAACTGGTAAAGCATTGCATAAGCAACATGGTACGTTGCATAACATGCTTTACTGATCAGCCTACTCGTAAAGCTCTTGTTGATGCAAATACTACTACTTTCAAGGGCCTTTGGCGGCTTGTTCAAGTGCTGTTTAGTTATCAATTCTCGTTGTTTTCGCTCTGCCAGTTTTTCACTTCGCACTATTCAATACTTGCATTTTCTTTATTATCTCCCCTACTGAAGAGGACAACCCATCAACTAATGCCTTCTGTTCCAACAGATGGAATTTCCACAACTCAAATTGTTGAGGTGACATGAAAAGTAAATCAAAAAAATGCCCTCTGCCGACTATATTCTGCGAAATCATTCTCTACATCTCTTTTTATTTTTGCATCACCAACAAGTAATAAATCAACATCACTTGTTGCCGTAGCATCATGCGTAGCAATAGATCCATGATTGCTGCCATTTCTAGGGATGGTTCATATGGCTTTAATATAGATTGTATCGCCGTAAAGTCCGTCAGAGTCTTTTCTTATTAGGAACTTTTTCACAAATACTACTAAATGAACCAATCCGTTAAATAAATCCCTCAATCACAACTCACATTACCATAAACTTAGTGCTAAGATTAGGGATGAATACTCTAGATCCTCCCCCTCTCAAAGAAATTGTGATCTGAGATGAAAGCAAGAATGAAAAAACCCCTTGCAGCTACCATCGTTCTCTTAACCATTCTTTTAGTGCCCTCAATAATCATCGGCGAAATAATCTATTCCGCTCCTAGAAATAAAGATTATGCAGACCTCCCTCTGCTGGGCGGTAGTATTGTTACATCTGATGGCATCTCAATTCGGTTCTGGTATTCTAATGAATCTGAAAACTTAGTAATATTTACACATGGACATGGGGATAACAGTAAAATCTTATTCGAAAGAACAAATGCCCTACTAGTAAACCAGACATATGATGTTCTTTTCTTAGATCTGCGAAACCACGGAAGAAGTTCCAAAAAACCACCTGTTTCCTTTGGAGTTTACGAAAGCAAAGACCTGATCGGCGTAATTGAATGGGCCACTTCCAAGCACTGGAAATCAATAGTATTATACGGGACTTCTATGGGGGCAGTTGCAACGTACTTGGCATATGATTCGCTTTTAAGAAAAGAGAAAGTTTCAGGTTTGGTCTTGGACTCGAGCTATGAAAGCATTAAAGAGGTTCTTAACCTTAATTTGAAAAAGAATTACATCATACAACCGTGGCGATTTCTCGTTATAAAATACCTCCTAGATATTCGTGGGCGAAATATCCAATTTCCCTCATTGTTGCAGTTTCTTAACTCTACCCCTAATCTACCAATCCTAGTCATTCACGGAGGAAAAGATGTAGAAGCCCCACCGTCAATTATTACCAAAATCAATGCACTGGGTCTCCCAAACGTATCTACACTTCTAATAGAAGAGGGAAAGCATAGCAGGCTACTATCTATTCCTACTGTCATTTTAAAAATCAACAGTTTTCTCTCCACGATCTTTAAAAACAAAGACCCATTTCTTTCTCAATTTTTTAGTGATCCACTTACCCCCTAAATATTACTTCATGATCATGACCTAATGAAAATAAGTCGGAAAATACTTTTTTTGACGCTTGCTATTAATAGAAATGATGACTATCTTTGTGTATGAATGATTTGAAAAACGAAGAAGAAGCAACGTCTAGACCTTTGATTGACTTCTTAAAAAGGATGACATTTATGATCTTATCCACTCTCATAGTTGTTTTCTTCTCGGAAAAGATGTATTGGTATATTCAAGGCTATGCTCTAGGTGAATTAGTCTTGTTCTACTTCTTCGGAGTCTATATTTTCATTTGGAGTATTGATTACTTTCAAGTCAATGACTTTTGGTCATTGTTTCTTTCAGCGATGCTCTACTCACTTTATGTTGAGGGAATCCTAACTGGGCTTATCACTGCCGCTGGCTTAGCTGCACCCATCCTAGCGTTTTATTACTATGGATGGCACTCTCTGATCAGCATTGTCTTTGGTTGGTACTTGTTGAGAAAATGGCTTCTTGAGGGTAATGACTTGAAATTATTTATTTCCTCCTCTCTCATGGGTGTTTTCTGGGGTCTTTGGTCTCTGGGATATTGGCTACCTGAGATCGTTAATAGCCCTGAATTGCAAGAAGAACCGTTTGATCCTGGGAAGTGGAGAATTGAAAGATATGCTACGCTTGTCCTTGTCTTTGGAGCCATGCTTATTGTTGCTCATTGGCTTTTGGGAAAAGACGAGCTTTGGTCCTCGTCCTTTCGCCCTACTCGTATCGAAAACGGGATTATAGCCATCTTACTCGGGGGAATGTTTGCCCTGCAACTTTTCCTTTGGCAACTACTGGCAATTCCTTTGATTCTGATGTTTGCGATTGTTTTCTATGCCTTGAAAAAACACAAGGAAGCCGTGTTTCGCAACGAAAGTGAAATAGACAGTTACCTAAAGGTAATTGAAGAAAACCATGTAATTCTTGAAGAACTAGTCGGTGAAGTAAGGCTGAAACATGCCGCGATTCTTCTCATTATGCCATTTATTTCAATAGTAGTATACGGAACAGCGTTGGTAATTGACCCGGCTGAATATCTTATTCATAACTTGTATTGGACAATTGTTGGAGTGCAGACAACAGTTGGAGGAATCTTGGGGATAACTGCACTGTGGAAAACCATGAAAAGAGTCTCTTTTTCTCAAAACTGAAAACATGATTTCAGCGGTCAAAAACAATGCCCTCAGACTACCTCGATCTCGTCATTAATCCGTGGTATTCGGTCATCATCGAGCATTGTCAATACTAGTCTGGTCTGAAGAGTTAAATCTTCACTCATGTGACCTTTTGAGGAATTCTTACCAGAGGAGGGTTTTTGAGTACGGCAGAAAGAATAACTACAGAGAAAATGAGAATAAAAAGGAATGGAGAATTCATTGATGTTACAGCAGTTCACTGGGATTCTGAAAAGAAGCTCTTGAAGCTTATTGACCAGAGAAAGCTTCCGCAGGAGCTAGAGTTCATGGATTTACACGATGCAGCGTCAGTTTTTGATGCGATTCGTAACATGGTTGTTCGGGGAGCACCCGCAATTGGGCTTACTGGTGTTTATGGTCTTCTCTTAGAACTGAATAGGATCACAAGAAAAAATCCCAAACCAGCTGAATTAGAGCAAAAAATGCATGAAGTCTTCAGCATGATAGCCTCTTCGAGGCCAACCGCCATCGATCTCAAGAATCTCATGGAAGAATGGTTGTTGCATGTTCGAACGAATCTCTATGATACGGGGAAAGCAGAAGAATATGCTCAACATATATTCGAACGAAATAAACAAGAATGCTTTGAGATCGGAGTCCACGGGTCAAAGTTGTTCTTTGAAAATGCCCACGTACTCACACACTGTAACGCCGGTGCTCTCGCAACAGCGGATTACGGGACAGCTCTAGCGCCTATGCGCGTTGCAAAGACAAAAAAGATTACATTTCACATCTGGGTAGGTGAAACCCGCCCGCGACTTCAGGGCGCGAGACTTACCGCCTGGGAATTAGCTAATGAAGACATTTCTCACAAAATCATTGTTGACTCATCAGCTACATTTCTGATGAGCGAAGGAATGGTAGATTTTATCATAGTTGGTGCAGACCGCATCACCGGGGACGGATGGGTGGCTAACAAAATCGGTACTTTATCACTAGCTATTTCAGCCTCTTATTTCGGCGTTCCTTTCTACGTTGCTATTCCCTGGTCAACTTTTGCGCCAAACACCGAACGAAATGACAATGATATAGAATACCGGAATCAAGACGAAGTGTTACGGTGTCCAGGTACCCAAAATATTGCTAATCCTTCCTCCAACGCCCTTAACCCTGCGTTCGACTGGATGCCTGAAGACTTAGTTACCGGTTTCATAACATCTAAAGGTATTCTAGAATACGAAGAGCTCTTTGCCAAGAAACCCGTGAAACAAGGCTGAAACAAGATGAAACAAGTTGAAACACTAATGTCAAAGGCTGTTTCACCCTAATCGTGTTTGAAGCACAATCGTGCTTAGGTGAATGAACATGAGCGAAAAAGCACTAGCGTTAGTAGGAGGAAAGGCCAAGATCGGAGCCATTTCTCTATTACTAATACTTCTTGTCGGGACAGGAGCCTATTACTTGGCGACTAACCCGAATGCACCCTTTAGTTTCCAAGAAAAAGAGAACCTGCCAAGGATCGATTGGACTCCACGGGCTCCACCTACCTCTCCTCAATCTGGTCTGAACTCATGGATGAGAGGAGAGAGCAGCACTGAAATGTCTCAGTCACTTGGTTCCTACATCGGAATGAGCGGGTCAAACATTTTCGGACTTGCAAACGAATTAGCCACGGTCAGTGAAGAAGCAGTGGCAACACTCAACGAATCAGAAGCAATAAGTATTGCTATGAGCCACTCAAAAGTCAATCAATTCGTTGAAAATTACAAACAAATCGACACTTGGACTTACTTCGATGGCACGTTTTGGCACATCGATTTTACAGACGCTGATGCCTACGAAGATTGGGCATACATAATGATCCGAGACAAAGATGCACAAATCGTACAGGTCTATATCTTCACTGAAGAAGGGGTCTATCTTGAATGGCCCACAGCAAACCTAGATGCTGGCACAGCACTCGGATTGGCGAATGAGAATTCAATAATCCTAGAGTTCTTGGAAGCCAATTCTCTCAATATCACCGATGCGTGGGTATGGT
>JAJRWK010000272.1 GCA_024276795.1 archaeon | reverse complement strand
TTGCCGAGTTTACTCCCAGCGATACAGCACGATTACTTCAAATGAGGAGAGCTGTAAAGGCTTCAACTCTTTACCTTGCAGAAACTTATCCAAGCATGAAGCAACAGCTAGTAGAATTGTGGGAAAGTAGGATAAGAAACTTAGAAGACATTGCGAGAGAATTCGTCTTACGCGGTGAATCTTCCCTTGGATCAATCATGTCCAGATTTGAAAAAGCGGAAGACGCTGAGAAATTGCGTGAGGCAGGATTGTCCTTGGAAATTGTTCCCAACCTGAAAGCCCAAGAGAAGCGTTTCTTTGAAAAATGGGGGATCTATACGATAGAAGATCTACTCTCAAATCAAGGTTCCCTTGATATACCTGCAGAAATTGCGAGAAAAATTGACGAATTTCTAACCACAAAAGTTTCTTCCATCCCCGCACTGGCCAAAACACTAGATGCCCAAGACTCTGGATTACCGTTAAAAGATCTGATCATTAAGAGCTGGTTCGAATTCCCACCAGCAAAGAGAAAACAGATCTTCAAAGTACTAGCAGATTCACCATCAATTGAAAAAGATTATCAATTACTTGAGATTATTCCAGATCTGCCGAAGAAGGAAGCTGAAACCCTGGGAATCCAATCCCTCAACCAGCTGTTGCATTCTACTTCCAAATCACTCAGTCAACTGACTCCAGCTCTGAAGAAAGCTATAGTTCCCTATCTTTTAGCTAATCCGATCAGGCTTCAAACATTGGATTCGAAGATTGCTCAAAAACTAATCAGACTTGGACTATCATCTAGAGTCCAAATTCTGTACCTATCATCCCAAGAGCTAGCTGAGAAGCTTGGAATCTCTGTCACTAAAGCTGAAGCCTTGAAAGATCAAATAGTAACGAACAATGCTGTAGATGGGCTCTTCGCAATCAAGGACATTCATTTCATTGGAGACTTAACAAATCAGTTACTAAGCGTTGGTGTAACATTTCTTGAAGACGTTATTCTTCTACCGAGCAAACTCCCAGAAATTTTCATAGCGTTAGGTGTCTCTGAGTTACTTGCCGAGGCAAAAGCTGCATTTGAGGTGCCAACTTGGAAATTCATCGAATTCACCCAAGACAACATAAAAGAATTTGAGGAAACGATAGCATCTCTCAACCCCATTTTGTCTCAAAACATACGAGCCGCTTTGCTGGATGGGGAAAACGTGTCTCTTACCCAAGAAATCTTAAAACATAAGCCCGTGTCTTTCAACGCTCTAGACAATGAAACACAACAAATAATGGATGCTCTCGTCAACGACTACTTCTTTGAGTATGAACACAAACCGCTTACTGAAATTGTAGGCGCAATTCCGATTACTTTTGTTTTAGAATCAGCCTCAGACGTACTTCACCTTTATTCCATTGGAATTTCACGCTCAATCCATTTGTTACTGCCCCAGATTGTAACAGCGTATCAAAACAACAAGGTGCTCAAGAAATTTGACTTGAATGCTTACGTCGACAAACTACTCTCGTTAGACATCAAGACTCAATTCCAGAATAATGGATATCCTATCAATCTGCTTTCAATTCTTCCTGGTCCACAGATCCAGACACTTCGTGAAAGCGGATGTCTCACTATTCAGCAATTCCTTGCCCTTAGTCCCGTCCATTTGCAGAAGATAAAAGGAGTAACAGAAAAGAATTATTACAGCACCAAGGAAACGCTCCATCGCCCCCTCTATGATTTCATTACTCTAACAGAAACTATTCCTACTGCCATTCTGCGTCTAATCAAGAAGAACGTCAACCAAATCGACCAACTACTATTTTTACCAAAATCATGGGTTTTGAAAGAAGCAAAAATAAGCGATGAACTTCTGGAAAAAGCAATTGCTGATCTAAGCTCTAAAGAGCTCAGAATCGCAAGCAAAATCAAAATTCCTCAGCTCAAGGACTTCCCTGAGATCCGAGCTCAAGATCAAGAAACGCTTAAGGGGCTTGGCATAATTGATGTTAGGCAACTTGTTTCTGCTAATGCTATCAGACAGAAGGGGTTGACAAAGGAACTAGAAGAAAAGCTCTCGAAAGCTACACGCAGACTTCAAACCCCTCTAGAACTAATTGACTCCAAGCTAGGCTCAGTTATGGGAAAATCGCTCCAGATCAAAACATGGGGCGAATTCTTATTCGTACCAGATAAGAAAATCCATGAAGAAACCGGACTTAGTTACGCTGCAATACGCAAGATCAAGTTTAAGATTCCGTCCCTCTCTCCCAAACCAAAAGCCGAAAAAGTGCCCCAGAGCTCAAAGCCCAAGGCAAAGACAAAATCCCGTAAGACTTCCAAAAAACTAGAAACAAAAGAGATCAAGAAGACAAAACCAATGAAATCAAAATCTTCAAAACAAAAGCAACCAAGCTCCTCAGACAGGAAATCAAAGACTACTGAGATGACTTCGAGCACAAAACAGTCATTCCAGAAATCAAGAACTAGCGGAGCAATGTCGAAATCAGCTACGAAAAAGGGATCTGCTTCTAAGTCCAAGAAAAGTGCATCATCAAAGAAAAGCCCCTCGGGATCTCGGAGAAAAACAAAAAAGAAATGAACTAAGAGGTGCGATGAATGAAGTTACAAGTTAGAAACTCAACTGTTCTTCCCGGAACAGATCATGTTGCGGAAATAGATCCTGAAATGAGTGTCTCAGCTATTGAGCGACAGCTAAAAGAACTAGCCGAGATTCCCAAATCCAAAAAAATTGTTCTTTTTCTGCGGACTAGAAAGAAATGGTACCGACTAGATCCCAATAAGAAACTTATTGACTATCCATTAGAAGCAGGGAAAAGTAAAATTGACATAAAAAGATATGTTTCAACTCAAGCCATCAAAGAATTAATCTTAAAATTCAAGGAGCTCAGCGATACCGACTTCCCTTACGGAGTGATTGGAGTAGATGAATTGCCCGCTCCTGAAACAAAAAGAATCTTGGTAGAGAAAGCCCAAGAATTCATCTTTGATGCACTTTACAATCCTCATTCAGCCTCCTTCAGAATCCCCAGCAGATCAAAAGACAATATTAGCTATGACGATGAATTACAAATGGTTCTTCTTGGAAGACAAATGATTGAGCGCCAGTTCAGGAGCCTTTCATCTGTCAAGAGCGTAGCTCAAATGTCAACTTTGATGAGAATTCTATACGAAGTTTTAGACCGTGAAATACACACAACAAAACGTGACCTCTTCTACATGGCCGTCAATGAATTCGAAGCCCAATCCACTAGCGATGCTTTGATTGAAGACTTAGGAGCAATGTTACAAGTAACACGCTCGTCAATGAATATCTGGGCCACAAGCAAGGGTGTCGTGATTGGTCGACTCTCCTTCACAGAAAGAGGAGACTACATCGACTGCAGGGCTATTGGTTCTGGCAAATCTATTGCTCCAAACATCGATGACATCGATAACCTCGAAAGCGACGCTGAATTCGTTCTTGTCGTTGAGAAAGATGCAGTTTTCAACCGTCTTGCAGAAGACCACTTTTACGATTATGTGCCTTCCATCCTCGTAACGGCAAAAGGACAACCAGATATGGCTACGAGAGAATTTCTCAGAAAAATTAACGATGAACTCCAGCTACCCATCTTAGCAATCATGGATGCAGATGTGTATGGTTTCGAAATCATGAGAGTTTACACAGTGGGAAGCAAAGCACTTAGTTTTGAAGCAAGAACACTTGCAGTGCCTAATATCAAATGGCTTGGACTCTTACCTACAGATCTCATGGAAGATTCAGGATTTGGCATTCCAAAAAGCGCCTTTATCAAAATGAGCCAGTCTGATGTCAAGAAAGCTCGGAGACTCTTAGATGAAGAATTCGTTCTTAAGAGACCCAAATGGAGGGAACAACTACAAGTCCTTCTTGACCTTGGAATCAAGGCAGAAATACAAGCTCTCAATGCAAGAGATCCCCAATTTATCACCAATCACTATTTGCCAGAAAAAATAGAGAGAGGAGACTTCATCTAATCTCTCGAAAAACCCCTTCGGGAATTTTTGCGTGTTCATTTTGGATAAAACACTCAAAGAAATTCCTCAATAAGTATTCAAAACATACTTTTTTGCGAATCTGAGGGTTTTTTCACACAATAAATAAAAAGGTTAAGAGAAAACCTAATGATAATGAGTGATCCAGAGCAGACCGAGAGTGCCTCCCAAATCAAAGAATCCGCCGAGGTTCTCACAAAACGCTTCCTGAAACGCTTGATGGGGCAGAACCAAAATGACCTGATGGTTGTGCTTTCGCGAATGTTTCCACACGCTCAAGCCATGAGAATTCTTGCTCTCACCGAAGATCTTGCAAATGAAAGACCTACTGCTGAACAAGGACTACACTACCTCTTTCAGAACGAAATCTATAACCTTGAAATGATTCAATTGATTCGCAGATCAGTTCCCAATGTTTTCTCAGATCATCTCGTCTTAACAACTCCTACCGAGTTTTTCGTAAGAATTAAGTGCACACGTACTCCCCTCAAAGAATTCTTTGATGAGTGCAGGGACTTCTCTTGTGAAACGTGTATTCTCACTAGGATTCGTCAATGGAAGCCGTTCCAGCCCCTCATGGAGAAAGTGGAGGCTCGTCGATCAGATCTTTGCAAGAATTGCGGGAAATTACTCACCAAAAAAGACGACATCGAAGTCAAAAATGAGCGAGTATACTATAGATGCTCAAGTTGTGGCCATAGGGGATGGAATTCACTCTAACGCTAGAATTTTCTATCAATTGTTTCATTTGTGACGATTAGGCGTGTCTTATTTTGCCAAGCGGGTAGTTATTGCCATTAAGATATTTCTGAAAAAGCTACTAAAAATTATAAAGGGAAGGAAATCAAATCCAAATTAGTTCCTTCCGTATGTAACGAGTGATCGTGGTAGCAGATGACACAGCAAGTGAGTACTTACCAAGAAAACATGAGAGAGAAAGCAAAACAGGCCGAGGAAAGAATAAAACGAGCTATCGCTAGAGGACTTCCATCAGAATTCATAGAAGGATTCTTAGACTATGAACAAGCCATTCTCTATTTTGAAAGCGTTGGAAAGAGAGCAGATGCTCTCTCATTAGGCCGTCGACTTGTCAGAATAATGGAAGTTGTTGATGAAAAAGGCGACCGAGATGCACCTAAGTTCGCTAAATTAGGTCCATTCTTCATTCTTTTTGCCAACCAATTCAAAGCAAGGATACTGGAAAGACTGAATGCTGACCTGACAGAGGCCACAGCTGCTCGTGTAAAAGCGCTTGAATTGGCGGAAGGAGTAGAAGCCATAGAACAAATCCTGCAGATAATGGTTAATCTATTACTTGAGGATCACCTCGACTTCGGGATCAGATATCTCGAATATGCGAGAGAGAAAAAGGACGAACTAATCTCTGAAATAAGGACTCAGATTGATGAAACAAAGAAAGGACTATTCTCTAAGCTTTTTTCAGGGGATTCAACTAAGGTCGCAACCAAGATTTATCGTGATTTTCTGTCCTTACTGGCGCTTATGCTCGAGCGAAGAGAACGAGGCCTAGGCTTTTACTCCGATGCTATCAGAGTCTTGAGGAATCTACGACCCTACGTGAGTTTTGATTTCTCCTATCTTGAGGAAAGGCTCTTGGCTCTAGAAGCAAAAATCCGCGCTTCGTCTCAAGACATTGTTGATCTTCCCGAAATTAGCCACGTCCCCTCAAAAATAATTCCCCACACAATCCTAGATGACCCACAAATCAAGGTTCTCGAGGATCTGATCCGAAAATACTTGAAAGTTCGAAATTACCATGGGATCGATTGTAAGGTGTCATATACTCCTGTTTTGGGTGCAAATCCAGCAGGGCCTCCGCATCTTGCAGTAGTTGGGCAAACAGGTAGTGGGAAGACTACTTTTGCGCGACATGTCATTAAAGAGAATAGAAGAATCCAACAGACAGCCACAGTAATCTTTGATCACCACTTTGAATACGCAGATATTGCTGACTACATCGTGCAGTTTGGGGGCGAAGAGCAAGAAGAGGCATCCTTATACTATCCACTGGAAGAATTGGGAGAAACATTCGAGCAAGCCAGAGAATTCATGCAACAACAGCAACAACTATTCGCTCAAAAGGGCATGAATCCAGAAGACCTGGCAGCTAAGATGAAAACATTTCAGGAACAGACAAGACCAATGGTTAGAAACTTCATTATTGATGCAGTAGAAGCGGTATTGGAAAAGGACGAAGACAAAATTTTTCCAATTGGTAATGCCGAAGAACCTCCTATCATAGCTATTTGGGCTCAACTAGGAGATACAGAAACTGCCAATATCGTCATTGAAACCATCATGAAACATCTTTTACAAATGGCAATTGAAGGCAGACTCAAGCAAAAAACAATTCTAGTAAACGAAGAAGCCCAGAGGCTTGCAGGCAGTCAATGGGTTCGAAGCATATCTTCAGAAGGAAGAAAATTCGGGCTATTCCAAATCAGCATTTCTCAGCTGCCAGAATTTGATCCCTGGGTATTAAGCAACTCCGAAGTTGCTATCTTTAGACTAAGACGTCTAGATCAATCTTCACCTCTTGCAGATCTACTGACTCCAGAAATCAAACGCCTAATTACAGAACTTGAAATAGGGGAATACTTATCCTATGACCGGGAAAAAAGAAAGTGGTTCCTTGGGTATAATCCTGAGGCTCTAACTCCTATGCATGCAAAAACAGCCTTACAAAATAAAATAGATAGATTGCGAAAAATTGTGTAAGAGGAGCGGAGTAAATGAGTACTAAAAGAATGCGGCATGAAATCCGCCTAGAAATTGAAGAAACAAGAAACAAGCTAAAAGAATTAGAGGAAAAACTCAAGACGCACGGCAAAACCCCTGAGCTTATTGAAGAAAAAGAAAAACAAGAAGCATACCTTGAACGATTGAATGAGGAGTACCAAAACTTAGCAGTCAAAAAGGACTCTGATATCAGAGTCGTGTCCTTTAGGCCAGAGAATAATCAAGACAAAGCCGGTATCTTTCGCATAATAATTGAATTACTCGCTACCTTATCAGTAACTACATGGTTGCTTGGTTGGATTTTCGCTGCTCAAACAAGTACAAACATTCTGGACTTTTTGTGGAACTATGTAACTATGAAAAACTTACAGGTAGGTTCCGTGGCCGATTGGGCAAATAATCTTGAAACTATTGAATTCAAAATGCTGGCACTAAATGCCATTGCTTCTGTTCTACTTCTTTTGATCGGTGTATTATTCGTTGTTGAACAACAGCCATTCAAGGCATTAGAGGTTTTTGTTTCTCTGATTGTCTTACTGCCTTTCTCTGTTCTCCCCTTCTTGTACAACGGAGAAACAATGTTAGGCATTGTTGAACGTCATGGGCTGATAATCTTCTCATTCGCAATGGCCGTTGGCCTCATCATTCTGTTCGATGCTTTTGCTCTCCCAAAAGAGAAGAGGCTCACCACTGGCAAATTACCAAAGATCCTTGGATTTTTCAGTGGCTTGTTGCTCATGGGGGCATTCAGCTTCATGGCATTTTTGTCATTTGTAGATTCAGACGCTTTGTTGCAAGAATTTCTAGACTTTTCTTGGGCTATAATTACAGCGACCATCCTAAGCATATTTTTCGAATTCATCCGAATTGTGTTAGATCAACGAAGTTCAATATGAGCATTAGCAAGTCGACGTCGAATGGCTTCATGTCCGTGGTTCTTATTTATCAGAGGTTTCATTTTGAAAAGCCTTCTCCGTAACGGATAGAAGTTAATCTAGATCCATGTCACAATTCGTCTTTGGAGCATTTTTTTGAACACAGTCTCTGCAAGTAAGTTTTAATTAATCTTTCTTGTTCTTAAGATTACTCAAAAATTCAACCATTTTATTGGCATAATGTTGGAGAGATTCGCGCCCTTTTTCTGTAATATATATGACCGTGGTTGGTCTGGAATCTATGAATTTCTTTTCAATTTCAACAAGACCATTTATTTCAAGTTTTTTCAAATGAGAAGAGAGATTGCCTGGTGTTACACCAAGAACTTTTCTGAGAGTATTGAATTTGGCTTTTTCTTGTTGGAAGAGAAAAGATAAGATCGCTAGGCGTGCAGGAACATGAATTACTTCATTGATTTTGTGGAAATCGTCCCAAGAAGGTGATTGTGGATTCACTGGCACACCTCTAGATACCAAATAGAGCTAATTGATCAAAGTATGTAAATGTTCAACCCCGCATTATTTGGTCTAGGTCTACTGTTTCTATTCTTTTTTGTATGCTTAGAGCCACAAATCCTGTCGAGAGCCCAACCAAAACCCCGAACACGATTCCATGATAAATCGCTGAGTCATTTCCGCGGATAATTAGCAAAATCAAATTAACAATTGTGCTAAGAAAGGAAGCAAGGCTTGGGATATATCTTATGGGAGGAGGCAAAAAGTAGTCTCTGGATATTGCTGGCTTTTGATTAGCTACACTTATGAGTAGTAGCCCTATGATTATGCCCACTACTGGCATTATGAACTGAAAAAGAGAAAAAACGATCAAGGTCGTTATCGAACCCCAGAGCCCCAGCATCCAAAATGCAAGCAAGAAAGAATTGCCTTTTGGTCGATAAAATGGGGAAAGCGAGACGCTCTTACCTAAAAACCAGTCTGTGATTACTCCAATAATTGTTATGAATAACCATGAGATCCCGTTTGGTCCGTTAATGCCAAGCAGTCGCGAAATCATGTAGTCTAACAGACCAGCGGCAAGAATTAACAATCCCCAAATGAGCAAGCTTGTCGCTTCAAATTGGTAAAATCTGAGGACATCGTAGGCCTTAAATCTGCGAAAATACTGAAGAAGTTCTTCAAAATCTTCAGGATCTTGGAATAATTCGACCACAAGATTCATGCGGGGAGGTAATTGAAAAACTATGCATTTACTTTGCGGGACAAAGTATTTTGCAGCAAGAATAACTCTATATGAGAAAAAAAGAGTTTCCTTATGTAATAAGGTGTGATTATTTGATTTAATGAGTTGCATTATTTCACTAGAGCAAGTGCATAAGATATATTCCAACGGTATTCATGCTGTTAAAGGATTATCGTTAGAAGTGGAGCAAGGTGAAGTATTTGGATTACTTGGTCCGAATGGTGCAGGTAAGACAACGACAATGAATATGATGATTGGGCTTCTCAAACCCACAAAGGGTAAAATCACAATCTTTGGAAAATCAATAATGAATAATGGAAAAGAGATCAAGCAAAAAATAGGGGTTGCGCCTCAGGAATTCTCCTTCTACTCTCATCTGACCGTTTATGAAAACGCTAAATTGTTTGCTACTCTTTATGATGTTAAGAATTGCGAAAGAAGAATTGATGAGCTCTTTAACCTTTTTGAACTAGACGAAATACGTCATCAGAGATCAGATCAGTTATCGGGGGGACAGAAAAGACGGCTAAATCTTACATTGGCATTACTTCATGATCCTGATTTGCTTATCCTAGATGAGCCCGCGGCAGGAATGGATCCACAGAGCAGAGCAGTTCTCTGGTCAAGCGTCAAATCACTGGTAAGAAGCGAAAACAAGACAATTGTTCTTGCCACCCACCTAATGGAAGTAGCTGATAAATTGAGTGATAGAATTGTTATTATCGATCATGGCAAGGACTTAGTAATAGATGCTCCAGAGGAGCTAAAGCGAAAATTTGGACATGGCGAAACCATACAGATCCATGTTAAGGGGGATTTAGCATCAGATGAGTTTTCGCTGATTAAGGCTAAAGTTAAAGAAATTTGGCCCGATGTTAAGAATTCAAATCATTCCTTGCAGATCCACACCGATGACGCCATAGATGATCTTTCGAAACTCCTTGAACTGCTGAAACAACACGACCTTAAACAGAAAATAGCGGATATCTCGCTTCGATCTGAAACTTTGGAAGATGTGTTTATCAAGCTTACGGGGAGGAAACTTAGGGAGTAGATACAAGGAGGAAAAAAGATGCAACACAAAATGCTTTACGTTTTAACAATTAGCTTCTTCAAATCGTTTTACCGGAACCGAGTGGCTTTCTTCTTCTTGCTTATCTTCCCACTTATTTTCGTTGGTGTGTTTGGGATCGCTTTCCAATTTAGTGATCCGTTGAATTCCCCCATTGACATTGGAATTATCAACAATGATGAAGGGGTCTCGAACGGTGTAGTGATATTGGATCCTTTTCAAGGCAAGATTGTCTCAGCCATCAGATTTTCTGATAGGTTCATATCTATCATAGGAAACGCTACTTACCCCAATAATACTACCAAACTATTCAATGTGCAAGAATACAATAGCTCGAATCTTGAATTGGCTAAATCCGATCTTGAAAATCGACGAATTTTGGCTCTAGTAGTAATTCCAAACGATTTCTCAATTGGATTCCTTGCTGCATTGAGGAACATATTTGCAGATGATCCTTTACTACAAAACATTACAAAAAATTGGGAAGGCTACCCCGAACCCACTTTTTCAACCAAGATCTTTATTCAAGGGGATCAAACACTTCAGCAATTTTCGATCGCAAGCACCGCTTTGAGACAAATAACAGAAGAGTTTTTTTCACTCGGTTCCTCTAAAGTCAAAGGAGTAACCATTTCGACTGAAAGTGAACTTACTACTCAAGGCCTCACAGTATTCGACTACATATTTCCTGGTCTCGTAATTTTTGGCATCCTTCAGACTCTTTCTGCTATAACTACACTAGCGATGACAGATGTTGAGAGTGGCTTACTGAGACGAATAAAGATTACTCAAGCCAGTGGTAGCACATACGTTGCTTCGATGATACTGAGTCAATTGATACTTTCTCTTCTACAATTACCAATAATGTTCTTGACCGGGGTAATGTTTGGTTTTCCTCTAAGTTCCAGACTCTGGTATGGTTTTGTCATTGCTGTTATCCTTATGTTTGGAATAACAGGAATTGGTTTTATCCTAGCCGGCATCGCAAAAAACTCAGAAGCAGCAATTGGCCTCGCAAACATTATTAGCGTTCCTATGGCATTTCTTGCTGGCTCCTTTTTCATTGTTCCAAATCCCGAATTAAAGTGGACAGCAAAATTACTGGGCGGGAACACGATTCGAGTCCTTGACTTCCTACCCGCAACACCAGCTGTCAGATTGATGAGAACTATTCTACTAGGGCAGCAGTCGATAAAGAATTCATGGTTCGACCTGACTTTACTGAGCACCCTCTCTGGTATCTACTTGATTGCTGGCTTGATGACTTATTCCAAGAGGCATTTCCAATCACAGTAGTATGTTTTTTTTCTCGTGATTCGATCATGGCTTCTGATAACAATGTTTTCATGTTAAAGATAGTTTCATCAATGCTGCATCTTCCCCATCCAAATAGTATCTTCTTAGAATATCCTCGTCATGAAAACCAAGTTTGAAGTACAATGATCTTGCAATAGTATTTGAAACTCTGACTTCTAGGATGACTTCTTCCATATTCTCCTCCTTCAGCTTATCGATGACTTTTCTCATCATTTGAGCACCAATGCCTCTGCCTCTATAGTCGGGTAAGACTGCAACGCTAATCACATGGCCTCGCTTGGCAGAAAACGGGACGAGTCCCTTGGTCATCCGTTCGATTCGTGTTAGAACGTACCCTACAACCTTGTGATCGACTTCAGCTACGACAGAAAATTCTTTGTATTTTTGAATGATGCTAATAAAGTATTGGAGAGAATAGTTTTCGGGTAAGCAGACCCGGTTTATGTGGACTATTTGGTGAACATCCTCCATCGTTGGTTTGCGTATCAAGACTTCGGAAATTTCCATGCTCCTCGTATTGTCTGAGTGTCAATCCTTATTATTCTTTTCAGTTGAGATCAGATTGCTTATGAGCGAGAGCAACAAACACGAGGACTTGATTTGTTGGAACTGTTATGAAAAAACCCCCCCGCCAAAGTGCATTCACTGCGGAGCAGAAATCCGAGAAATAGGGCAAAATGCTCTCGCCCAAGGTGCTGGAAGCACCACCCAAGAAGAATTTCACAAGAGCATTAATAATTTAGATTTGGCGTTTCCAGCGACTC
Source organism: archaeon (assembly GCA_024276795.1). Taxonomy (GTDB): domain Archaea; phylum Asgardarchaeota; class Heimdallarchaeia; order Heimdallarchaeales; family JAJRWK01; genus JAJRWK01. The sequence continues at coordinate 38,424 of JAJRWK010000272.1, read as the reverse complement.
AGACAACAAAAAAAATAACAGTCAACGTAGGGTTTGTACGGGAAGTTATCGAAAAATTCTTCCCTGTTGAAGCAATGATTATTACGAGCGAAATTGGCTTCAGGGTACCAGCAAATGGGGAAATCCTAGATTCATTTAATTCACGGTTTAACGGGTTACAGGAGGAGCTTTCCAGAATAAGTCCCACAATTGTTCCGGCAGCAAGGAAAGACCCCTTCGTCAAAGACAAGATCGTCATTTTTCTGAAGCAAGTACCTTCATCCATGACTCCAACTTGGTTTCACGTTATCACAGCATTCTTTCTCACCGTTGCAGGGGCGATTGCTTCTTATTCTTGGATACTGTTAACTCAAACTGAAAACACCAGGCTCAGTTTTGACTTACTCTGGAGTAATTTTTCCGCCATGCTTCTCATAATATTGTTACACTTGATTGGTTATTTGCTCGGATTAGGGCTTGCTTTCAAGCTTGAAAAAACAAAACGTAACCTTGGTGAAAGATCCTTTATAGTTCTCCCCTCGATTCCACATTATCCTGTAGGTATTTTTGCTTTCCTCGTTGAATACCGCACTCCACCACAGAATCGAGAGCAAGCAATGAAAGACTCTCTTTATCTTTTATCTGCTTGGTCCGTCATTGGCATGGTATATCTGTTCGCAGGAATCTTGTTGAATTCTATTCTACCTAAGAATCTTGTTAAACCTATTGCAAATCAGGGAGACAACCTATTTCCTGCTCAGGTAAGAATCATGCAAAATGCTTTTGGATCCTTTTCTGGAACAAATGGGCTAAATCCTATCGAACTCGCTGGAATTACATTTTTGCTGTTTACTGTTTTTCAGGCACTTCCAGTTGGAACAATGTTAGGAGGAAACATTGCAAGAGGATTAGTTGGCAAATATGAGTACCTAGGGCTTGTTTTGGCCACTATAAGCATGCTTCTCTATATCGACTATGTCTTCGGGATCATACTCGCTCTTATGCATTTACTCACGAAAACTCTCAGTCCATTAGATACAATCTCTGTACCAAGCAAGAAATGGTCTGTCTTCGGTTCATTCATACTTTTCGTTTCTATTGGAGTTCTAGGGATACAATTATTCATCTGAAAATAATGAAAACGGAAAGTTTTTTCATTTCCTTATTTACGATCTACTTGTGAGTTTGGAGGAATCCAGTTCCAGTTCAGTCAAGGACAATCTGTTAACCAAAAAAAACGCTGGATACGCCGCCATGGCTGTCTTGCTACTTGTTACCGTCTATTCATTCACTGTAGGGCCTTATTCTCTAGTGGTTATCGTTAACGAAGATTTAAACTCAATGTATCCAGGTTATTTCCAGGGAGATATTTTCATTATTAAGGAGAAACCTGCTTCTGAAATCAAAATTGGAGATGTTATCGTTTATCGAAACCAGCTTTCCAACGCTCCATTGATCATCCATCGAGTCATCGAAATTGTTGAGCTAACAATCAATGGTGAGACTCAATTATTTTTCAGAGTCAAAGGAGACAATCCAATCGAGAACTCAGTTCCAGATAATACCCTCCTTGGTGGAGGCCTCGTTTCGTATGAATCAATCATTGGAGTCGTAGTCTCAAGACTGCCCTGGCTTGGAGAAATCAGTTTGATTCGTTCAGATGCTACGAAAAACACAGTTATGGTGTATATCTCCGCTATACTGGGATTTTTGGCGCTAATGTTCTGGCCAGAATCAAAACCCGAGAAGCTTGAGAAATCGGGTGAACTTACTGACGCGTCAGGCACTTCAAACGAGAACAAAGTCAGTTCCCAGTCCAGCACTTCCTGGCGAGAGCTCTTAGCAAAGAACAGACGATTCCAAGTGGTTGCAATTACTCTTGTTCTCATTCTTTTGATAAGCTTGCTTTTAGGCGCTTGGGTTGTAGGCTTTTTTGGTTTCACAACATCTGGAGAGATTAAGTCTGTTGAAATCGGGGTTCAAACAAGCATCAAGTCCCAAGTTGAAACGGTAAGCATCAATCGTTTGTACTTCCAAGTGGCCGTGTCTTTCCTCTTCTCAGGAGCTCCTGCAAGACCATATATGGAAGTGAGAATTCTTTCCAGTCAAGATGACATAATTCACATCATGAAATGGACTATCTTGCGCCCTGTGAAAGGATTACTCACAACGGGGATCGGTATTTCTTTGACACCCGACGTAGTTGGACAAGTGGCAAGGATACAAGTTATTCTATTTGCCAATTCGCCGTTTGGCTTAAGATCTGTTGATCAAAATATCATTCCTTTCCAAGCATAATTCAGAGCCAATTTGGAAAAGTTCTTACTTTTTGGTCGTCAAAATTGACCCTCTTGTTACCCGCTCATTCTTCAAAAAACAAAGGTTTTCGGGATTTTTCGGAAAGAGCGGGAATAAATATCTATAAAGCTTATATTTTAGGCCCGTTAATCTTAACATGACTTTTCCTCAAGAGGAAGGAGAAGGTGAAGGAACCATGTTTAAATTAATGAAATCATTAGATCGGAAAGGAGTTTCTCCAGTTGTTGCCACTGTATTGCTGATTGCTCTAACGGTGGCTGCTGGAGCCGTGATCTGGGTCGTCGTAAATAACTATTTGAGTAATACGACCGGAACCGCTACTGTTACGGCTTCATGGACGAATGGTATTATCCAACGAGATAGCGATAACCACAACAACATCATCCAGCTAGACTTCACTCTCACGGTCGATGGCGCAGACGCTGTTATTATTGAGAATATTTATCTTAAGAACACTGCAAACAACTGGTATTTTAGAGCAGCCAGCAGAAATCTTGGTGGACAGCAATATTGGCAGGGAAACCTTGCCACAAGCACGTTCTCGTCCCAATCTGAGAGCACCCGTACAATTCAAGGGTCAAGAACCTACAATGACCTTGATTTTGCCTATACTGGTGCATCTGCAACCAACAACTTTGTGCACACCTCCCTAAACCTTGATGGTAACACTATCTATACATGGGAAGTATGGGTCGAATGGAGACTCCCTGGTGAGAGTGGCTCTACATTGATCAAAGCTGGCACACTCAGCACTCCATTTGCCTAAAATTAACTTCGATTTGCTTGATTTTCATCCCCCCCTCTCTTATCTCCAGCAATTGTTTGAGCTGATCACGAAAGATCGATGTATTTTTCTTTTAGTGTCTCCAGCAAAAAGCATTATAACTACAGTTCTAAGCGAAAAGCGTAGAACGGTGCGATGCCTATGAACTCCACTCGTGCAAAACTATCAACTGTAGTTCTTCTGGTTATCCTATTTGCTAATTTGTCGGCGTCTACAGCAGTGGAAAAACCGACTCCGGCATTCGGGGCTCTCGATGTCTCCAAGTATATTGAAAAAACGGAACTAAAAATCGGCGAGCAAACCATTGCTCTAGTAAATGTGACCAACTACGGAAACAGCTCGGCGTATAATGTTACTATCGCAGAACCGATAACACCAAAAGGCGTACTTAGACTCGAAAATACGCCACACATCGATTTTATTGAAGAACTAAAACCCAACGCATCTTATGTTTACTACTTCCAATTTAAGCTAGTAGAAGATGAGAACGTCTTCATTCCCCCGACTCGGATTACTTGGTACGATATTAATGGCACGAAGTACGAGGCCAGCTCTCAAGGCTATTTCTTGTCCCCGCTCGTTGAAAAACAGCAAACCAGTGAAGGTAGATATTGGCTCTACCTTTCCTTGATTTCTGTAGGGATAATTGCTCTGCCTGCCATCCCACTTCTTTTCATCCGTTACAAGAAATAGAGGCAAGAAAACTGGTGCTGGATATGAGTCTCTCGAATCTCGCTAATGACACCAACAAGAGAATGATACTGTTCGGCGGAAAGGGCGGTGTTGGCAAAACTAGTATTAGTTCGGCAACGGCAATTTTCCTCGCTGAACAAGGAGACAAGGTCTTGATCATAAGCACAGATCCCGCCCATTCTTTAAGCGACTCATTTTCTCAAGACATTTCAGGAGGAGAAGTCATCCCGATCAAAGGAGTCGAAGGCGAGCTATTCGGGCTCGAAATCAGCCCAGAGAAAGGAACCGAAGAAGTAAAACACATGCTGGAGGAAGAAGGCGTTTCTGACGAACTTTCCCAATCCCTCAGCATGCTGGGACTGGATGACCTTACAACAGACCTTCACCAGAATACTCCCCCAGGCATGGATGAAGCAGTGGCACTTTCTCAAGTCATGCAAATCGCAAGGCAAGGTGATTACGACCGTATCATACTCGACACTGCTCCTACTGGGCACACAATAAGGCTGTTGTCTCTCCCCGAGTTTCTAGACAGTTTTCTTGGAAAACTTCTTAAAATGAGAGTAAAACTTAGCAACACGCTCGCATTCTTCAAATCAATGGTTGGCATGGAGGCTGAAAGGGATCGATCCGTCGAAATCATGGAAAAACTCAAGGAAAATATCTTACAGATCAGAGAGGATCTGCAGAACCATGTTGAAACTGAGTTCGTGGTCGTTTCTATTCCAACATTGATGTCCGTTTATGAGAGTGAGAGACTGCTAGTTGCTCTATCAGATCAGAATATTTTGGTAAGAAATGTTGTGATTAATCAGATCATGCCAAAAAATGAAAGTTGTGCATTCTGCTCTGCGAGATACCACAACCAGCAAGAAGTTCTTGAATACGCTCGCCAAGTATTTTCAGATTATATTAGAACTGAGCTTCCTTACTTGCCTGAAGAAGTAAAGGGAGTCGAAAAACTTCGAAAATTAGCGACCATGATCTTTTCAGATACGCAATAGACAAACCCAATTTCGTCAGCGAGTGTCAAAAAGTAGTATCTGTCAATGTTGTTGGGCGTTGAGCATCTGAAATCTCCTTTTTTCCGGTCTACATTCTGTTCTCCGATCAAAAATCCTTTCAAATCCTCGCTATTTCTCATCTTGTGAACCTTAGATTTGGTGAGTTACACTATAAGGAGATTCTTGGACTTTCATCTTTCCAATTTCTCATCTCATTCAGAAGATCCGTCTTCTTCACATTCTTGTCCATCTACATGTACTTTGAGCTTGGTGTAAGCGCAACGCTAACTTCCTCAATGTTCTTTTGGTCAATGCTGGCCTCTAGTCTCTCACAAACACTAGTGTGGGGAAGAGTTTCTGATCGATTTCGGATTCGTAGAGATCTCATAGTGATTGGAGAGGTGTTTGCTGCCTTTGCTCACATATTGTTGTTTACGGCTCATAAATTTACTTATGAAAAAATCGGACCAGTTGAAAGTGGTATTGTCATTATTATTGGAATGACGATTACTGAATTCATTTGGAGTTCAAGCAATGTTGGCTGGTCTGCACTTTTTGCAGACCTAACAACTGAGAAAACTCGTTCCAAACTTATTGGTGTTCTTTCTTCACTAGGAGGAGCAGGAACAATAGTTGGATCATTCCTCGCTGCTTACCTGTACAACCGTCCTGGTGCTGGAGAAGGCTTTAGAAGTGGAACCATCTTTTATGCTACTGCTATATTAATCCTAGTGTCGGCACTGCTTGTGAGAGTTCTGTTACCTGAACCCCTAAAAGATGGAAAGAAAAATATATTGGGAAATGAATCGTCTGTTGGAAGAGAGCAAAAGCTTCCACCAATGTATTACTTCTTCTTAATGGCGAGCACGATTTACTTTATTGGTTTATACTCCTTTTTTATCCCCGTTGTCCTTTACGCTCGGCTTCCTTCAACGTTTGGGGCTTCTGAAACGCAAATCGCCCTATTGAGATCCTCCGGGGCCCTGGCGACAATGGCTATCGGTCCAGTAGTTTCCATCATTGCCTCCAAATTTGGTGCAAACAAAGGTGTTGTGCTCAGCACGATCTTTGTTACAACCTCAGTTCCCTTTTTGATCCAGACCAGTGATTTCGGTATTTACCTCATATTTATCATGCTTCTCAATGGAATGACCAACGCCGCTTCACAATTTTCATATCTAATCGCGGCAAGAATAATTCCCATAGAAACCCGTGGAAAGGGATTCGGATACTATAATGGTCTGCTATTCTTTTCTTTTGGTGCCGGCGGACTGCTCATAACAGGTCCCATCATTGATTTCACACTTGGATTAGGTTTGTCTGAAAAACGCGCATTTCAATACGCATTTATTGGGGCCCTCATCGCTACGATCCTTGGATTCCTTATGCATTTTCCAGTGTTCTCCAAATACCCTGACCAAATCGCTGAAATCCCAGCAAACACATTCTCAGAAATAGACTTCTAATCGCGACACTTCCAAGGAAATAGATAATAAATTTCCAAACGAGTTTTTGCTATGATCGATCTAAGAAGCGATACTGTTACATTGCCAACAAAAGAAATGCTGGAAGCCATTTTGGAAGCCAAACTTGGAGACGACGTCAGCCGAGAAGATGAAACAGTAAATACTTTAGAAGAAACTGCCGCTAGCATACTAGGAAAAGAGGCTGGACTTTTAGTAACAAGTGGAACACAAGGAAACTTAGTAAGTATAATGACTCACACGAATCCCGGTGACGAAGTCTATATGGAAGCTGAAAGCCACGTTTATTATTATGAAGTTGGGGGACTTTCGGCAATTGCAGGAGTAATCCCACATTTGATTCCTGGGAATCGGGGTCAGATACCCCCTGAGATTCTTGAAGAAGAAATCCGTCCGCAAAACATTCACTACCCAACTCCTCGATTGGTTGTCATAGAGAATACCCATAATCGCGCTGGAGGAACCATCATTCCCCCTGATAACATCAAAGCAATCGCAGACATTAGCCATGACCGGGGGCTCTCGTTACACATTGATGGAGCAAGAATATTCAATGCTGCCGTAGGCCTAAATATGGATGTTGCAAAACTCATAGAGCCTGCTGATTCTATTACATTTTGTTTGTCTAAGGGGCTTTCAGCCCCTATCGGATCCATAATTGTTGGATCCGAAGAGTTCATTCAAAAAGCACGGAAAAACAGAAAAATGCTTGGAGGGGGAATGAGACAAGCCGGAGTCATCGCTGCCCCTGGATTGGTAGCTTTGAAAACCATGATCACGAGGCTGAGAGAAGATCATGAAAACGCTAAGATCCTGGCCGAAAGGCTTTCCTCAATAGAACCGCTAAACGTATGGCCGGTTGAAACAAATATTGTGATAATTGATCTTGCTAACACTAAATATCAATCTTCTGAATTGTTGAAGGAACTTGAAGGAAGAGGCGTAAAGGCAGTGTCCTTTGGAAAGACCCTAGTGCGATTTGTAACTCACCGCATGATTTCGAGAGACGACATTCTACAAGCAGCGGACATTGTTGCTGACGTCATTCAATCAAACAATTAATCCATTCAGACTCTTGCTTTTCTTACAATATCTTATCATTTATCGAGAAACCTTGTTATAAGAGGACATCCATTATTGGTTGATTAACATGAATTTGGATCGAAAATTCGAAGTAGATTATTGGCGCACAGGAATGCATGGAATAGAACTCGGAATCAAAAAGCAACAAGAGCTGATGTCCAAATCGCGACAATTCACCAAAGACATGGACATAATCGGTCAGGTCATCGAAGAAGATGAAACCACTCGATATCTAGCCATTAGGAGAAGTGAATGGGAAGCTAGCAAAGTCGAAAGGCGACTCGTTCTCAAGACATTCACCAAGGGACTAAGCTGGAGAGGCTCTTTAGAACAGCTGACTGCGAAAACAATGTCCCAGTCAATTGCTGCTCGCAAAGCACTTCCCGTCTTTGTAATTAATCTAAGTGGAACAGACTCCCTTATTACATTAGAAAGAGTCAATCGATCAATGTCTTTTGACAAGAAAATCTTTGCATTCACCATAGTCGATGAAGGAATAGCTCATCCTTTCTATTTCGAAGAAAATCGATTCACATTTGGAAGTGATTGGACTGTTCACAATGCAAAGAAACAAAAGGTTGCCAACATCAACGGTTCTAAACTAAATATTGGAGGGAAATTCGTCATTAAGATGGCCTCCAAAGGTGTGCCCAAAGATCTAGACGATGCTATCGTTCTCTTCACAGCTATAGCCAAGTTTTACAAAGATGTCGTTTCTTCTGTCAAGAAAAGAATCAAATACATCCAAAAGTCCAAGGATGCATGGATCAAGCTAGATAGTGACGAACAAATGCTTTACCGCAATCCAAGAAGAATGACTTACTGAAGCGAAGACTCCACCAAAAGAATCATCGTTGTTAGAAGCATCAACTAGTTCCTTCTTTTCTCCCGATCTATTATTACCCTTCCTTCAAATTCACGCAAGAGTTAAAAAAACTGGACTGTAATTACTTTTCAGTAGAACTATCCACGATCATCGATCAGAATCCGAGCTAAAAAAACAGTGATCATAACGTGTTTCGTGGGAATAGTAACAATAAATGCGAGGAGAATAAAGATGGCATTCTATAGCCAAATCCGATTTATACTCTTGATTTCATTCATCGTGATAATTACATCTTTCGCGATTACATCCACTGCTCCTATCTATTTCGATCGAACAGAAATTGCACCAAGACAAGAAGCGGCCAATATCAACACCGAAATCTTCGAAAAGCTTCTAGAATTTCGGACAACGACCCTGAGAATACTCTATGAAAGCTACGCAACATTCACTACGAAGAGCATTGGAACACAGTCCTCGTTTGTTAGGTCGTCGATTCTGGATGATATTCTCCTTGCATATTCAGAATTCATAGATACTGCAGAAAAACGAAGCACGATTCAAGACGAATTCTCTGAAAACTTCACCATTGCAGTCGATGATATCAGACAAACATTCACCGAAGAGATCGACATTATTTTTGATTACTTGTATGCTGTGGAATCCAGAATCCAACAAATCATAGGGCTCAACAAAATCAGTTATGACGCCTCCGCTCATATTCAAGAAGAAATAGACCGCAATAACACGTATGTTCAATCATGGCTTGACAATAGAACTGAATACGCAAATCAAATCATTGGTACGGATCAAGCAGAAGCAATCAGAATCCTCAACTCCACAATTCTAATTGCTCAGCTGTGGAGTGAAGTTCAAGTCAAGGCGAAAGCTGAACTGTCCAATCTTCTTGCTTTATCTGTAGAAAGTTTCACCGAAGAACAAGTGGGCACAATTCGGGATAATCTTGCTTTAACCCTTCAAGGCATCAATGCAACCTATACTAATGCTAGTACTGAAATTCTAAATTCAACGGAAAAAGCGTTCCTAGACCCAATATTTCTCAATCTCATCGAAGATATTATCGAAGACTCAGAAATTATTTCGCAAAATCTTCTAGACATTCTCACTCTCACTCGTGATATTGGTAGAATCACGAGTAGTGCCAGTGCTGGAATACCGGGAAGTCTTGGAAATCTAGTCGAAAAACTCGACAATCTTGCAATACTGCTCCAAGAAGACGTCCAAAGAAAGCGACAAGAAGTTTCCTTCCAGAAACAACAGACACAACAAACAATTCTGACAGTAAACATAGTAACAATCATCATAGTCGCGTTCCTTATTGCCATCAGTAGCGCTAAGATAATTCCACCGTTAGGTGATCTGAGAAAGAAAGCAACAATGCTTTCCCAAGGAAATCTCAGAGTCGATCTCTTTAATCCAACAGGAACCGACGAGCTTTCAGAAGTGCAACAAGCATTCGACATGATGGTTCTTTCGATGAAAGAAGTTATTCACCAAGGCCAAGAAGTAGCAGAACGTGTTGCAGGAATTTCTGAAGAGTTGGCTGCGGCTGCAGAACAAGCATCATCCAGTGTGCAGGAAGTGTCAGCAACGGTTTCTGAAATCAGCTATGGCGCCAGTGAACAGACAGAAATGGTTAACCGCGTATCTGAACAGTTGCGCGAATTAATCGAATACGTCAGTGAGGCTTCGGAAAAGATCACTGATGCGGCAGAATTTGTACGAAAGGTATCCAAGAGATCAAACATTCTCGGACTGAATGCCTCCATTGAAGCAGCGAAGGCAGGAATTTACGGAAGAGGTTTCGGCATTGTTGCTCAAAGCATCAGAGAACTCGCAGACGACACAAAGAGCCGTGCTGAAGAGATTGCGGACCTTGTAGACACCATTAACCGAACACTAAAGCAGACGGTCGAGGATGTTGCCAGAGCCGTGGAGAGGGTAAGAGAAGTGGCAGAGGAAAACGCTGCTGGCTCGGAAGAAGCCAATGCCGCATCTGAAGAGCAGACAGCAATGATGGAAGAGGTAAGTAGTACTGCAAATGAGCTTTCTAACCTTTCTCAAGAACTTATCCGCGTGCTTTCCAAATTCGAGACGTAGATAAGTTTACGTACCTTTTCAGTCTTTTTCTCCCTCCTTTTCATACTGTTATTCTTTCAAGTTATTGTCTCGTTGCAACGACCAAGTTTAAGCAAACTATTCCCAAATCCCCATTACGTTTATTACTTTGGGTTTATGTTTGAATACTGAAGTTTCGCATCCTTCATGAATAAAATTAGGTGCCCGAATAATGGTAGAAGTCTCCGTGCAATTGACAGATGACGAATGGAAGCTCATATCGATGCTTGCATCGAGTGAGGGAAAATCTCCTAATGAAGTTCTAACAGAATTGGTTCAAGAATTTCTGGGCAAGAAAAGAGTAGAAATTGCCATCCAACAATTGCGCGAAGAAAAAGTAAGTTTTCGAAGCGCTTGGAAGCTAAGTGGACTTCCTTTACCCAAATTCATCGAAGAAGTAACAAAAGCAGGAATCTCTGTATCGTAACAACAAATCAGAGTGAATTAAACAATTGCTGATTGCTACTCATACTAAGCATTCTCTTATCATTTTTTGCTCCTACTGGCATTATGCTGTTACTACAGCTCTGAAGATAACAGTTTCATCTGTGTTTCTCTGCAAGCACATTATTATTTCTAACAAGTACAATTCTTTATACCGGTCAAGCCTAAGCCCTCGTGAGGTGCAATTTTATGTCAGAAAAGAAGCGCGTTGTAATCATGGGTGCTGCTGGAAAAGATTTTCATGTTTTCAATACCGTTTATCGCGACAATCCCGAATTTGAAGTGGTGTGCTTTACTGCAACCCAAATACCGAATATCGAGGGCAGAAAGTATCCCGCAGAACTGGCTGGTTCACTCTATCCAGAGGGAATACCTATTCTGCCAGAAGAAGATATTCCCAAGATTATTGAGGAGAAAAAGGTTGATCAAGTAGTATTTGCCTACAGTGATGTTAGCCATGAATATGTCATGCATCGTGCTAGTCTTGCAAATGCACATGGTGCTGACTATGTTCTCACCGGAACAAGACACACTATGCTGAAATCATCAAAGAAAGTGATTGCAGTCTGTGCCGTGAGAACAGGAAGCGGTAAATCTCAAACCTCTCGATACATAACGAAACTTCTCAGTGACGAGGGCATCAAGGCCGCAGCAATTAGACACCCCATGCCCTATGGAGACCTCACCAAACAAAAAGTACAGAGATTCGCTTCCTATGAAGACATGGATAAGGCAGAATGTACGATTGAAGAGCGAGAGGAGTACGAGCCATACATCGAACGAGGGCTCGTCGTTTTCGCTGGAGTCGACTATGAGGCGATTCTACGCGAGGCAGAGAAAGAAGCAGATGTGATAATCTGGGATGGTGGAAACAATGATACTCCCTTCGTAAAACCAGACTTGCATATAGTGGTTGCAGATCCCTTGAGACCAGGACATGAGATGAAATATCATCCTGGTGAGACGAATTTTAGAATGGCTGATGTAATCATAATAAACAAAGTTGATTCTGCGACTCCTGAGCAAATTGAAATTGTCCAAAAACATGCAAAGCAAGTTAATCCTAATGCTACCATTTTGAAAGCAACTTCTCCAATCACAGTAGAAGATCCTGAAATGGTTAAAGGGAAGAAGGTACTTTGTGTTGAAGACGGTCCAACAATCACCCATGGTGAAATGGGATATGGAGCTGCAACCGTTGCTGCACAGAGGCTAGGAGCCGGAGAGATTGTTGATCCAAAACCCTATTTAGTAGGTTCCATCAAAGCTGCATTCGAAAAATACACTCAACTTGACAAGGCTCTACCTGCTCTGGGGTACTTCGAAGAACAACTCAAAGAACTAGAGGAGGTAATTAATAACACACCGTGTGACGTTGTTCTTGCAGGAACCCCAATTGATCTTTCACGCTTGATAAAAACCAATAAGCCAATTGTTCGAGTTAGATATGATTTCGAAGATCCTGAAGAAACAATCAAGAAAATGGTGAATGGTCTAATAAAGAGTTAAGATATGATTTTTCCCCTCCTACTTCTCCCATTCAAGGATTGTGAAACTCATGAAAGGATTATTTATTACCATTGAAGGAATCGATGGCTCCGGGAAAACTACTCTTGCTACTAATCTAGTTGCATTACTTTCTAGGAAAGGCTATCCAGTAATACAAACCCAAGAACCAACAAAGGGAAGGATTGGTGAATTGCTCCGCACCTACTTACAGGAGGCAAAAATCCCCCCAGGAGTCGACGCTCTTCTATTTGCAGCAGACCGAGTGGAGCACTGGAAGGAATTAATCCTTCCTTCCTTGGAACAAGGGAGAATCGTTGTGAGCGATAGGCACAAACTTTCCTCATTAGCATACCAATCAGCGCAAGGACTTGAAATGGATTGGATACTTGAGATCAACACTTTAGTTCCAGATCCTGACCTCATCATCTACTTAGACATCCCTATTGACACTGCTCTTGAACGAATCAACAAGAAATCCCAACTAGAGAAGTTTGAAGTGAGAAACGAACTAGAAAAAATACAGAAACACTACCAACGAGCTCTTTCCAAGACAAAGAGCAGAATCATCTGCCTTGATTCAACCTTGTCTCCAGAGGATCTTACTAACAAGGCTTTCAACGAAATTTTGCCGTACTTACCAAGCCTTAGCAGATAAGATCGCGACGTCTCAGCGCCTATTTGTGTCCCCTTATTTCTTTTAAAAGCTCAATGAGATAACCACACAATACAATCTATTCCTGCTGGGTATTAGTTTTCCAATTCTAAGGGTTCAAGCAAGAAAAAATCAATGAGTTGTTTAGCGATCCATCTAGTCTATTCTTCTTGATTTTGACTTGCTGAATTGAGACTGGATAATGCTTTTAACCCAAAAGATTATGTTTGTATAATAGGTTCTATCACAATTACCATCAGTGAAGGGAAAAACATGAGTGAAGCCAGTGCCCCCAGCAGTTCAGACGTCCCAGTATCTGCTGGTCGCCGAACAAGAAGGCGACCCGTTTCTAGAGCTCGCGTAATCAAGAAAAAAAGACGAGTTAAGATTCCATGGACAAAGGTTTTCAGCGGAACAACATTATCAATCCCAGCAGGAATCTTTCTAATTGACAAGTACGTCTCTGAGGTGTCTTTTCTCCACACGACAGTAGCATTCCCCCTAGACCTTCTTCAAGGAACTGCTGGATTTTGGTTAGCAATAACACTAGGTTTCCTAGGCTGGTACGCTGGTTTTCACATTAAACGATGGCCTAGAGGCATCGGTTTATTCCTTGCCATCGTCATGGCAGGACTTATTATTTCATCAATGCTTCAACCTTTCTATACACAGTTCCTCTATACTAGACAACTTGAAGGAAATCCTCCTCTTTACGGAGACATCGATACAAGTTTTCTCAGTTCTCCCTTCTTGTCAGATTTGTTTGAATCATTAAGAGATCTAGCCCAACAACTACTCAGCGGCGACTACGTAGTGATGAAAGTTTATGCTGCAGACGATGGTCAAACGATGGACGCGACGCAGGATCACTACTTATATCGCTGGCGGGCATTCGAGAAATATAGTTTTACGCAAAAAGATTTTGATCTGCCCTCTTCTCAAGAACTAACCACAATGACTTTCCACAACGAAAGAACGGATATTCCTTCCAATATTCAAGGGGCAAAGCGTTTGCGATTTGACTTGAATCTAACGGTTATTTCTAATCAAGCAAACCAAGAGCTCCTAACAACATGGAATTCACTCTATCGAAGTGATTTGGAAAATATTGACTTCGCGGCTGGGATCTCTAATCCTGTGGGAGCGAACGTTGTTGAGGCATCAGTTAGCAATAATTCTGGCAATCAGCCCTTCATAAGTGCGAAATTTGCGGACGGTTCAGAATCTGAATTTTTTGCGACCTCATCGTATACTGGATATTGGTATCCCGAAAATAAGTCACAGGTCGTGTCGGGATCATTGAATTACTCACAAGTTAGTAATTTGTATAATAGTGACGTCCAAGGTCGCTGGGGTGGCGACTCATTTACAGGCATCACCCGATCTCAATATGTAACGGGATCCACTGGTTTTCAAAATGCCTACAATAATTACTTGACCAAAGCACAAAACAAGACTATTTTTGAAGTAGTTCAGATGGTTTACAATGATCTGGTTGCAAACTATCTCGACCTCAATAATTTATTACCCAGTAATCCCGATGCTGAAGGCCAAGATCCCGCATATTTTGTCTACGATGGAGGCTCACCCGGAATCGAAGAGCTCGTTCTCTCCTTTGTTCTAATGCTTAGGGCACTATATATTCCAGCTAGACCAATCATGGGCTACAGCATTGGAACTTACATTAGCGACGCAACGGGTCCACACTATGAAATTAGGAACAAGAATCTTCACTATTGGACAGAAGTCTTGATTCCAGTCAGTGATGACAATGGCAGAATCTCTTATCGCTGGGCTATATTCAACTTGATACCAGATGCAAATATTCTTGCAGCATCCGGTGGTACAATCTTAGATTATGGTAGAAACGCGTTTGGAGGAAGCGGGAACTTCCAAGTCTCTGTGAGGACCTCGACCTCGATCCAACAAGTTACAATGGGCAATGATCGAGTTCAAGTCTATGTTCAGCCGTTAGGAAAAGATATGATTGTGGATGTCATTGCTCGAGATGGAAGTGGAAATCCGTTACCTTCCCAAGCATTTTCATTGAAACTGTTAGACGAAAATAATCTGAACGCAATGCTTGCTGCAATCAACCAAGGAGATTTAGGAACTGCGCTCCAGATTCTTGACGAAAATGGTATTCTATTAGCAGACGGTACGACTAATTCTACTGGAGGATATGAGTATCGAACCAAGATCGCTGGCAACGGAACAATAGAAGGAACAAACACCCAAGTTAACAGGCTCAATATCCAATCACAGCCATATAATGTATATGCACTTATCGCAATTTCTGGTCTGAGCTATGGCTATTCAGGTGTTGGATTTTTGGCTTCTGGGAACATCGAAGTGTTTACACTAGCCAAACAAGTTGAATATCAAGACCCGCAAAAGAATCAAAACGTTACTGGCTACATAACGGTCCCAGATTCATCCATTCCAGCTTTTGCGAACCTAACCGACGTAGACACTGGAAACTCGCTCCCCAACGAAGGAATTGATTGGTATCTGCTTGACTCTGATAACATCGCAGATCCCGCAAACATTGATTTCACACAGTTCGTTGGACAAAACTTTAGCTCATCAGTTACTAACTCTTCAGGCATTGCCAACACAACTGTCGTTTTCAAACCAACAGATAGCGGTTTGTATATCGTGGCCGCTCACTGGCAGGGAACAGATGTATATGGCTATTTCTTCGTATACGTAACCAATGACATCGTTTTAATTGCTCAAGGCACCACACCAGATAGCCAATCA
Organism: archaeon; assembly: GCA_024276795.1. Classification (GTDB taxonomy): domain Archaea; phylum Asgardarchaeota; class Heimdallarchaeia; order Heimdallarchaeales; family JAJRWK01; genus JAJRWK01. The sequence goes on along the minus strand of JAJRWK010000272.1, from coordinate 22,748 downwards.
CTTTCTCAGAGTTCACAACAATCTGTATCTTTCTCAGTAACTACTCAAGCTATTGCATTCTCACAAACCGCTGGTATCGACCAGAAGAATGCAGAAGGTATTCTCATTCGCTACTATCTCATTAAAGACACCTATTACACCGAATCAATGTCATACGACACTCTTGAAGCACAGATGGCCACATGGACCAACCAGACTGAATACCTTAATCTAACAACTTGGTTTGGCTATACGGATACCACAGGAACGGTCTCAATAACTCTAGTACTCTCTAATGTTTCCGTCATCGGAGTTGGAACATGGAGGATAGTAGCAATCACAAAAGATGGAAGAGACCATGTGCAACATGGAACTGGTCTCATTCTTACGGGAGCACCGTTGCCCTTAACGATGAGCAATCAGCAGCAAAAAATTGTAGATATAGACCATGGCTCTTCCCCGAGAATCGGTATCCCCAAGGTTCACAAACTTCAAAGTTATACTTTACCACGGATAGCCAATGCAATTACTTATTTAAATGAAGGAGTCATGGACATGGATCGCATTTCTCAAGTATTAGTGAGGAGGCCGAATTAAATGAAAAACAAACGGGTAGTGCTTACAACATTCTTGATTCTTTGTTTCATTGGTAGTAGCTTGGCTTTTACCGATTTAACTATTGGAGAGCTTTCTCCCAAAGCAAACAAACGCTTCCCAACTAAGCCAAGATATTCAGTTCCAGACATCTCATCATCAAGCTCTCTCTCGCGCTCCTCACATCCCCAAGGATCATTTTCAATTACTGATCAAGTAGCACGAATAGGCACGGAGAATGCGGGGCTAGACAAGAGAAATACTGAAGCTGATCTGAAACTCTCGACTTTAGTCGTTCCGTCTGGTGGAACAGCAACCATAACGAGAGGAAATGACATCCTTATCAGCGGTTTGTTGTGGACTGGTCCCTATGACAGATGGAGTGATGAAACAGTTTATTTGTATTGGAATATCAATACAACAGAATTTGAGAATATACTTACTACATTAGGATCAAATGCTAGAAATTACTTAGATACTAATTATCTATTAACAAGCGATATTACCAATGCAGATGGCCAGTACGATTTTATTCTTCCCACTGACCTTAACGAAGGGAACGCTCAGTCCAAGCTAGGTAGCCACGACTTTGTTGTTTACTTCTGGGGCAACCCAACCCTCGGAAGAGAAGCAGGAGTCGCGGGTTCAGGTACCATCACCGTGATTGGTCAGATGAGTTTCTCGGTAACAATGGACTCACCCGGTACAATTTCAGCGAGTTCCACTGCTAAATATCAATTTACAGCGAAACTCTCTTTTGACAATGGAACACCAGTACTGACAAATGTTGCTGGAATCACTTTTAGCGAAACTAGAATTAACCTCACAGATCCTGGTGCTGTTACTCCTGTAACAAGTGACTTCTCTGTTCAACCTATTGTCTTTTCCAACCCTATCGGAGACCAGCTTCCACCCGGAGGAAAAATAAATGTCAGCTATGTCCTGACCCCTAATTCGATTTCAAACCTTAGAACGCAATACCCGAATTTCAATGTTGTAAATGATCCCTCCGGTTTTATTCTCATCAATGTAACTGTCGATGTCAATTTCCAAGTACAGTTATGGAACGGCTCAGCCTACGAAACGAGAAGCTATGTTGTTCAAAAACGAGACGACTACTTTGCGGCAAATGTCACAATCACCCAGTCTCAAAATGGTTCAACAGCGGGTGTCCCCGACCGATTAATCACGCTCGAACTCATTCAGAATTCGCAAGTAAAAGCAACATATCAGCAGAAAACCACAACTACGGGGATATTGATATTCAATGTTACATTGCCAAATACGCTTTACACGCAAGCAGGATACCCCGTTTTTGCAAAATTCACTTATGAAAACACTACAGATACTGTTCAACCCGGATATGTCCAAACCTTCAAGATAATATTTAACGCGACAGTTACAACTATACAAGCAAAAATAGTAGATTCTCAGTATTTTAGGACTCTCCAAGAATCCGTAACCGTAGTAGGTAATGTAACTGACGAATTTGGAAGACCAGCTAAAGGAGTCACTATTTATGCTTATTATGACTTTTCGATCTCTCTCAAATCGTTTACCACGATAACTGATGCTAATGGCGAATTCCGTTTGACAATGACTTTCAACAATTTAGACGCAACAGGACAGACGCAAGACACTCTAAACTTCTGGATTAACTTCGATCCCACACCTTTGCCTTTGACTGGATCCGAGGAAGTCGTTTGGAGTGGGACTTCGTCTGCCCTCAATTTTGCCTCCCTGAATATTGTTAGAAGCATCCAATTACAATTCAGAACATACGAATTCAACTCCACTAATGACCTGAATCCCATTATCCAAATATTCAACTCGACATTTGCGGATTATTTCAATGGAGTAACGATCTCTAACTTTACTAACTTGGCAAAGGTCTTTGTTATTATTGTAAAAGACCAAGCTGGTCGCGCACCAATTGGTGTACGGGTCGAAATCTTCCACCAAGGACGTTCAATTCAAAATGTGACAGTCGATTCCGTTAACAATGGGTTAGTAACATATGATCCAACTTTACCCGCGACAAACTTCGACACAAAGATTCTTAACAACGGAGGCTCCGCGTCTTGGCAAACAAAAGTATACTCGCGTATAGACACATCACTAGCACAATCAGGAATAACATATTCATTATGGGGTCCAGATATTTATGCTCCCGTGTTTACAACTCAAACTCCTGGCGAAGCACCCGGTCTCACATACTTACAAGGTCAGCCTGTTCCAAGATACAATGTTACCATCACGATAACAGTCGATGATAATGCTCAAAGCAAAACCGGAATTAAGGAAGTGATTCTCTACTACAGGTACGCACTTAATGATACAACATACTCATTGAATATTGGCGACTACACAGCAGCGACTATGAGCACTGCAGACGGCATTACCTATACTTATAAAATCCTCTTTCCTGATGGAAGCATCTTCCCAGATGGCAACTCACATGGAAAATGGGTGCACTACTTTATTGTTGCATTTGACTATGCAGGATATGGCTATAACATATCGTCTGGAACCCGATTCACTACACCACAATATGATCCCAACTATTCGAATAATGCAACCCTCCTAAACAATGGACAACCATTCATGTATCAGATAGGAGATGGCAGTCCACCCCAAGTTGATTTGGGAAATGACTTGCTGATCAATCAAACTAGGCTTTCCGTATATGCTGGCAATCAGCAAGAACCCGGAGTCCTCAATGTTACAATCGTAATTGTTGACTCGGGAGGAATCCAATCTGTTCAAATAGGCATTAGGAACCGCACGGTTGTCTGGGTTGAAGACCAAGCACTAGCATTAAGCGCTTTCGTCAACACATCCAACTGGGGCGAATGGAGTAACTACACAATGAATTTTGCGCCCGGACTTAGTGATCCTACAAATGGAGTATATGCCTACACAATTCTGATTAACTCAACTCTGGAATACGAGATCGAAGTAGACTTTGCATTCACCATCGTTGATAGCGGTGGCAACATAGTCGCAACACCAACCGCCTCTCAGACACTTGAAGCTATTGCTCCAGAGGCTTTGAATAGACTTCCCAAACTCGTAGACCAAACAAAGCCAGTTCAGGTCCCACCAACTAGCGTTGAGTACAACGGAACCCAGATTCCTAACGGATATGAGTTTGGGAACCAAACAGGCTATCTCAATGTTACAGTGGTGTTCTCCGACGATGGCACAGGAATTGAACCCACTGCAACATACATCAATTTCATCTATTTCTACACCAATGATTCCGCAAATCCATTGATTAATGCATCACTGCTCATGCAAGCTTGGACAAATGGTACGCCGCTCTTATTCGAATTTAGTATTCGAAACACTGACAACTTAACATCATACACTTGGAGTGCAACTGGCATTGCACATCTCTACACGTCTGGTGAATTCAAAGTAACATTTACGATTCCATTACTTCCTGCTTCGTTTCTGAATACCTCTGAGACATGGCCTACCAACATCGCTCTCATCTGGAGTGTTAGTGTTCAAGATCAGGCCGGTAATAAAGCTGATCCCGTCACAAACACCTACTTGGTTCAGAAATATGTTCCACCACCCTCCAGAGTTGTTCTGGAAGACGAAACCACCAAAGGCGGACCAAATATCGTCATTATAATTGTCGTATTCCTTCTCGTGCTCACTGGTGTGATGATCTTTTACCGCTGGCCCGCCATCATGGGCTATTTCAGAAAAAGAGAACAACTTGGCAGAATAACCGCTTCGCTCAGACAAAAATTAGATGAAATCAAACGGTTGGGTGCAGAAGGCAAGTATCGCCGAGCGGTTCAGCTCGCATATCGAGCAATGGAAGAACTAGCGAGCAAGAACCTGTATGCACCACGTTTGGAAAACCAAACGGTTCGGGAATTTGCGGACTACCTTGCTACACTCACACCAGTGGCACCCAGTACACTTCGCCTCATTGCTGAGTCCTATGAAAAAGCCAAATACAGCAATGAGGAAATAACGTTTGAAGATTTTGATAATGTTGTTAAAGCGTTGGAAGTAACAACGCAAACAATAGCAAAAATAGGAGTGAAAGCTTTTGAGGAGTAGTAGAAGACCACCCCGAAGAAGAAGAAAAGAAGAAAAGAAAGAGTCCTTCATAGACAAATTGAAGGGCATCTTTGGGATGAAACCCAAAGTAGACACAGGAAGCTACAAGAAAGCCCGCAAGGCCGCAGAAAACGAGGCGAATAATGGCAACTACAACGCAGCATCGGTTCACCTGTTCCAAGCTCTAGTAGAATACGGAAGCACTAAGATGGACTTGCCTCGAAAACCAAGCCAAACAGCAAGAGAATATTCGAAAGCCTTTGCGGAAAAAGCCAAAATAGACCCCGACCTTTTCGAACCAATTATCTTGCAATTCGAGATTGCACGGTACAGTCCATTTACGGTAGCTCAAGAAGACTTTGAAGAAGCAATTGCAGTTCTCGACTCAATTGTAAAGAAATCAGCACCAACAATTGAAGCCAAGACTAAGGGTAAGGGTGAGAAACGTGGCGGAAAGAGGCCAGCAAGGGCAAGAGCGAGACCACGCCGACAAGCATAAGACAAAGTGGTACAAGCGAGTCACTTTGAAATCGATCGCTGCAACCATTGTCGTAGTCCTAGCTCTAGCTCCCATCGGCCTAAGCCTACTTCCATTTGGAACTTCCTACGGGACGTTTTCGATTTATAATACCGACTATGACGGGCTATCGGTATTTCGGAATGAACTCATCTCTCAGACATCAATCACTGGTGGCCTACAATATGACATTGAGACTTTTTCCACGATCTCCTCACTCAATGCATTGAATAGATTCAACGGTTCAGGAGTGCTCTTCATAATCGGACCTTCCTCTAGGTTTGACACATCGGAAACCATGTCAATAATATTCTACATGTTACGAGGAGGATCCGTAGTTGTTGTCGACGACTATGGATCTGGCAATGATGTTCTGGATCCCATTTTTGACGCTCTAGACAATTTGGATTCTACCCTCGAAAAACTCAACGACCAATTTGGCTTGGGTATCCCGACAGTTGGTTCCTTCTTCGAACAATTCTCCGGAGGAGGGAATACGACTGGCGGGTCAACGGAAGAAGACATTGGAACTACCGTTCTTTTAACCATCATGTCCAAGCTAAAGCGCTTCGGGTTCAACGGAAGTGTCCTCATGGATGTGGGTAGCTTCACTGAAAGCCCGGTAAATCCACTTATCACAGACATAGACCACACTGACATTCCAGGGTATACCTTTACAAATGGTGTAAACAAAGTCCAACTTGAATTTGCTTCAATAGTAACATTCCAGGCAGAAATTGTCGGTGACAATAATGAAACATATCGACAATGGTTCCCCTTGCAAAAAATAACACTTGATCAAGTATTAGGTGGTCTGATAGACGGAGTCGATACGGGATACTCAATTTCGCTACCTTTCTTCCCCCTCTATACTTCAAGAAACACTTGGATCGAAACAGATCACAAGGCAGCAGTGGAAGGCACTGCACAACCTGATTTAGACGAATGGGGAAACACTCAGTTCTCAGTAGCTCTCACAATGCCCCTAGTTCCGAACGGCGGAAAAATGGTTTTCATCGCAGACCCGTCCATTTTCATCAACAAGTGGACATCGAAAGTAACTGAAAATGATAACCTACGCTTGGCTCTAAACATTGTTGAAATGGCCACTGCTCACCAAGACCGCACGAAGCCTGTTCCCGTCATTTTTGACTTGTCCCATGTGTACCAACCGATCAATAGCCCCACTCTCTATTCAGCGTCGTATATGAGACTCATCGCTCAGATTAGCATGTTTCCCATCCTAGCACCTTTCGCGCCCTTAGTTGCTAGGTCATTGGCCAAATTCATCGTTCCAGAACCCGTGTCAAAGAAAGGCCTGCTGAGAACAAAATATCGTGGAGAACGCGGTGTCTCAAGATTCGAACAAAGATTGCGAAATATCAAAGAGACCGGCGCCTATGGAGAGGCAATTCGCCTTCTTTATCGTAAGATCCTGCGACTGTTGCAACAAGACGTCCGATTTGAAGACGTGCCCACTCCACAGACAATTGCTGATTTCTATGCTGCGGAATTCCCATCTCTATTCAATAGAAGGGAACTATTGAGAAAACTAAGACAGATCCAAGCCATATACCATAATCCGTACCAAAGAGTAAGGCCTCTGATGGCGAAGAATTATATGGCCTTACTAAAACGAATGAGCGATCTTCTAACGAAAGATTAGGTTCACTCTCCTAACGAAGCTACTACTCCTCTGTCTCCTCCTTTCTTTTTCCCTATTCCCATTATGTGAGGAATGTTTTTTCCTAGCTTTTTGTTTTCAGCTAATCTCTCGGTTCCAAGACTTAAATTCAATCTGCTGATACTTTTATGAGAAATAGATAAAAAGTATAAAGAGCCTAAGGTTAAAGTAGGAATTAATTTTTTGAGAGGATCCAAGATGTCCAAAGACAAAGCGAAAGGAAAACAAGCAGAACCGGAACGAGAAAGAGTAACACTTACTCCAAAGGATATTCAAGCCATTTGGAAAGAAGTGTACCGAGAAATCCAAAAAGTAATGATTGGAAAGATAACAGTTGTGGAAGACCTCATGATTGCCCTCCTAGGAGAGGGGCATATCCTTTTGGAAGGTGTTCCCGGAATTGCAAAGACGCACTTGAGCAACGCGTTTGCAACTGCGATTGGATGCACCTTCAAGAGAGCTCAGTTTACCCCCGACCTCTTGCCATCAGATATTCTAGGAACCAACATTTATGATCCAAAATCTGGAACGTTCAAAATGCGAAGAGGCCCTATTTTCACAAACATCTTGCTTGCAGACGAGATTAACCGTAGTCCCCCCAAGACTCAGGCGGCTCTCTTGGAAGCAATGGCCGAAAAACAAGTATCTATTGAAGGAACCACATACAAATTGGATCCTCCCTTCATGGTTATTGCTACCCAAAACCCTGTTGAGCAGGAAGGAACCTATCCATTGCCAGAAGCTCAAATGGATCGCTTCATGTTCAAGCTAATCCTCGAACTTCCAAGTCCGGATGAAGAACTAGGAATCATCAAGCTCAAACACGAGGGAGTCTATCGCCGCGTTGAGAAAAAGGTCGATCCAATTACCGTAGTTAAGATGCAACAAGTGGTTCGTGATAGTATCCACATTACAGAGGAAGTAATGAGTTACATTCGAGACATTGTCGTGCGAACCAGAACTGACGCCCGAGTACTACTTGGCGGATCTCCCAGAGCGAGCATCGCTTTACTCAATGCTTCTAAGGCGTGGGCTGCAATGAATGGACGTTCCTACGTTATTCCTGATGACGTGAAACGAGTCCTAAAATGGGGTATTGGCCATAGATTACAGCTAGCTGCTGAAGCGGAGCTAGAAGGAACAACAGGATATCTTGTCATGGAGGATATCGAAGCTTCTACTCCTGTTCCCGTGTAGCATTGAAGTAAGAAAAGGGTCATGCACGGAGAGAAAAACGATGATCTTTACACGCAGAGGCGGGCTTGTCATTTATTACGGTCTCCTAATGATCGCAATAGCTATTGCTATCGCCGGTTATCAGTCCATCAGTATTTTTACAGAGCCATTCCTTTCTCCTTTCTTCCAGACCCAAGGTGCTTCTGGCTCTGGCCTAAACATCGATTTTGGTTTCTTGTATCCAAACAAAGGCCAGGGTAGTAGTTATACCACCGCAGACTTTTTCGGGGTATTAATGGGCTGGTTTGGTGAATTTTTCGGCAGATTGTTCCTCGGTACTCTGGTCAATATATCTACTGATCTCATGCTCTACTTCCTGATTCTTGGATCGTTATTTGTGATGAGTGTGAGCATTGGTTTTCCATTTTTCAAAGCAGGAGCAAGTCCTGGTAGCGTAGAAATAACTCGTAAGTTACAAAAGAACCGAGCATTTGCCGGAGATTACCTGCTTGTTGAAGTAACTGTCAAGAATCATAGTATTCAGCAAATTCCCGTTATTGAGATATATGACGCTTATCCAGAGGTCTTTGAACTAGTCCTTGGAGAGAACTTCATCACCACACAGCTAAACCCCAAGCAAAGCATCACTTTTGCATACATTGTCAGAATTCCAATCCGAGGGCTATTCTTTATTGGTCCAACCAAAGTCATCTTGCATGATCGTCAAGGCTTCTACAGCGAAGAAGCAGTACTGGCTGACGTTTCAGAACTTCTAGTTTATCCCTCCTATGAAGATATCAGAAAAATGGAAGTCATTGGGAAAAAACGACAACTAGGAGCGCTGTTCGGAGCACATAAAACAAAAATCAAAGGAATGGGTACTGACTTCTGGGGAATCCGAAAATACGTGCCTGAAGACTCGTTCAAATGGATTGACTGGAAAGCTTTCTCAAGAACAGGGGAGCTAATGGTCAGAGAATTCGAAGCAGAACAGAACATTCGAGTCGTTATAATGGTTGACACAAGTGCGAGCATGGGCGCTGGAATTCCGCGAAACACTAAGCTTGAATATGGCATTCGAGCGGCTGTCTTGCTTGCTCACGTGGCGATGGAAAAAAGAGACATGGTCGGAATGTTACAATTTGACGAAAGAGTCAGAGCATGGCTTGAACCAACGAATAATCCAAAAACAATGTTCCGAATTATGGAATCCCTTGCATATGCGATTCCCCAAGGAAGAAAACGATATGCTCAAGCCGCGGAATATGTGGTAAAACGACTCAAGCGTGCTTCTTTGTTTGTAATCATCAGTGATTTAGAAGGTCGACCCGAAGATATTTTGGATGCAGTAAGGAAATTAAGAAGCCACAAGCATCAAGCGATTGTGATTTCCCCATTCGGGCCATGGTTTGAAATCAGACGGCACGAACTAAGCCCAACCGATCGGTTGATTGGCGAAGCAATCGTCGAGGAACAAATCGCAAGAAGAAGAGAACTGTTCAAGAAACTCCAGAAATACGAGGTTCCGGCAATATCCGTCGGTCCTGACGATTTCTTGCCCACAGTACTTCAACAATTCAATGCGGCAAAACAAAAAGGACTTGGTGCAATATGAGCGAATCCAGAAGAAGACGAAGAGAAGACCCAACCTTGGTCGCTAAGAAACTGCTTGCTAGAGCAACAACACGTGTAAACGTTGTAACATGGACGCTAAGAATTGTCGGTCTCACAATTCTATTCATCTACATTTCCTATCTGCTTTCAGCATTCAAAGACCCAGGATCTGTCTTCAACATAGATAACGCCCTATTAGTTCTCACTATTGTCACTCTAACTGCGATATTATTCATCGTCGAGATTCTCGTGATCCCTGGGCTTCTAATATCTGCCTTGTATCCCTCAACAGGAGCTGTCTACGTCTATACTACACGGCTCTATATTCTCGATTTTGTCTTCAAAGGACTCGGTGTTACTCCTGGCGTTGTCAAACAAGACTTGCTCGGTAATGTTTCTTTTCTTGCCCCGATCGCATATCTTTATGACAAACCAGTAAGAGACCAGTGGGTTCATGAATTCCTGTATGGTCTTTTGACGATCTTCCTTTTGGCAACAATTCTTTCAGGAATTGCGTTTGCATTTCAAAACGAAGTGAAGCTTGCCGGTTACGCATTCGGCTTAGGCCAAGTCATTATTGCTTTTGGTTACATGAATGATTTACTTGTCACTTTAACAATGGATCCAACTACACTTGGCTCGCTCTTTGGATCAAGCATGTTCACTCTGGCTCTCATAAGCTACCTTTACTTTGAATATGCATTACAGACGGGCTACGTGGGAAACTTGCTCAGCCCAACCGTAGGAAGACAGAAGAGAGTAACAAGATCTCTCGAACGCTTAGAACGCTTCCGACTAGGTCTAACGACAGAAAAGGGGGAAACCAGGAAGACAAGCAAAGAAGAATTGCACAAGACTCAAAAAGCAGTTGCTTCCTCAGGATCGACTTTGGCAAAGAAATTCGGTGCAACAGCTCTAGTCTACATGCTCGAACAGGCTCAAGACTCGTTGTTCGCAAAACCCGGAGGAGAAAGGGAAAAACTTACTGGCCGTTTGCAACGATACCATGATGGAATCCTAAGAGGAGACCCTGAACTAGACGCGAAGCTAGCAGGAGCAACTCACAAGATAAATCCAGTAGCAATTCTGCTATTTGCTGGAGGATCAATGTTATTACGACTTGGTTTTGTTATCTTCTTCACATGGTTTATTCTTAATCCTACGACCTTTCTTGATTATGTGAGGATGTCTCCCTCTGTCTCACGAAGTATCGAAGTAACACAGCCGGAAGGAATTCTTCTCGTACTGACTCCTATCGTTGTAGCAATCATTGCGCTAGGCATATTAATTGGAAGAATACAAGAAATTGGAACCAAGGGATTTGAAGAAAGAATCCTCGAAGAACAAGTTACTCAATACATTCGCGAACTGCAGAGAAAAACCGCTGCGAAAAGAGCCGGAATCACTCTTCAAGAGAAAGAAGACCTTCTCAAGAAACCAGAAAAGAAAAAGCCAAAGAAGGCAAAGCCAAATACAAAGAGACAAAAATCCAAGTCCACCAAATCTCCACGCAGACCACCGAAAAGTTAAAACACGAAACTGCATCTTGTCCCTTTTCCCTCCCGGCTTCCATGTTCTTTAACACGCTTCTGAATACTTAGCAGTGGCCACGCCTTCCCGCAAATGTCAAAAACTATTGTCGCTTACTATTTCTTAGAAGAAAAGGCTAAAGAGAGGGAATATATTGAGCTGGAAAAACTATTCTCGAGACCGTGACCCGCCACCGCGCTTCGTGGCTCCACGAGCGGGTTCATCCAAAGAATTTTCACCGCTGTTTGATCCCATATCCGATCCTGAAAACATTGCTTTGATTAAAAGACTTCTAGCTCAGAAATCCATCAAATCTTCATCTTATAAAGAAAAATACCTTATTCGCAGAATCAGAGTTCGAATGAGTCGACTCGGTCTAAAGACTTACAAGGAGTATTTCGAAGTTCTCAAGTCAAGCCCTGAAGAATTTAGAACATTTGTTGACAGTATGAGCATAAATGTTACTCGTTTTTTCAGAAATCGGGACACGTTTGAGTACTTAGAGTATGAAATACTTCCCGGTGTTCTAAAGCAGTTTGTTCATGATAACCCAAACAAGGCATTCAAAATATGGGTTGCTGGAACCTCTCTAGGAGCTGAGGCATACACTTACGCCATCTTAATGGAGCGCCTAGCAAAACGCGTAGTTCGCAACTTGAAATATTTAATAATTGCCACCGATATCAACACAATTAACATTAATTTTGCTCAGAGAGGAGTATTCTCTGAAGAGCTCCTCGAGGAACTAGAATCAAACGAAGTAAAAGAATACTTTATTCCAACCCTCAACGGAGAGTATAAAATCAAGCCCCATTTACAACGAAATGTCCGATTTGAAACACATGACTTGCTTGCAAATCCCTATTACAAAAACGTGAATCTAATTTCTTGCAGAAATGTGTTAATATACATCTCAAAAGAAGAGCAAGAACGCATCATCCGAGGCTTTATCAATAGTTTAGATGACGACGGAATTCTGGTTCTCGGAAGAACTGAGTCCGTCTTTGGAAACATTCGCTCCAATTTGCACCCCCTGGATCTTAGGCATAGAATTTATCAGAAAAAATCTGGCCGAACGGCTACTACTGTTCCAACTATGCAAACGGGACAAGCTAGGTTGAGAAGAAAAACTTCGCCATACGCAAAGGATTCAAAAGCTTTCCAATTCTCGGACGCCACTAAGCCAGGTACATCAATCAAAGAAATCATCGAGCGACTACGCAGAGCCAATGAAGAAAGCAGAAAAAGGTATTCGCGTTCAAGGTACAATCCAAGAAAATACTAATTTGACTCCTATATTTCATATTCAATAGAAAAACATGCCTTGAATCCACAAAAAAACAAGGAATAAGCGATTGATGAGAAAAGAGAAGGGAGGGGACACAGGGTTAGACATTAAGAACTTTAGATGTCTTTGCCCATGAGGGTCTTGCGGTTGTTAGCCTTGGCCCTTTCGATAGCCTCGTCAATGATTTTAACGAGTTTCTTTTCTAGGGCATCCAAGGCGTCTCCGCCAGTGTTCAACCCCTTAGACTTGATATATTCTCGGGTTTTGCTTTGTACGAGCATTTTCACCATGGTTCTTTCCTCCTTGGTATCACCATGACCCCAGAGACGCGTCTAGGATCATTGGTCATTTTTTATAAATTACAAGCTCCCATAAAAGCATTTTGTCTCAAATCCTCATAAATAATATATTCAAGCCGTCTAGTCTGAAATGGGTTTCAAGCCTTGAAACTATGGAAAACAAGTCTTAGAGGGGATTTTATCTCTAGAATAATCGCCTATTAATTCTATTCCGAGAATACATCTAGGCGCCACTAAAATTCAACATTTTCAATCTAGACAAAGTGGGATCGTTCTAGTTCTTATTAAAACAAGCTTATAGCGTTTGAAGCCCTAAAACCCAATAGCGCCTAGAAATTCTGGACATTCAAGGCAAGAAAATTGACAATAAATCACAGTACTCCCTATTTTCTTGATTTTAGAGTCTAAACCTCTTACAGATATCATTGCCGTCTTTAGAATTAATGAATTTCATTTGTTTGCGAAAAAACTGAAAATACGTAACGAATTGGGGACACAGAATCGAGACGTTTTTTCTTTTAACAAATGTTAGTATAACATGTGATTTAATACTTAAAGTAAATCTCACATACTTAACGCAACAATTCATTTGTTTTTGAGAAAGCTTACCAATTGTTTGCCTTTTTTGTCAAAAAGGATTTATGCTTAGAGAATAATCATCTTGATAGGGTATCCTTTGGTCTGGGATTCCATGATTAATTAATAGTAGTGTTATGGAGTGATTATATAAAGGAATTAACCTTAAATCCTCACAGAGAAAATAGAACACATTGGGGTAATCCAGTTGATAGGGCGAAGCATATTTGAAGGAATTGTGCTATCTGTAGTTACGGACACTGGGCCTGAGATTAGGGCCAATCTTAGCCCACTAGACGAGTCCACAGCATTTTCACTTGGCGTGCAAGGAATGACACTAATCGGTATGGGTGCAAACAAGTCTCCTAAAGGAATGTTTGGCCCAATCCCTGTTCCTGGAATTCCGGAGTTCAAAGCATTGGTATATCTATTCACTTTGAAACCAAGCAATACAAGCGATACTAGAATCGTAGAGCATGGAAGACTTTGCTCTGTATTTCTTATTTTCCAAGAAGATCGGACACGTGACATAATTCGCGGATCTGGCCTTATTCAAGCCTATCTTGAATTCAACCTGAACAAGATTAAGGGGGAAGAAGAATTAGACGACGATTTTGCGCAGATGCTAAACAAAAAAATCACTGATCTTTTGACTCGACCAAGAGTACGCACTATAAGAATTGATGGGACCCATTTTCATGAATTTTTTGACGAATCAAGAATTCCTGCGGGAAACAATCTACTCGTTATCGACGAAGCGAAGAACGAAGGTTACTTGTTGCTGATTGGTGAGGTCAATCCATTCGTCGTAAGACAGGTAAACAATCTTGCAAACCAACTAAATCTTGAATATTATCGCAATAGAATTCGCATTAAGCAAATCACTGAATTCATGGAGATCGAAAAAATACTTAACAAATACAATATCAAGATGTTTTAGCAACCCGCCTATTTTTTCAGCATTTTTTTCGTTCACTTTAAGTAATTCAGCGAAACTTTAACATAAATCCTCATTCGGTAATATTATGAGTACGAATCTGGCTGTCTTAGGCTAGCTCTGATCATCCAATTGGTGCGTTCTATGTCTCAAAACTCGCTGTCCCCAGTAAGAGGAATTTATATCTTAGACGAAACTGGCATCCCATTGTTTGCTAGAACTTATGATAATACAGATATCGGTGACGAAACTGTCCTATTAAGTGGTTTCTTAGCAGCCATCGAATTGTTTGCGCGAGCACATTTGGAGGGTGAAATCTCTGATATCGGGATGACGACTAGGCGCTACTTCTTCCTTAAGAAAGAGTCATTGATCTACGTCGTTTCAATCAACATTACCCCAGAACAGAAATATTACACAGACCCAGATATCCTCGAAACTGCCATCAATCTTTTGGAAAATATCTCTTTAGCATTCGAAATTATTTATCAATCGTCTGGAGGCAAGAACAAAGAATTCGAGGAACTAGTAGAGACCTTCGGACCTACCGCAGACTCAATCCTTATGGAAGCAACCATTGACCTGCAGAACTTTGAAAGTGACATCATTCCAAGCCAACTGGAACTAGCTGAAAAATTCAAAGGTGAAACAGTCGATTTAAAAGAAGAAGCAGATGAAGTGGAATCTTTACTTGAGGAATTAAAAAGGGCAGCCGAAACCAAGGAAGAGAAATAATCTTCACCTTATCTTTTGAATACGATGAGGACACGTGTTGGTATCGAGACACAATCTTAACAGTTCTTCTGATTGCTTTTGAAAATAGCCATGCCAAGACAGTCTTTTTTCTTGTGGTGCACTGGAGACGGAGAATAGGGTGTTCTAGCAATTACGTGATTCTTTTGCGGTCTTTTGAAGCTCAAGCCTTTTCTTGGTCATCGAAGTTATTATCCCGTAAATCAGATAAATGAAGCTTACAGTCAAAAGAATAGTGATCTTTATGGCCACCACGGGGCAAATTCTTGAATCACATGTCGGGATTGCGACCAACAAGCTCTTGAAAATGCTAAGCGTAGTCTCCTTAACTGCTGTCGGTTTGATCTTTTATGTTTACTTTCCATTCATTAGTGATGTCTTGCGACTCGGTTTGCTTGGGTTGATTTTGATCGGTCAAGCCTTGATCTTGCTTGATCTGATTCAAAATCCTAGCGATTCCCTATATGCAACTTCGATGGCTTTGAGAAACCTGAGCAACGGGAATCTAGATCCTCTTGCTCTGGAAAAAATAAGATCCATAGAGATCAGTACTGTTGTTGATGCACTAATCGATCTGAGGAACTCTATTGAAGACTTTCAAGGCAGATTAGAAATTATCCATCATGGTCTCATCGAAAATGTAAATTCTCTCGTTGATCTTTCTCATTCTTCAGAACGAATTTCCACAGCTGCAAGAATTGATGCCGCGCGACTTCTCGCAGAAGTTCAATCAGAAAAAGATGCCATTAACGTTGCAATTTCAGCTCTAGCATCACTTGGCTTTGGCATCGATAGGGTTCTTTCGAGAATTACCGAACTCAGTGAATCCTTGCATAGTATTGCTAAGCAGACAAACCTTCTTGCAATCAACGCAAGTATTGAAGCTACGAGAGCAGGAAGGTATGGAAAAGGCTTCAGCGTGGTTGCCGAACAAATCCGCAGACTTGCTGAAGAATCCAAACGACAGGCTTCTCTTATTACTCAGACCACCAATGAGTTTGAAATCGACATAACGGCTGTAGTTGACGAACTCTCAAAAATCATTAAACGGCTATCGACAAGTTATGAAGTCATCCAAGACATTTCAATGGAAGTCGCATCGCAAACAAAGTCCTTGAACGAAAATTTGAGCGAAATCAGTAGTCTCGGAATCAATCTTGAGAACATAACGAAAGCTCTTGAAACTCAGCTTAGCAAATATCGACGATAGTTTTGCCTAAACCACTCCTATCTTGCTACAGGATCAGTTTTAAAACAACAATTAAAAGCCTGATTCCTAACGTCAAATAAATGATAAGAGAACTGAACAACGAAAGTGAGGTCTTCGATTGGGTCTTGCTTTTGAAATGGAATCTTATCGAAGTTGCCGTAACTACTTTGTTTCTGCTCGTTGTTGCAACCAAAACCAATCTTTCCTTATCTTACGATCCAATTTTGCAAGAACGTTTTGAAAAATCATTACTGCTGAGTGTTTTTTTCGCAGTTACCATGTTTGGAATGACCATATGGGTCATCAAAACTTTCGTAAATTACTTTCTCTTTACGTATTTATTCGGAGATTCGTTGCCTATTAATCCTATCGGATCCTCTTTTTCAGCCCTCGTTCGTGCGAGGAGATATCCTGTAACCGCAAAACTATTACTTACAGTTGCATTTTTCCTTTTCCCTGTAGGGGACTATGTTTCAATCATTCAGAGAAAACCTCTGATTGCCTTCATTGTTTCGGAACAGTTGTGTTCCACGGTGGGCATTATTGCTATTGTTTTGTTTCTCTCTGAGGTAATTGGTTACAGCTATCTATCAATAGGTGAGAAAAATCTGAAGGCCGTGCGATTAGAGTGGACTCTCATCATATTTGCAGAAGCTGTTTTCCTCCCCGTGTAAGAAAAAGATGATCCCGACAACTATTTCATTTCTCTATGATGCTTGCAGAGGATTCCCGCTATCATATCCTTGTAGTCTCTTGACAACATCTTTTTCCAACAACATGATTCTTCCGGATCCTCTAAGATTTACTTGTTTGGCTAATTCATGAGCTGTTGTCGAAAAGGACGGCCCCACGATAATCGCACCGTTAAGATTTGTCTCACTCACTAATCGTTCAGCTTGGTGTATTTTATTGGTACCAACCTTTCTTTTCCAGTTAAGGTAGATTATGCCATACATTTCCTCCTTGTTCTTTAGCAAAGCATCTAATACGAGATTTTTGCCTCTCCTATCTGGCAAAGTAGCATTAGTAATTACTTCCCCGTAGTTTCTCAAGGCTCGAAATATTTCTATTTGCTCCTCTCTTTCCTCATCGTCAAAATTTCCAATCGGTGTTCCCGCGATATCTGTTCCCATGTGACCATCATAACATCTGGCGCTTTTTGTATTCATGTAATATCCTAGTTTTACGAGCCAGAAACAGAATACGTAGGTGATACTAATTTCTATAATCATTTTTGCAAAAATAATCGGTTTATATGCACTCACAACTATGGGTTCCTGGCAACACCGAAAAAATCCTTGTGAGAACAAAAACTGCTACTTATTTACATTCCCACGAATTCTTCAAAAGTGAATTCGGTCTTGCAAGCCTTTTGACAAGAATTTCATGAGAAAAGTTGCCGCTTTTCAGTACATGCGAACGGTACCACTGAACCACTAAATAATGAGAAGTAGTCCTAAGATTATGACCCCAGAGGGCTACCCATACATGCTTGTTTTTGGAAGAGTAGCTCTAATTATGCTCTAGAACGTTCTGTTCTTGAAAATATTTGATTTTCAAGGTAAAATCCGTGCCAAATCTTGGGGGAGTAGTTGTAACTCAGAATCGTGTCGCGAAAATATTGCTCGATCCCTTGTTTTTCTTGCTCATTAGCATCATGATCTTCCATAGTGAATAGTAGCTTCGATGTCAGAAAAATGTAAGGTACATGCTGAGCAACCATGTCATTACGAATAAAGTCCTTTTCGACTTTGCTAGAGTCATAAAAGTTAAGTCTGGATTCCAAAGTGAAAATTACAGCAAAATTCGGAAGTGTTTACAACATTTGACATAGTTCATACATGGCTGAGTCTTCTTTGGAAAAAAGCAAATACAGTTTGCATCTAAAGTCCAAAGCCATTTTGTTCACCGTAATAAGATGATGCATAGCAAATAGGAAAATGTGATGAAATTTAGCTTTGCTTGGGTGCTCTTCTTGCTCTAAGGCTGTTTGCATATTGTTCTTGATTAGTTCGAAAATAACAAGGTTCATTAGGATGTAAGTGCTAATTAATAAGAGGGAAGGCTTCTACAGGGCCTTTCCTAAAAATCGCTCTGGGAGTTAAAGTGACACAGGAAAATGTGGAATCCAGCCCGCTGTGGCATCGGGTCTGTGGTCGGAATGAAATAATGGAAATTGCAGAGGATCTCATAGAAGTTTTCAAACCTATGTTTGTAGGTAGCGATGGGTCTTCAGTTCGATATGTAAGTGTTCAAACCACGGATTTCCTCGTTGAACAATTCAAAAACACTTATACATATCATGTGAAAGCCATCTACTTGACAGACCAAGGTTCTTTTAAAGTGGACTTTGTTGTAAGAGAGTTTGAACGAATTGAACACATGGCTAACGAAGTTAAGACCTATAAGGCATTAGCCAATCGCTTAAAGAAGCAAAAAGATATCCAGACTGCTGAAATCATTGGCGTTTATGAACACTTGAGAGCACTAGCATACGAAGTTCCCGTCGGGGAAAAACCTACTGAAATAGATGTCTCACAATCGCTGGTGAACTTTGCACTAGGAAGAGTGTGTGCTTCAATTCACGGCAAGGACGAGAGAAGGACTCCTATTGAAAAAACAAACTTGCTTCTAAACCATCTTTTGGATGCTTATCCTTTCACAGACGAAGAAAAAGTTGCAATTCAAAAACTTTCCCAGCGAGAAGAAAACAAGCTAAGAAAATCAAAAGGAGGCTATGTGGCTCTCGCTTGTTATGATCCCGAATACATCCGAATGCAGTCAATTCTCCCCGGAGATCAGCTAACCAGTGATTTAATACTTCTCGGTGAAGGCATTCTTTCATACGTTTTGTACAAACCCGCAGAGCTTATTATTCAAGACCGGCTTTTTGAAATAGCTCTAGCATTCATTGACCAAGCCTTTGAGGAGTTCACAAAACAAGGCTACTCGAGAGAAACGATTGCTTCACTCATTTGCTTCATGAAAGGATACGAGAAAACTCTTGCTCAGATTGGTGGTAGTCCTTTGAAAAAGCTCTACAATGGTGTCCCACCGATCAGCTATTATCTAGCTATTGCTGCACTCATGTACAATCTTTCCTTCTTCCAAGACCAAGTCATGTCAGACCACGAGAAGCGCTTAATAGCTGAGATGTTTTGCGATTCGTCTATTACTGTCTGGTGAAAAAGGATTTCGACAAGAATATCTCCCAAAACTAGTGTTGCAATCGTGCAACTAGTTACAATACACATCTGTTTCTCTTTTCTGGAAGGGTTTTGTTATTGTGTGAGCATTTCTCAGAAATTAACTTTAGTGCATCCGTCAAGAGGTGTGATTAGATTTATTCTACCCCCCAGTAAACTGTTTTATAACTTACCGGCTTCAATGTAAATGGGGATTACAGTGCCTAACCTATTGATTACGATTTCTTCCCAAAGCGGTCTCCAACTCGGTCAAATTGGCAATGTAGCTAGCAATCTAGATCCCATAATTCTTTCCTCAACTATTCCAGCACTAAAGAGCATGGTTACATCGGAAATCACTAACACAGACTCTTCTTTCATGACGGGCACTACTGATCAGACGCGCTTTGGCACCTTTGCTCTAAAAACTGATGAAGGGGAGCCCATCGTCATTACTTACCTATTATCATACACCACAGAGGAATATCCTGATCCCATGCTTGATCGGATAGTTGAGGACCTCGCGATTACCTTTGGACAGCAACTGTCCCGAATGATAAATATCGCCCAATTCGCATCTCAGGGAAAATCCATCCCATTTCGGCACATTATTCAAGCATTCATTAACAGTCTCATGTTGTCTAAGTTAAGGATAGACTTCCCTTCATCTAACGAAATCATTGAAGAAACCATTCTCGAAGTAGCTAAGGAGTTACTCTCGAATCCCAAATCTAGCAAAACGCTTTCTTTCCTAAAGAGCAAACGAGAGCTCAAAAAAAGAACAAATCTATGGGAAAAAGGAGTACTCAGAAAAACTTCACGTCATGAGTTGGAAATAAATCTCGGCTACGAACTCATCGGGTTAGTCTTAGCGAAACATCCCATAAGCCTTTTCTACTGCCAAAGACCACGAGAATTGGTCTATCAAGTAATTACGATTTTCAATCAACTCATAGAACCTGAAAAAGAAGAAGCATACAAACTCATTCAAAAATCCATCAAAACCGTGATTGCCAAGAAACTCAAAACGGAACTCGCAAAAATAAAAATAGCAGATTCTCATCGCATAATAACAGTTCTTGAAGAAAAACTTCTTAGAGAGGCTCTAATCACATCCATATCTGAACATCCTCTCATCGCGTTCCTACCAATCTCTGAAACCACCATTCGCAAAGAATTTTCGAGCTTTATTCAAGAAAATCTGCCACCTACCCTGCCTGACATTTTGATGTCTGTGGTCTCTTCGCAGCTTCCTCCAGAAAATGCCATTGTTCTTTCTGGTTTTTTCAAGAAGTTCTTTTCTATGCTCTACCCCGTTGCCATAGATGGAGCCAGCCAGACACTTATTCGAGTCATTCTTAGCGAATTTGCCTCTCTCAAAGACATCGCAAATAAGGGCAAGCCCCTCATACCGGACGAGACCCCAAAGTGGAAAAAAGAATGGGAAGCCTTCTTCAAATTATCATCAAGCAGTCGAAGGAAAATTCAACTATCGCCTTTCCTAGGAGTTTTGCTTGTTGATGCTTCTCTAGAAGGCCTATCAGAAGCTATTGTCAACTCAATCAACGCTCTTATGATTGGATCCACTCATCAAGACAATTTTGCCCGGACGCTCTTCAACCAATACAAGGAAATCCTGCCACTAATTACCTTGGGATCAATACTGAGCGATCTTGGCGTTGCTTTTGGCACTCAAGAAATCGATTTTTCCCAGTATTTCCCATCCACTTTTGAAATATTAGTCTCATGGGCAAGGAAAGACAAATTAAGTGTCTACATAGGCGATGCTGAAGTTAAGTGGACAAGTCCGTCAGTGAAAAAAGGAGAAAATATTCTTAGTCAAGGAAAAATAAAACTTCATCCGTTGATACCATCTCTTGGCCAAGAACCTCTGATTATAAAATCGCCTGAGGGAATATTACTTTCAGCAAAACATCAACGAATAACGCCAAATGAGCTTCTCTTGCTACTGGGGGACTATGATATCTTATTATCGTCCTTGGCATTGGCCAAACTCGCAGACTTGCTTACTTCACATGCCTCAGCAGTCACAATCTTTGCCGATTTTAACAATACTAGTGCAACAGAACTCTTGGATCTATTAAGGGCAAATCAATTCCCAAAGAAAGTAACGAGTGCTATTGAAACAATTGCACAAAACATAGCAACTCTCAAACAAGCTCTCTTGGAAGACCCCGTGCTCACATTTTCATCATCCAAAACAACCCAGAAAACAATTCAAGCAATAGAAAAATATTCCTTAGCTATCCAGGAATTACTTAGACTTGTTCAAGACAAATCCAAAAAATCTGCAAGACAGTTTGAGCGTTTGATGCTTGATTTCAACTATCAGATAGTACCAGAAATTGAATTTCTTATCAAATCTTCCCTTAAAAATCATGAAACGATCAACCAGTACCTTTCTTCCTCTGTGAAAAAAGCACAAAGACCCTTGAAAATGCTTTTCACAGCTGAGCAGAACCTAGCTGAACTCGAACGAGAAATCCAAATGTTCGTTCCAAGAATAGTTGAGCATTTCGAGAGAATTCTGATTTCGGGTTTTAGACCAACTGATTGGGAAACAGAAGGGCGACCTGGTCTGTTTCAAAGATCACATGAAGATCAATTCGAAGAATTGTTGAAAAATTTAAGAGAGATATTACGTCTCTGCGAAACAAGATTAGTGATCGAAGACTCGCCTCTTGAATTTGAAGAAGGAAATCCATTGGTCGAAATCCTTTCCTTCAGAATCGACCCCGACCATGCTAGAAAACTAGAAGATCTTTTTCACTCCCACGCTACTGTTGAAATGCAAGGGAGAAGAGCAAATGTGAGGATTGCTCTGCCCATAGAATCAAGTGGCTACCAAACGAATTCCTATCTTACGATAGGAGAAGCACTACTTAACCACTCTTGGAGAAAAAGTGTTGCACCTTTGATTTCAACAATGAAACTAGCTGAGATACTGACTGAGCTATTGGGGGGAGAGCCTACTTTCTGGAAAATTGCCAAGGAGAGAATGCTCCACCTTTCATCCAACTAAGATTCAAAGAAACAATCGGAAATACCAGAGTAACCCCTAAAATTATACTGCAGTGTACAAAGAATTATTAGTAGGTGTGGTCTGTGGGGTAAGCATGGTGGTAGAAAATAAGAAAGATCCCAGTGTTGGTTTCATGGGCGAAGATGAGCCTTTTGATGAGGATGATCTTGAAAAACAAGCCCTTGCTCTAGTAGAGTTAGCGAATTTTCCCTGGGTTAATCCTGAAGAATTTGGTTCTCAAGTTCCTAGATATAATAATGCCACTCGAATAAATATTGTG
>JAJRWK010000271.1 GCA_024276795.1 archaeon | reverse complement strand
ACCTTTGGAGACCCCGGCTTCCTTGGCAATCTTGTCTATGGAGACCATGTTGTAGTCTCCTTGGAGAAACAGTGAGATGGCTGTATCGACGATTTTTTGCCTTGTCACTTCATGTCTGCTTCCCGGACTCATAGAAATATCCCCAGTTAACATACCGACTGGTCGGTATATTTGCCTTGCGGGTGGAAATATCTCAACATACCTATAATATGATGAAATATACATCGTTGTGCCAGAAGGTCCGGAAGTGGAAATCGTTAGGCGTGGATTGAAGAGGATAACAGGACAAACTATTCGCGCAATAGCATATTCTAATCGGGAAAAATACTCTCAACAAGCATCGCTATTTTCTGACCTATTGGGTACTTCTCTGAGACAGATCGTGAGAAGGGGCAAATGGCTTCTATTTACTTTTGAAAATTCCATGGGTGCGCTCAATCACTTGGGCATGTCTGGGAGATGGTTTGTTTATGAATCTGAAGTCATAGGGCAGGACTTGGCATCTTTTTCAAAGTCACAAACCCTCTTGGTGGATTTTAGGGGCTCATCAATAACCGAAAAGCTAAGCCTTTTTGAAAAACTTGGCTTCTCTGTTGAACATCCACCTCTGAATGCTTTGTCTCATGGAAATACAAGTGTGAGTAGCAATCCTGTAGAAGGTCAGGAATTTTTTCATCTCAACAAACATGGCGCAAAAATATCTACTTCAAGGAAGGAGGTAACGCATGAATTCTCAGCTCATCCTTTTTTTAGTCCTCATATTCAATTGATGTTCATTCTGGACGGTAGCGTGGCAATCTTCGAAGACGTCAGAACTTTTGGCTATTTTAGAGTTTATAGTAACTCTCAAACTATGTTTTCGCTTCCCAGTCTTCAGGAGTTGGGACCGGACATATTGGACAAAGCATTTGACATCAAAGAATTTGAAAAGCGCTTAAAAAAATATCCCCGTTCTGTAATCTGTGCAAAACTACTAGATCCAAAGGTCATTGCAGGGTGCGGAAATATTTACCGAAATGAGGCTCTTTTCCTTGCAAAACTCAATCCTTTTAGAAAGATTGGGAATTTAGATAAGTCCGAAATTCATCGATTGGCAAAAGCCCTCGTCCAAGTTGGAGCAACTGCATTGAACTATGGGGGTTCTTCAATTCAAAGTTTCGCCAATGCAGAAGGTGCAAGGGGCCGGATGCAAGAAAGATTCCTAGTTTATGGAAAAGCTGGATTTCCATGTCCGAGTTGTTCGAGTGTGATACAGAAGACTAAATTCCAACAGCGTTCTGTTTACTGGTGTTCTCAGTGTCAAGAATAGACTTTAGACTTATGTTTTATTATTCCGCTTATGGAAGTCTTGTTTTCTAAGAAAGTTCATTCATCCTCTCCTGAAATGATTGCCATTCTTTCTGGGAAAGAGTTGTCCCTTTAATACCAACGCCTCTATGGGCAATAATCTTTCCCTCGCCATTCATTGCATGTCGTGGATGGGGAGTAGTCAGATCAGTAAATCTGTGAATCATGCGAAATGTCTGTTCATCTTGGAGTGTTTTTGTGTCTACTCCCAGCTCAAATTGGTTGGACTGAAGTTTGAGTAGGTTCTTATATTTGACATGCCGTAAACTGAGAACCCCCTTGACGTATAATTGACTGAAGAGTAAGCCTTTGAACCCTAATTTTTTTGCTTCTTTTGCGTGCCATAGGAGTGAATGTCGCAAGAAGCCCGGTAATGCTCTTATTACCATCATTTTCTCAGAAACGCATTCATTGATTGTTGGTAAAATGGGGTAGGCTTTGAATGGGGTTGTGGTGCTGAACACATGTAGATATGATTTGTTGAATCCAATAATCCTGACGGTGTCGAGCTTTGGTCTCATTGCAGACAATTGGTTGGTAATGATTTCTGCAAATGTTTCCGGATCTGCCGCGAATCTGTTATCTTTCTTTTTGCAAGGTGTTTTTATCTCGATCCAAAACGTTTTTTCAGGAATTTCTCCTCGTAAGCACTGTAGAATGAATTCGTCGCTGAGCACTTCGTGAAGTAAAGGGATACCTTTTTTGGCCAGCTGAGCAGATGGTGTTTTTTCGATTATTTTCCCATTAGTCGTTACTGGATCGTGGTGAATAACGGGGACGCCGTCTACAGCAATTCTTACGTCAAATTCTATGCCATCGAAATTGTATAAGCCCCACTTCAAGGCGTCTATCTCATTTGGAAGAAGGTGTTTTTTCACGCTTTCATCTCCTGCTTTTTCAAGTATCTGTTTCTTGCTTCCTAAAACTGGGAAAACCTTTCAAGTTTCTCTCCCACTTGACGATCTGCCAGTATTTTTCTCTATCAACGCTCGAAAAATCTTGTAGGATATCTACCCATGCTACTTCATCGCTGGACTTCAAATTTGTGCAGGAAATAAACGCTCTTACACTTGAACCTTCTCTTAGCAACTCCTCATCGATATTTCTACCAATATTTGCGGAAAGAATCTCTGTTCCGTCGTCCAATTGCACTATATTTCCATCAAGGCTCACAATGGTTGCGAGAATTCGAAATCGACCTGTGTACCCTGGAGGGATCTCCGCTAATCTTGCATCAAGATACGGGGAATTGCTTGTTTTTTTGCCCTCTCCTTGTAGTTCTTCAGTAGACATCGAATCGCCTTAATTTTCCAATAATAGAATTTCCCCGCTCTTGATAGGTTTTTCTCTAGTCATACTCTCTCCAAGTGTGTCCATTTTCACACTTGAAGAATCGAGTTGGAGATTCATCTGCTGACCGTGTCTGTAATTCCCAATACTCGACAAGCACTATTTCTTTGCATGAGGGACATTCCATTTCTTTTGTGGGGTGCATTCTTATTGGTTCTTCATCTTTCACGACGAGCATTTTTCCCTTTTCTGGATCAGAATGGTCTATTGCAAAAGATAAGCTTTCTTGAGAATCATTTTCCGCTGATTTTGTTTCTCCACATGAAAGGCAGACCCAAAGCTTCTTTCCTTTTTCCTTTCGGGGTTGCATCATGGATCCACAGTTGTCACAGAATTCCATTAGACTAAATCACCTTGTCCTATTTTCTCCTGTAAAAAACAAGACTTGCTGGTGGGCCGGGGCGGAATTGAACCACCGACCTCCGCGTTTCTTCGTTCTGTCATGGCAGAACATGTAAGCGCGGCGTCATAGCCACTAGACCACCGGCCCTTCAACAACACCAACTTGGACAAAATAATTTTAGATGTTTCGATAGAACATTAGGAATTTCGATGCCAGTCATTATCCCAATAATTCATGTTCTGAATCTTTCTTCCTTATTTTGTGGGTTCTTGGGAACTGTTTTCTTCTTGCCTGTTTATCATAATACCCGCTTCGACGATATTCCCCAAAAGAGCGAATTCCTTTCTCGCGTATTTGTTCGATAATTGCCCTGCCTTCTTGCTCATCCAACTCTTTTTGTTTTATTAGAAACGTTACAATTTCAATTCCCTCTTCCTCTGTTCTACATCTTTGAAGAAAATCGGTTACTGTTGGATCATATCCTCTAAATGGATCCTGCTGTGGGCTTACGTTAGCATCTTCTGAAACTTGTTCTTCTAGCATTTTGGCTTTCAAACGATCTTGTTTTTCTTTTTCTCGAAGCAGTTCTTCCAAAGTTTTGCCCTTGGCATTCTTTAGCTCCCTTGCGAGGGCTGTGAATACTTCTTCGATTTCTTCAAAATCAAACATCTCAATAAAGTAATTGCCCTATGCCATCAAGAATTCTTTGGTTGTAAAATTTTTTTCCAAAAGCTAGGGTTTCACCGTCTCGGTCCTCTCAAAACCCGATTGTTGTCGCTGGATAATTCTTGGTCGCTCCTTTGGTTTATTGTCAAAATCTTTTCTTATTATGGTTCCGCCATAGGATTTATGGAAAAAACAACAGAATCTATCCCCCGTGGAGGGGAATTGATTGCAAGTTTTCTTGCTAACAACGGAGTCCAATTCATCTATACGCTTTGTGGTGGCCACATTTCCCCCATTTTGGTTGGCTGTGAGAAGCAAGGCATTCGCGTTATCGATGTTCGTCATGAAGCCACTGCTGTTTTTGCGGCAGATGCCACAGCAAGACTGACTGGTGTCCCCGGCGTTGCGGCAGTTACCGCTGGTCCTGGCGTAACAAACACTATAACTGCTATTGAAAACGCCTCCTTGGCAGAATCTCCTGTAATCATCTTGGGTGGTGCTACTGCAACGATTCTACGCGGAAGAGGCGCTCTCCAAGACATTGATCAGATATCTATCATGAAACCCATTACAAAATGGACAAAGAGGATAACGAAAATTAGCGAAATTCTTCCTGCTCTCAGCAAAGCCTTCGAAATATCAATGTCTGATGTCCCGGGACCCGTGTTTCTGGAATTTCCTCTTGACGTTCTTTATCCAAAAGACGTTGTTACTGAATGGTACTTTGCCAATGCTCCTCGTTCCTCTTCAATCATGGCAAAGGTGACTCGTCTATATTTGAGAAGACATTTGAACAAACTCTTTTCTGCTCATCCTTCTGATTTTATCCCCTCTCCTATCAACATCAAAATCCCAAAACCAAAGCCTTCCACAGTCTCCAAGGCAAAAGAACTTATCGAACAATCTAACAGACCAATCCTTCTTGTTAGTAGCCAAGCCCTTTCCCAGCCTCGGAAGGCTCACGAACTAGCTTTTTATATTGAAGAGCTCGGCATTCCCACATATTTGTCTGGAATGGCTCGGGGATTACTTGGACGTGATCATCCCTTACATGTCCGCCATAACCGCAGAAACGCGCTCAAGCAAGCTGACCTGATTATCTTAGCTGGAATTCCCGTCGATTTTCGCCTGAACTATGGTTATAGCTTTAACCGACAAGCGAATATCATTGCTATCAATCGAAATAAGAAAACACTCTCCAAGAATGTTTCTCCCACCTTAAAGGTTTATTCTGACGTGTTCGAATTCTTTAGTAAATTAATTGTTGACTGGAAGCCAGCTGAAGGAAAATGGAGTAAATGGCTTGAAGAGCTAAAAGAACGAGACGCCGAGCGAGACAAAGAGATTCTACAGATGAGCCAAGAAAAAACAGATCATATCAACCCTCTCAAACTCTTGTTTCAGATTGAGAAAAAAATTGGTAACAATGCAGTTCTCATAGGTGATGGTGGTGACTTTGTTGCTTCTGCAGCCTATATTGTACGTCCCAGAAAACCGCTCGGTTGGTTAGATCCAGGTGTTTTCGGTACGCTGGGATCAGGTGGTGGATTCGCTTTAGCTGCAAAACTCGTTGACCCAGAGTCTGAAGTTTGGGTTTTCTATGGAGACGGTTCTGTAGGGTATACTCTTATGGAATGGGAAACTTTTGCGAGGCACGAAATTGGAGTTGTTGGGATCATTGGAAATGACGCTGGTTGGACTCAGATTGAGCGTGACCAGACTATAATTCTTGGATCAGATGTGGCTACAAGGCTTGCTCATACTGATTATGACAAGGCCGTAGTTGGATTGGGGGCGCAAGGAATAAGAGTTGAGGATGAAGGCGAAATTCAAGATGCACTCGAAAAAGGGAAATCCAGCGCTTCACGCAATCAACCTTTCCTAATAAACTCCATTATCGGAAAAACTGAGTTTAGGAAGGGATCTATTTCTGTGTAAACAAAGCATGGTTTGCCAAGATCTTCCACATTTTTGGTTTGTCTCTATCGATTAACATTAAAATGGGTCAAATCAGTAATATACCGTGGGTAAACTACTCTGTATTGACCCTAGCCCTCACGAGGTAGTCTTTTCGGCGAACTTTAGGACGGGGAAAATGGTGGTTTCATGAGTAATGAAAAGGCGAAGTCAGATCCTGGAATGGAGACAAGTGCAACCAACGACAACAAAGCAGATTCTGTAAATGAAGTTGAGGCACAAAAGCAAGAACAAGACCAAGAAGAGTACATTTCGATAGCGAAAAGTGAATTTGAGAAACTGAAACAAGAACGCGATGAATTTCTGGAAAACTGGAAACGCGAAAGAGCAGACAAGATCAACTATAAGAATCAGGTCGAAAAACGCGTCAAGGATCAATTGAACCGAGAAGGTTCAAGGGTGTTAACCAAACTTCTCAGCATTGTGGACAGTTTTTCAAGAGCCCTTGAAAAATCAAGAGACCAACTTCCAGAAGCACATTTGGAGGGATTTCGTCTTGTCTATAAGGAATTACTTCAGCTTCTTAAACAAGAGGGGGTTGAAGAAATACCAGTTGAAACAGGTGTGACTTCATTCAATCCTGTTTATCATGAAGCTCTTTATACAATTGAATCCAGCGAATATCCTGAGAATACCATTGCTGAAGTTGTCTTCCGGGGTTTCATGAGAAATGGATTAGTCATGAGACCAGCAAAAGTTGCTGTGTATAAAGCTAAGTCTACGCCAGTTGAAGAACCACAAGTACAAGAATAGAGGTGGCAAGAATGAGCAAAAAAGAAAAAGTAATCGGAATTGATTTGGGAACAACAAACTCTGTTGTCGCAATCGTGGAAAATGGACAACCAGTAGTCATTCCAACTGCTGGAGGGGGTAGGCTTTGCCCCAGCATCGTATCCTTCAATGAGGATGGTACTAGAGTCGTGGGGCAACTTGCAAAGCGTCAAGCTATCGCTAATGCTGAGAATACTGTTATCGAAATCAAGCGAAAGATGGGAAGCAATTATCGTGTTAAAATATTCGACAAAGAATATACACCACAAGAAATCTCTGCAATGATCTTGCAAAAGCTAAAAGCAGATGCTGAAGCTTATTTGGGAGAAGAAGTGACGAAAGCAGTTATCACTGTTCCTGCGTACTTCAACGACTCTCAGCGTCAAGCTACAAAAGATGCTGGAAGAATTGCTGGCCTTGAAGTTCTGCGTATCATTAACGAACCTACAGCAGCAGCACTTGCTTATGGACTTGACAAGCAAGAAGAAGAACAAACTGTTGCCGTCCTTGATCTCGGAGGCGGAACCTTTGATGTCAGCATTCTTGAAGTAGGAGAAGGAATAGTCGAAGTAAAGGCTACGTCGGGAGATAACCATCTTGGAGGTTCTGACTTCGATCGCAGAATCATGGACTGGCTGATTGAAGATTTCAAACAAAAACATGGAATTGATCTTTCAAAAGATCGCATGGCTTTGCAGCGACTCAAAGAAGCCGCTGAGCAAGCCAAAATTGAGCTCTCAACCATGCCCAAGACCAGAATTACTCTTCAGTTTATTGCAGCTGATGCTTCCGGACCCAAACATATCGATATTGAACTAACAAGGTCTCAATTTGAGCAAATGACAGAAGACTTGATTGAGCGAGCCATGAGACCAACACGCCAAGCTTTGAAGGATTCTGGCCTCAGCACAAGCGACATTGACAAAGTTCTACTTATTGGTGGAGCGACTAGAATGCCAATGTTTCAAAAGGCAGTGAAGGAGTTCTTCGGCCAAGAGCCTTTCAAAGGCATCAACCCTGATGAAGCGGTTGCAATAGGTGCGGCTATTCAAGCTGCTATCTTGGCTGGTGAAATGAAAGACATCTTATTATTAGATGTGACTCCTCTGTCATTGGGCGTAGAAACCCTCGGGGGTGTATTCACCAAGATCATTGAACGGAATACAACGATTCCTGTGAGAAAGAGCCAAATCTTTTCAACAGCTGCCGACAACCAGACCCAAGTTGAAATTCATGTCCTTCAAGGAGAACGAGCAATGGCCAAAGACAACATTTCTCTTGGCCGCTTCTATCTAACAGGCATTCCTCCCGCTCCCAGAGGAGTACCCCAGATTGAGGTAACATTT
>JAJRWK010000041.1 GCA_024276795.1 archaeon | reverse complement strand
TCTTACTAATCAAACAGTGAGGATAGAATGGGTCGGAACAGACCCTAATCCCGACGCAACCGTGGGTAACTTCGTTTTGTATGTCAATGGGTCAGAATTAGCAAGTGGGCTTATTGCGAATCTTGCAGTAATTACGCTACCATATCAGGAAGCCTATTACAACATAACAATTGGAGGCACAGATTCATTCGGCCACTATGCCTGGGACAGCGTAACTGTTTATCTAAGCCTGAACCAGGAAACAACTTCTACGTCAACTACATCTACTTCAACCACTTCAACAGAAACAACGCTATCAACCAATACGGATACAGATTCGTCTACATCTACACCCACTAAGACGAACCCTACTTCCTCAACAGCAGAAACACCAGGATCTCCATCTACGGATGACATAAACAAGAGCCCTTCTCAGTTTCTAGATGCCAGCTTGTCTGCAGTTATTTTCTCTATTCTAGCTGTGATAGTTTCCAGAACTTCTGTGAAAAAGAAAAGGTAAAGTGAGGTACAGTCGAGAGGACATACAACAAGAGACGTTATACCTTGTTTTATCTTTTTTCCAAATCTTTTTTTTTGAATTGCGTTGCTGTTGGCCATTAGTGGCAAGAAAACATAGGTGTTATTCCGTTTGGATGCAACCAATTCTCTTTTCAAATTATTATATAGATTTAAAAAAAATCAAGTTGGTTTGGCGACTGTATGAGCGACTTTCACCATCATAGTCCGTCTTTAAAACTTGGAAAAATAGAGAGCCTCTTTGTTTTACTCTTAGCCGGATTCTACGCATTCATTCGATTCCTAGACGTTTCACCAATTTTTGTAGCTACTGTTGGATTTATCCTTGCTTTATGGATGATCATAAAGCCAACGGAGTGGGCCGTAGAGGGGCTGACTCTTTTGGCTGAAAGAATAGGGATAGGTGGCTATGCTGCCGGAGTTTTAGGAATGATGATGGCCTTTTTGCCAGAATTGATCCTCGCGACCCTGCTGATTGTGCGAGGACAGCCCAATATCGGAATACTAACAGTCCTAATAGTTGCCGGGGCTAATACTCTTCTCTTCGGGGTCGTAACGGTCATGCTAAGTCTTTCCAATGGAGGAAAAATAAAAGTTCCAGTAACAACTCTAAGGTATGAGTCAGAATTAATGATTGTAGCGTTTTTGACAGGAATTTTCCTATTAGTCTTTAATCTTGCCGAGGGACTGACTGGGAAGTTGGTTGTTGATGAAACGGGACAAACCTCTCTAATAATTCCCGTCTTGTATTCTGTAGGCACTGT
This sequence comes from archaeon, assembly GCA_024276795.1. GTDB lineage: Archaea > Asgardarchaeota > Heimdallarchaeia > Heimdallarchaeales > JAJRWK01 > JAJRWK01. Next base: position 7,256 of record JAJRWK010000041.1, on the reverse strand, counting down.
CGCAATATATATTGCATATTTGGTCTTCATCGCCCTTGACAAATCACTTCAACCAGACATGTCAAAAGAGCAGAAAGAACGTCTTAAAGAAGATGCAAGACTACAATGGGGCATCATCGTCAAATTTCTTCTGCTTGGCCTTGTTGGGATCATAATTGCTGGTGAGCTTTTAGCCAACGGAGCGTAAATACTAATCCACGAAGCAGAAACCAGTGGACTAGAATTGAACGAGGCTCAAATAGCCATTATTGTGGGTTTTCTTGGATCCCTGCCTGAATGGGGAGTCGCCATGAAGGCTCAAGAAAATATAGAACTAGTTTTTGGAAATGTCCTCTCATCGATTTCTGCAACACTTCTCTTCATGATTGGACTAGTAAGCATTTTCCTCTACTTTATCGGCACTCCATTTCGACTCGACTCTTATGCGATTGTTCAGGTAGTGCTTTCTGGATCAATTCTTCTCTTTGTTAACCTACTGATGAAAGATGATCTGCAACTTGACGCGTTTGAAGGAGTATGCATAATTATTCTTCAACTAATTGGGTTTGATGTGCTACTGTCAGTATAGAAACAAGATTAGAACGAAAAACTGATTGCTTGTTTTTCATTTCTTCTCATCTCTTCTTTTCTGAAATATTGCTCGTATTTGCTTCTTATAGGCATTAAGAATATTAGAAATATTGAGGTGAACGAAACCCGTTTCACCATCGCAATCGTGCTAACCGAAGTCAATATTGACATCAAGTGTGATTTCAAAAGCTTCTCCCAGTTCTGTGGCTTATTAAGATCCGTTTAAATAAAATGCCTTCATGTACTAAGTATAAGATCAAACTTCGACTGACGACACAAGAGAGGAGGCCCATGCCAATCACTGATGCACAGACACTTTCCGAAAATCATCTTGCGATTATCGCCCTTCTAGCCGGACGGGGAAGCCTTGGATCTAGCTCCGTTTCATCAATCATTGACATTTCAGAAACCCAAACGAAGCAATTGCTCGATGACCTAGTGTCATTAGGTGTTATTTATCAATTAGATCAGAAATACGCCCTAAGAAAAACTCCTTCGGACACTCTTGTCACGGAAGGAGAATTTCATGTCTCTTTAAGAGACTATATTACGTGGGGGCTTAACCTACTCCTCTACCAAGTATCAATAGACAAGTTATCAAAAATGTTGAGTGAAGAACTCCAAACAACTCTTGCTAGATTAGGAAAAGCTTATCTGTACGGATGGGCTTCATTTAGAATTGAGGTTCTGCAAGGCGAACTTTTCAGCAAATTACAATATTTTCGTAGTCTTAGTTTTTATAGATTAATCACCTTATTGGCAAAAATTGACCCATACCGTCAGCTTTTCTTTGCCTCCCATTCAGAGAAATTCCCGCTTAGCAAAAAACAAATTATTAACCATGACCTAGTTGGAATTGCTCTGAAATCATGGATCGGACTACTTGCTCTTCGTGGATCAACTCCCATTTCAATAGCCCTACAAGATCTTTCTCAAATATTGCAGTTTGTTACACATTCCAAGGTTTCTCAACATCTTAATCCAAAAGACTGTATTACGCTACTAGCTCTGCTTTCTCTTACTGATGATTGGAATATTAGCCTAGAATTTGACGAAGTTATTGTTGAACTTCCTGTTCAGAACCCTTCTCCAGAGGCAATCAATGAAGTATTTGAAAAAGCCAGGCACAATGGTATAGTCGAGGTCTTACCCGGCTTAGTTGAGTACTTGGATCGGAATAAAGAGATCTCTCTCAGAAAATTGAGACAGGATGTCATTCAAATAGTCGATAGTAATCAACACAAAGATGGTGCGGAAAAGCTCTTTCTTGGAGCTCTTGCTATTTCCCACATCCTGACAGGAATAATCACTGAAGATGATTTATTGATTGTTAATCAGGTTTGGAAAAATAGCTGGTCTCTTTTTCCTATTCTTTCCATAGAAGAGGTTGCTGTTCTGGGTGGGGTTTTGAGTTTAGAAGATCCGTCAGTTAAATCCATTGCTGAAATTCTCAACATTAATAAGTCGAAAATTGAAAGGCTGTTAGATAGTCTTTCCACTAAGCTTAACTTAGAATTTGTTATCTCCCCCGCCCAATCTATTAAACTCATCTCTGAGCCCAGAATTCCTATCTTGTCAACACGTCTTGGTTTGTCCAGAAATGAACTCCTGATTCTTGGCTATCTTATTACCCATTCTTCCGCCTCACTGGAGGAGCTGTCTCATTTTTTTGGTGATCTCCCATCAAATACAAAACTTCAGGCATTGGGATTGATCGGCAAAGGCATTATAGATGCACAAATTTCGGATCATACAATATATTTGGAAAGAGTCCTTACTGATGAATCAAGTCAGCATCTCTTAGTGAGGTTAATCCCTCGCGAGAAACAACTTCTCGGAGCCATTAGTGTTCGATCCCCTCCAATTGATTTAAGAGCACTTAGCAACCAATTTAACATGCCATTTTTCATAGTCAGAGAAACCATGTATTTACTAACAGGTCTAGGTCTAATTCTTGAACCCATGCTTGATGGGGCCATTCTTTCTAAGTTTTCTCTTGCGGAACACATTTCCATATCGCTCGATCAATGTATAACATGTGGTAGGAAAACAGATGTTTCCTCATTATATTGCAAGACATGTTTTGAAAAACTGTCTATTTGTGGAATTTGCAAAAGCCCAATACATGCCTCATACGAAGCAAGTAAGTGTAATGCTTGCAGAACATTGTACCACAAACCGCACTTGGATCAATGGCTTGAAATTAACCCAAATTGCCCAATCTGTAAGCAATCAATAGCATCATCTCAAACACAAAGGAGAGAAGAAAATGAATGAAATGATCTGCAGAAAATGCGGGTTCAAATCATCCCCTAATATGAGGTTCTGCCAGAACTGTGGTGATCTCCTCATAGATGAAGAAAACAAGAAACCACATGAAACGCTCTCAGCAGATTCCAGTCAAAAACACATTCAACGGGGTATACAACATCTCCAAGATGATAACAAACTTAGAAATCTTGAAAAACAAATGACTACCTTTCTAGAACGCTTGAGTGATTTTTCCATCGAGTTGAAAGAATGGAGGAAAACACTTGCTGAGCGCTTTTTAGAAGCCCGGACCTTAAAGGATCGAATCGATCAACTTCAAGCAAGGGAATCAAAATCAATAGAGCATTTGGAAGAGTTAGAACGAATCGAGCACAATCTAGATGCAATCCAGAGATGGTTCAAGGAACAAGCTACCGTTGTTCCGCAAATAGAAGCACTATCTCATTCCATTAGGGAAACTAATCAAATCCTGACAGATGTCATTGGTTATACTACAGGAATTGAAAGTGACATTCGCTACTCTCTTGGCTACGTTACCCGGCTCAAAGAAGAAATCTCTCAGCAAAAAGAGGCTCTTCGAATTCTTCAATCTAGCTCTGTGTCTGAGGATCCTATTCTAGCAGACAAAACGATTCACTCATCTTCTGTTTCCGTCAATAAAGAACAGGATCTCAGAACCAAGCCATTAGAGGCATCTGTGTTTCCCGCACACCCGATGAGAAAAAAGAAACCACGCCAATTGCGAAAAGGAGACCGAATTGTGTCCTTTAGACTCAAGTCATGGCTAGCTGAGTTATCCTTGGTATATCTCTTGGCATTTGGTGGTGTTCTTATTTTGGCAATTGGGCTTTTCATGGGTGCGACATTTATTTATAATGAATACTTGTATAGTGTCATTTTTTCCCAAGAACAAACCACAGCAACTATTTTGAGACTGCTTGGAGTTATTTTTGCATCATACATGATTCTCATCATCTCTCTTGGGATCTTTAGTATTGCGTCTCTCCCTGAGAAAAAAAACAGCCCCCTTTCTGTGATAGCTGCGACAGTAGCAACACTCAGCACTGCAATGATCCTTTTCATCATTGGGCTAACAACATATGGAACTTCTGAAGGTCTTGTTCCTCTCTTATTCTATTTGGGTCTCCTTCCTTTGTTTTTTCTTCTCATCATTGGAAATCAGAAGCCAAAATCCTCTTTACTCTCATTATTATCAATAATTGTTGCGATTTATTATATCGTCGAAGCCACGACCTCCGATTCTCTCTTATTATGGTTGAACCATAATTTCGACAACACTGGCAGCATAATTAATACCTTAATTATTCTTGTCTTTTTTGCGTTCTACTATTTTACAATAAAGAGATACAATAATTGGACTCCCGTTTTCATCTTCTCGGTCTCACTCCCCCTTATCCTGTTATTTGCAGAAGAGAAGGTCTTTGTTGCCGAAATCCTACTTTTCCTTTTACCACTCCTCAATCTGGGGCTTTTCTCCAAAAATAAAGTGAACGCACCACTTTCGTTCCAACACTTTATGTTTTCAGTTTCTACTCTCTTGTCTCACATCATTACACTCATTCTCTTTATGAATTCGAAAAATATCTCAGACCTCTATGTTCCCCTCTTAATCATTGAATATTCCATACTGTTGTTTGGGTACTATGCTGTTTTCTGGGCTTATGTCAACCAATATCAACTCCTAGAAATTTCTCTCTCGATACCTGTTAGTATAGACTTGAGCTCGGACCAGCTGATATTTCGTCAAATTCGCACAAAGATTAACGGAATAGTTGTCATTAATAACGCTCTCGTCGCATTAGGAGCGTTTTTACTAGGTAGTTGGTATTATGCCGAAATCAGCATCATAGTTTCTCTACTCATCGCTATGAGTAGCGCGTATTTGAGGATCAGAAGAATTGACAAATCTGTTCCATACGGCACCGCTTGGAATACGATCTTATTTGTGAGTTCTGCTCTTCCAGGATTACTCCGCCCCACTCTTCTTTCATATCTACTCTATCTTGGTGCATTCGTTTTATTTGAGGCAATCTTCTTATCATTTGATCACTCCCAGCTCCGACGAGAGGCGAGGCTTGATCTCTATCTAGTCGTCATACTTGGCTCAATCATTTTTACAAATACTCTCTTTATCCTTGAAGCAAGCATTGCCACTCCTCTTTTCCCCCTTTTCATTGTTGTCCTATTTCATCTCTGCATTTCAATCCTGTCTCATGTCTCGCCCTCTGAAAAAATCGCGAATTTGTCTCAATTTAGCGGGTTAATTCTTGTACTTTCGGTCATGTTTCTTATTTCCGCTCGAGAAGCTGAACCCGGCCTTCTAAACAATTTCCTCTTCAACATTTCAATTATTTTTCTCTTTTTCAATTCGATGCATTTCTACTTCGCGGCCCACAATCCTAACGTCTCTCGAACTTTCTGGAAGTTGCTTCGAAAATCAGCAGACCTCTCACTCAAGATTAAGGGTGGCGGCAATCCTGTAACACTATTCAAACAGTCTTTACTTAACGTAGTTCTTGCTTCTCTTGTCATAGTTGCTTCATGGTTTACCTATTTTGAAGGGATAGGCACGGTGGGAAACTATCTTCTAACAAGCGAAGTGATTTTTACTTTTCTTATGTTCATAGTGATTCTCAATCACATTCCTTCCGATTTAAGAAAAGAAATGGTTATTCCTCTTATCGCATTGGAATTGAGTTTGCTTGTTGGAATTCTTACTACTTTGACTTCCCTATCTATCTTCGCTGGTCTCTCAATCCCCACACTAATTGATCTATTATTTTTTTCGCCAAGTCTTCATCCAGTTTCGGTATTGCTCATCAGTATATCTTGGCTGTTGTCTATAGGGACAAGTATGTCCTTAATCACTGGAGCAAAGCCTCTCTTGGCATCCAAATCCCCATCAATTAACAACGATAACAAAAACAACAGTCAATCTGCATTTCAAGTAAAGGAGGTAAGCCAATGAGCAAGCAACCACTTACGAGTTTTATCTCTCAAAGTCTTTTCGAGAAAGAAAGAACAGTTGAACTCGTTTCGTTAGTCTCAATTCTCTGGATAAATGTCATTGTTTTTGCCCTTAATATAATGTATTTCGGGAAACAAACATACAGAGAACTTTACCTTCTATCCATGATCGTCGCTCTTCTGGTTTCAACATGGTTGATCTTGAGAAAGACAGTAGTCCCTAATAAGACATGGTTTTACACCATTTTCACCGTAGTTTTTCTTAATATGCAGTTTGTAACCTTCCCTTCCAACGCTGTAGGAAGTGATTTGCTCGTTACACTCGCTTCCATAATGCTCATTTACTACATCGCTCGGGTTGAAGCAACTGAAAGTAAGAACGGTGTTTTCTTCAGTTTTGGCCTTATTTATGGGTCTATTGCCCTCCAAATGACGCTTTCTGTCGAAACTGTTGTCAACAGATTTGAAAAACTGCTTGAATTTGTAATCGTAATTGCTCTACTTCAACTATCTTTTATTTTCCTTCTTTCAATCAAGAAGACTCCTATTAGTTTTGTAGAAATACTTATTCCTCTAAGTCTCTCAAGCATACTTCTTAGGCCGGTGGTTAGTAGAACTGAAATTACTGGACTTCCTTCATCCTCGCTCCTGATTTGGATCGTTTCAGGAACAATGATGGTTGCTCTTTTTGTTCTTCATAAGATACGACCTAATATTGTCCCGTCAGAAACATTGCCTCCCTCCATAGTTGGCATGCTACTTCTTCCAGAAATTACTCGATACTCTGTAGAAGGAAGACTGATCTCTATTTCTTCAGTTTCATTGTTTGCAGTTCCAAGCACTATTGAGAAAATTATCGGTGTAAGTATTGTCTCCCTCGAGTCTATTGCTTTTTTCGCCGGATCACTTTTCTTGGTTGGATTTTACTTTCACAACAGAAGAGAGGATCCCTTACATAGAATTGCTTTGAATTCTTTGTTATTCCTAAATCTCACATATCTGCTCATAGAACTTCTAATCTTGAAATCAGAAGAAGTATCACTTGTCCCCATTCTACTGCTTCTGCAGATTACTGCAATCGTCTTTATAGGCTTGTTAGAAAACAAGACAATTGTTCCAATTTCCCTCTTTCTTGCTATCTTCACCTTGTTGGGGGTATATCTCGATTCTAATGGTACATTGTCTTATCTCAAAGGATTTCTAGTTATTATCTTCGGAACTGCCATGTTGGCCTACTCTCGAAGCTCTCGGGTAAACGTGGCAAAATATGGGATTCCTCTATATTTCCCATCATTTCTTGCAATATTAACGTTTTCAGAAATAAGCTCACTTCCAGTGGCACTCTTGGACAGGAACTTCCTTCTGTTTATGACCGTAATCTATACTGTCATCGCGGGTTTTATGATCCCTAGGCATATGGTTGGGCT
>JAJRWK010000270.1 GCA_024276795.1 archaeon | reverse complement strand
TAATCAAAACTCATGGGTTCACAAGAGTTTTCCACAAGAAGCAACAGTTAAAGCCGTAGACCTAGTTCGAATGGCCGTTGAAAAAGCTAAGAAACTAGAACCGCTCAAAGAATCCTATTTGCCAGTAACTCAGACCGCCCTGGTGATTGGTGGCGGTGTAGCTGGAATGGCTGCTGCCTGGAATCTGGCCAAGCAAGGGTTTGAAACCCATCTAGTCGAAAAAGAACCCGAACTAGGGGGCATGCTACGTGGGTTGCACGAACTTGCACCGCTCGGAGTCAGCGCGAAAGAAGTTCTTGACAGAATGATAAAAGATGTCAAGGAAGCCGGCGTGAAAGTCTACACAAACACCACGGTTAAAACGATAGGGGGTGTTGTGGGAAATTTCCATGTCACTCTTTCGAATAACGAAACCTTGGATATCGGAGCAATTGTCCTTGCTTACGGCGGTACTCCATACACCCCTCAAGGCTTCGATTATGGCAAACAGCCCAACGTAATCACGAATCTTGAACTTGAGCAAAGCATCGAAAATCGGTCTGAGGAGAATGTCACATTCATTGGATGCGTAGGGTCTCGCTTTAACGATAGAGGGTGTTCCCGGTATTGTTGTGCTTCAATGATCCATCAAGCTGTAAAACTTCGAGATCAAGGCAAGAACGTTACTGTGCTTTACAAGGATATTCGAATGTTTTCAAGACATGCCGAAGAACTCTACTATGAAGCTGGTGAGAAAGGAGTGGTCTTTGCCCAGATGCCGCAAGACATCAACCCAGAGGAATACGTAACATTTGAAGACGGATACGTTCGCTTCAGAGAAGAACTCATCGATGAAGAAATTATGATCCCTACTGATCTTCTGGTTCTAGCCGTGGGTATTAGTCCTCCTGCGGAGCATGACATTGCTGATATTCTCAAAGTTTCGAAGACCGAAGATAACTTCTTGTTGGAACTCCATCCAAAGCTTGCTCCCCTCGATGCTGCCGTTCATGGTGTTTACTTAGCTGGAAACGTAAGAGGGCCTGTGTTAGCAGAAGAAGCCATCTCACAAGGTCTCGGTGCCGCATCTCGTGCATCCGATCTTCTAGCAAAAGACACAGTTACAAAGGAGCCTCTAACTGCAAAAATCGATCCAGAAATATGCATCGGATGCCAGAGATGTGCAAAGGTTTGTACTTATAACGCAATCGAGGGTGCTAAGAAGGAGGCTCATCGAGTCATAGAAGCCGCTTGTATGGGCTGTGGAAGCTGTGCTGCAGTTTGTCCCACGGGAGCTATCACAATGCCAGGATTCACTGATGAACAAATACTGGTCCAAATCGACCAAGCTCTTGCCGAGGAACCAGAGGAGAAGGTTCTAGTCTTTGCATGTAATTGGTGTTCCTATGCTGGAGCGGATCTTGCTGGGATCTCGAAAATCCAGTATCCCCCCTCATCAAGAATCATCCGAACGATGTGTTCTGCAAGAGTCTCTGGAAAATTCGTCGAATATGCCTTTGAAAAGAACGTCGGAGCTGTCCTCGTAACTGGTTGTCGACTTACGGAAAAGGGCTCAGACTGCCACTACAACTTTGCTAACAAACACACATTGGAACGATTCCAGAAGTGGAAGAAAAAACTGACTCATAGAGGAATAGAACCAGATCGTTTGCAACTCCAATGGGTCTCTGCCTCTGAAGGAATCGTTCTAGCTAAGAAACTCTACGAAATGGAAGAAGTGCTTAAGCGTATCAAGCAACAACAAAACGGGAACGGCCACGGAAAAAAACAGGAAAAAAAGAAGACCGCGCAAGCACCATCCAAGAGCGTTAAGAAAAAGGAGGGCTCCTAATGATACAAAAAGAACTACCACGAAAAGTCGACCTTGAATTGAGAAATTATTTCCTAGACCAAGAATACAGCCCCAGCGAGTGCTACCAATGTGGGACGTGCACCGCGACATGTCCGCTGAATCGAGTAAAAACCGAGAAATTCACGGTTAGAAAACTCTTTCACCTCGCCCAATTAGGCTTGCAACCTGATTTCTTGGTCTGGGAATGCACAACTTGCAAAGAGTGCGAAACACGATGTCCGAGAGAAGTAGAAATTGTTGAAAGCATAATTAGTCTGAGACGATACGCCTTCCAAAAACGCTATGTTCCTCGAGAGCTCGAAAAAGTACTCTGGAACATCCTCGAAGAAGGAAATCCAACTGGAGACCCTCGATCCAATAAGGCCATTTGGGCCACTGGACTCAATTTAAAAGACGCAACTCAAGGGACAGACGTGCTTCTTTACGTTGGAGGTCCTAATGCATACGATCCGCGATTGCAAAAAGTAACCAAAGACCTCGTGTCTATTCTACAATCCACAAACTTTGACTTTGGCATTTTGGGCATAGCTGAACCCCCAAGCGGCGAAACTGTGAAGGTTACAGGAGAAACGGCCTATCTCGAAATGCTTATTGAGAAAAATGTAGAACTCTTCAACTCAACAAGTGCTTCTAAAATCCTAACCATCTCTCCCCATGATTATGACTTCATAAAGAACACCTACCCCCATTACGGCTTGGAAGCTGAAGTCATTCACTATACCGAATTCTTAGAAGATCTGATCACTAACGAGAAGATAACTTTCAAGACAAGGCTGGAACAAGAGATCACCTACCATGATCCTTGCTATCTCGGTCGCTACAATGATGTTTTTGATGCTCCACGGGCTATCCTAGAAAACATCCCCGGTGTCCAGCTAATTGAAATGGATCGGGTGAAAAGCAACGCATTATGTTGCGGAGGTGGTGGAGGACAGATGTTCTTTGAAATTGAGCCTGGAGAGCGTCTATCTGATGCTCGCGTACGTGAAGCGGGTGAAACCGGGGCGTCATCTCTCTTCACTTCATGTCCGTTCTGCATCCAAAACTTCGAAGATAGTAGCAAATCTACTGGTACCAAAATCAGTGTAGGTGACGTTGTGGAAATAGTCAGAACCGCAATGGGAAATGGCTCAACCCAGAAAAGAAAGAAATGAACTGAAGAAGGTTGTGAGACAATGAGTAAAACGAAGAAACCCACAAACACGACCGATTGGAAAGGAATATGGGTTATCTTAGAACACGCCAAGGGGAAAGTAAGTGGTGTCAGCTGGGAAATTTTAGGAAAAGCAAGAGAGCTCGGAGATAGGTATGGAATTAGGGTCTCTGCTGTCCTGCTTGGCACAAACCTCGATGAAGTTGCGAAAGAAGCGATTTATCGTGGTGCAGATGAAGTCTACGTCGCCGAACATGAAGCATTGATGCATTATTCGTGGGAAGCACACACCAAAGTAGTAACTGATCTTGTGGAAAAATATCGCCCCAACATACTTCTGCTTGCCGCAACGCACAACGGTAGAGATCTAGCCGGAAGACTTGCAGTTAGGCTAAACACGGGGCTAACCGCAGACGTTGTTGAATTAGACATCGAACCAGAAGGGGAACTTCTTGTCGGATCCGTCCCTGGATTTGGGGGATCTATTTTGGCAGTTATCAAGTGCGAACACAGTCGGCCTCAAATGGCCACTATTCGCCCTGGTGTTCTTATTGCACAAGAACTTGACACTTCAAGAACTGGAGAAATTCATAAAATTGCTTCTGATATTCCCCCTAATCTTATTACCACTCAAGTATTGCAAGAAATACCTGTTGAATCCGTGGACATTTCGAAGGCAAAGCGAATAGTTGCCGCCGGGAGAGGCGTTGGAACGAATCTCGAACTAGTGGAAGAGCTTGCAGAATTGCTTGATGCCGCAATCGGAGTCACCCGTCCCCTAGCAGATATTGGACTAAAATCGAGGGATCATCAAATCGGATCCACTGGAGTCACTGTGAGACCAAAACTTGCGATTATTGTTGGTGTTAGCGGTGCTGCTCACTTTGTTTCTGGAATTCAAGATGCAGAAACAATAATTTCAATAAATATTGACGAAGAAGCCCTTATCTTTGACCACTCTGACTATTGCGTCGTCGCTGATCTAAACGACGTGTTACCAGAGCTGATAGAGGCTCTCAAGGCAAGGCTATATAGCACTGCGAAGTAATGGGAGGAAACAAGAATGAACAAAGAATTACATATTGTTGTTTGCGTGAAAATTGTACCAAAACCAGAAGATGTCACACTCAAAGAAGACAATACGCTGGATCGTGCCAATGCTGAAAGCGTGATCAATCCTCCTGACAAAAACGCTGTTGAAACGGCGGTTTCCTTGAAAGAAAGGTACGGTGGAAAAGTTACCGCGATCTCTATGGGACCCCCCTTTTTCGATGATTTCATGCGACTAATCATGGCCATGGGGGTTGATGATGCTATTTTATTAAGTGACCGAGCTTTTGCTGGAGCAGACACTTACCCGACCACCCTCACTCTTGCGGCCGGGATCAAGAAATTGGGTGACGTGGATCTAGTTATATGCGGGGAAGAGTCATCTGATGGTGGAACAGGTAATGTCCCTCCCGGGATCGCAGAATGGTTAGGATGGACACAAGCTACTTACTGTCATGAAATTGACTACGATGAAATCCAGTCAAGATTCGTCGTGAAACGTAGCGTTAGTACGGGCTATGAAGTCATTTCAATACCGAAACCAGCAGTTGTCTCTGTAGAATTAGGTGTGAATAGTCCAAGATTCCCGAATTTTTACCTGAAGCAAGAATATGATCAGAGTTACAAGGTCACCATCTGGGATGCCAAGGCATTAAATCTTGATCCCGAAACCGTTGGCTTAAAAGGTTCTCACACAACCGTCGATTCTCTAAAATCTTCAAAAGGAAAAGAACGAAAGAAACAATTCATTGTGGGAAGCCCAAAAGAAATCGCTGAAAAACTAGCTACAATTATACTTGAGAATATGTGAAAACTGCTCTTGAACGAAGAGGCTAGGCTTTTCTCCCCCTTTTATCCCGTTTGCCTAGAGCTCTTTAAGACCGCCAATACTCCTTAGTCTGCTCTTCAAGTCACTCATATAATCGTCTTTAGTGAATTTCTTCGTTGGGGCCTTCTTCTTTTCCTCTGGCGAAACCCCCAAGTTGATTAGGTCCCGAACGGTTTTTACCATTCTCTGGGCGTTTTCCAACATAAGCGTCGACACATCGATTGCAAGTACTGCCATCGCATATTGATTCGATATCTTCGCAAAGTAAATGTCTAACTCGCCTAAGCTAATATGGCCCAGACCGCGATATTCGATGTCTCCCAATTCATTAAAGTAGACTTCGATATCTAATCCTCTGACGACCTTTGCTATCTTCTTAAGCTTCTTCTCATCAGTGGAAGACTTCGCCACTGCAACAATAATCTCACCTTTCTTGTTCAGAATGACAACACCAACGATTTCTGGTGATTCATTCATTCGGTCGCTGAGAACCCTCGTTGCTCTATCAACAATTGTTGGAGCAATATCTGCAAGCTCCGGTGGTTTTTCGTAAATCTGTGTCTCTTTTGGTTCTTGAGGAATAGCTTTTGCGATTTCTTTCTCCACCATTTTCTGTTCTGGTTTTTTCTCAACTACCTTCGGAGTTGTTTCAACTGTCATTGTAGATTGTGGCGATGTTTTCGGCTCGGGTGGTTTTGGTTTGGTTAGGGGTTTTGCCCTTTTCTTAGCAAAGTCTGCTGGGCTAAATAAATCCGGAAAATTCTCTGTCAGAATTCTTCGAATCGCTAGGCTGATAGATTCAGAGTAGATAGAGGTCGCAAAACCTGTGAATTTTGTTCCTAAAACCTTGTCAGCTTGTCGAAATATCTTGGTTGCACGATAAAAATCTGGTCTTAGTTTGGACACTTTATCAGGGTCAAATTTGTGAAACAGGACATAGATTCTTGGCGTCGGGGTAACATTGACGAGGATCTTTAAAATCTCTTCAAAATAGTTGTAAGCCTCTTCGTACCTTTGAGGATCCTGCAAATCAACAACGTAAATCAATGCTTTCGTTTGATTGAATATTTCTGGTCTTGAGAGATATTTTTGCCGGTAGGATTCTTGACCCCCTAAATCCCATACCGACCAGTCTAC